>JADDOQ010000157.1 GCA_016782315.1 Nitrososphaeraceae archaeon | reverse complement strand
GTGACTACGAAAGGGGACAAAGATAAACGGCCATTTTTTGCAATCGATCAGATCGGAGTTTTCGAAAAGGAAGTAAATGATTTACTGTTGCGATGCAAAGCGGATTTTGCGGTGCATAGCCTCAAGGACTTGCATGGCGGATTCTCAGACAAACTGGATATTGCCAGTGTGCCAAAGAGAGAAAAGCCATATGATGTCTTTATCAACAACATTAACAACAACAGGATAAACCAACTTGAACCAGAATCCATAATAGGAACAAGTAGTATACGAAGAGCTATTCAAATAAAAACAAAATGTCCACATGTAACCATTAAATCAATAAGGGGCAATATAGAAACAAGAATAGCAAAATCAAAAGATAACAGGTTTACAGGGATTGTATTAGCTGAAGCTGGAATCAAGAGGCTAGGACTAAACGGAAAGATAACACAAAGATTAAACATTCAAAGTTTCACTCCCGCACCAGGCCAAGGGGCGCTGGCTATTGTCTGCAGAAAAGATGACTCGGACATTGTCAAAGTTCTAAAAAAAATCGAACACAAACCATCGAGAAAAGAGATTCAGGCGGAAAGAGCTTTGGTTGACAAAATAGGCGCAGGATGCAGCGTACCGTTGGGGGCCCTAGCAACAACGGACAAAGAAAATAACAAGATATCATTAGTTACTGCAATCTATTCGCTGGATGGGAAAAGATACCTAAAGCACAGGGAAAAAGGCAGTTTGGAGTTTCCCGAAAGACTTGGAGAAAAGGTAGGCGACATCCTAATTTCAAAAGGAGCCATTGAGTTAACAAACGAATGGGTCAAAAATGGCACCATCAAAGATAATGATATCATAAAAGGAATAATTACGGAATGAGTAAAACCAACGAAACAGACAAAGATTGCAATTTAGGCAAGATATTCATTTGTGGTGCTGGACCAGGGGACCCCAAATTGTTGACAATCAGGGCAATAGAACTAATAAATGAATCCGACGTGATACTGTATGACAGGCTAATTGGAAAAGACATAATTGAACTATTTCCGGAAAGGGCCGAAAAAGTATATGTCGGAAGAAACATTGGGGACCCAACCACCCACCAAAACAAAACAAATGAACTGATGTTAGAGTATGCGAAAAAAGGAAAGCAAGTGTTAAGGCTAAAGGGGGGCGATCCGTTTATTTTTGGCAGAGGCGGAGAAGAAGCCGAGTTCTTAAGGCTCAACAACATCCGATTTGAAATAATACCCGGCATTACTTCAGGAATAGGCGCTGCAATATATTCGGGCATCCCTCTAACCCATAGAAAATATAGCTCATCGGTAGCATTTGTAACAGGGCATGAGGATCCAGAAAAAAAGACGCCAATAGTAAAATGGGAGAGGCTATTTGATGCGGTCGATACCGTGGTTATATACATGGGGACGGAAAAACTGGAAACAATAATAGACAACATAAGGAAGGGAAACATTAACGAAAAAACCAAAGTTGCCATAATTGAAAACGGCACCTTAAGCGGCCAGAGAATCATCAAAGGGGAAATAAGCGACATAGTGCAAAAATCAAGAGACGAAAACTCTAAACCCCCCTCAATTATAATAATAGGCGAGACAGTAACCCTAAGCGATATCATTAGGTGGTATCCTCAAAGCGATCCGGCCCCATAAGAAAATGCAAATATAAGAAATTGACGGACAAAACAATAAACATCGCAATTACCAGGGAAGAGATAGAAATAGACGACATTCCCCATCAAATCCAAAACAGCGTTTGTTGCTGCCCAAACAAAGTTCTTAATGTAATCACATTACCAACCATTGTCACTATCCCATTATATTCAAAAGACACAGCAGAATCAATAAAAAAAACAGAAATGGGATTTTATGATTACTATGTGTTCCTAAGCGCCCGCTCTGTTGACTTTTTCTTTAAACTGATTAAAATGGAAAAAAACGCCAACAGTATCTTGGAGAGTATCTTAGAAAACAACAAAACAAGGAACAACTTTATTGCAATAGGCCCCAAGACTAAAAAAGCAATAGAAAAGTATAATCTGAATGCAAGTTTAGCTGCCCCATACAATAAACCGGAATTTTCCCTAAACAGCGTCACGGAGTTTTTGGACCAATTAGACAAAGGCAACGGAAAAGAGAAAGTCAAAGTACTGATGCCAAGAAGCATGGAATCGCAAAAATCAAACAACATCATAGCAAAAACATACAAAAATTTAAGTCTAGACCAAGTTTTTTTTTATGAGACGTTGGAATTTAGTGAAACAGAGAAATCACACCAATGGACCAAGTTTAGGAATCTCATTTACCATAAAAATATACACTCCATTTTATTTACCAGCCCATCAACCGTAAGAGCATTTTTTAAAATAATGACAGACAGCCCCATCAGTATCCCCCACCCAGGCATCCAACCACCATTGAGCATCAGAAATGCGCAAGAATTGATGGACTCGCTAGGAATCAAACTAATTGTTTCACTTGGGCCCAAAACATCAGAAGAGCTAAAAAAACGAGACATTGAATTTTTGGAATCAAGAGAAAACACGGTTAAGGGTGCTTTAGAGCATTTATTGGAAAGACTGTGAAAACTTTCTATAATTTACCTTCAGAAAAAATATGAAAAAATCCCAACAGGAACAACGTAAAACCGTCTGAAAAAAAGCCTAATCAAGAGGTCTTGCTTTTTGGCAATTTCAAACTAATGCCCATGCACGACAATTTTCGTTATGATTATGATGATGAAGAAGAAGAGACCAAACCAGCATCATTGATTGTTCAAAGCCCTTGTCCCCTTTTCTATCTGAAATGCATAAAACTAAATCAAAATAAATAACTTATTTTTTTCCCTTTTTATTTTATACACTTGTAGTGGATCCTCTGCAGGAAGATTGAGCGCATTGCCACTTTTCATATCAAAAGAAGATAGATGTAATGGGCAAGTAACAGTTTTTTCAGATTCGTTTAAGAATCCACCAGTCAAGTCAACATAGGCATGAGTGCACACCCTGTCAGAAGCAAAAAAATCACCATTGATATTTGCTATCATTATCTTTTTATCCTGATAATCAAAATCGGTCATTTCGCCTTTTTTCAGGCCAAGAAAATTTGAAATATCAATCCAATTCTCAGATGACATTATGCTAGATCCCTTTTTTTATAGGCCTATTAGGTAAATGGTAAAAAATAAAGGCTCATCCCCTACCTATATTTATAATGCTTTTCAAATATGTTTGCTGTTTCCTTGTACCTGGACTTTTCCACTTCCAATATCTGCGCCATAACCTCATCAGTCTTTAGTAAAAGAGGCTTGCCTGTCCATTTGTTTTCAAATAAATAGCTAATCCACGCGCGAATAAAGGGACCCATTTTCCTTGACAGGGGCTCCACAAAGCCATGGACTATCTCCCGTTTGGCACTTTCCCTGTCAAGACCTTTGCACATTAAATAAAATATTTGTTCCTCATCAATTTGAGAAACAGATGCCGAATGTGTGGCTTTGACTTCATTGGTTTCTATTTCCAACCCAGGAATAGCATCAGAGTGCGATCCCTTGTTTAACAATATTGCATGGCCTGCCAAATAGGCCTCAGAAATTTTCGCATCTTTCCTTATCTTAATCATACCCTTAAAAAGCGATTTAGACTCGTCTTTCATTATTGATTTAACCATCACCCTGCCACGTGTACTGTACCCAGCGTGATCCAAATTGGAAGTTATGTCAAACAACTGTTTTTCAGTCCCAAAAACTATTTCAACATCCTCAGAAGAGGCACCAGGCCCCTTCATTATGCTATCGGTTTTGTATCGGCACAAGCTCGTACCGAACATTCCCGAGTACCAAGACATTTTTCCATCTTGTTCGACAAATGCCTTTCTATTGGAAACGTTAACTGTAGACAAATCCATTGCCTGCAAAGTTATGAATTCAAGCTCAGATGCAGGTTTAATGCCACACTCCAAAACCTCAAAATAGCATTGTTGTGTTTTATTTTTGTCGGGTTTTCCCGCCTGTTCATCAGAGATACCGGACAGGGTGGAGGAGGAGGAGGAGTATAGCTCCTGAACAACTGTTGCCTTAGAGCCAACGTCAGATATTACAACATTCCTACAGATTGATGAAGTGCCATCATCTCTCAAAGAATAGACTATTCTAATAGGCTCGGGGATAACCAAGTTTCTTGGAATGTAAATGAAAAATCCCGATTGAAATGAAGATAAACCTAATGAAAGAAATCGATCCTCACCATAGTTATTGGCGTTATCTTCAAAGTGTTTCCTTAACAATTCAGGATGCTTAATAAAAGCCTCACCAATGCTTGAAATAATCAAGCCCTGTTTGGACAGCTGTTCCGGAACATAGATATGCGCAACAGATGAACCCACAATAATCAAGCTTGGTGCAGATTTTATCTCCTCAAGTCGAATCTTTAGATCATTGGATAAGGCAGACGATTCAGTGTTTGAAAAAAAGATTTTCTCAGGCTCCAGCATTGTTAACCCAGTGTATTTTGAATACAGCGGAGATACCTCAAAGGGTAATTTTGAGAATTGCGATATTGCTTTGTTTCTGTTGTTTGATATCCACTCGGGTTCACCGTCACCACCAGGCAATATTTCATTAAAGTTGTCTTTTGAAATTAAAGATAAAGAAATCATATAGAGTAAATCTCTGTTTTTTAGGTCCTATCTAAAAAGAGGAAAAAGAGAAAAAGAGACAGTCAACCTACTGAGCCTTCCATTTCCATCTTTACCATTCGGTTCAGTTCTACAGCATATTCCATTGGAAGTTCTTTTGTAAATGGCTCCATAAATCCACCCA
>JADDOQ010000156.1:4784-4873 GCA_016782315.1 Nitrososphaeraceae archaeon | reverse complement strand
GAATAACAAAACCAATGGTTATAACAGGTCAAAATATGTTATTGTTTTGGATATTGTCGGTCTAGAGGTTTCCCATATCACCTCTGGAT
>JADDOQ010000156.1:0-4692 GCA_016782315.1 Nitrososphaeraceae archaeon | reverse complement strand
GCAAGCGTACTATCAGGAAAATACCCAAATGAGCACGGAATAATATCAAACGGACTGTATGATAGAGACAACTATCAGGTTATGTTTTGGGAGCAATCAAGCAAAATGGTCCAAACTGATAGAATATGGGATGTTTTAAAGAAAAAGAACCTAAATTTAAAGACTGCGGTATTGTTTTGGCAAAACACAATGTTTGCAAATTCTGATTTTGTAATTACACCAAGGCCTCTACATCTAGAGAATGGGGGCATGGATATGTGGTGTTATTCCAGGCCACCTAACTACTATGAGGAGGTGGCATCGAAAATTGGTGAATTTGACCTAAAAAGCTACTGGGGTCCGTTTGCATCATTCAAATCAACTGAGTGGATATCAAAATCGGTTGAGTTTACCATTGAAAAAAACACGCCTAACCTATTATTTGCCTATTTTCCCCAGCTTGACTATTCTTCTCAAAAATTCGGTAAGAATAGCCCCCAAGTAAAGGATGACCTAAAGAAAATAGACGGGATTGTTGATTCCATTGTTAAAAAAACTGAGCGAATGGGAATAATTGATGATACCCAATTTATCGTTTTTTCTGAGTATGGGTTCAATGACGTAAATGACGGAATATCCATTAACAGGGTACTAAGGGATAATGGGCTTCTAGCCACAAGGACAATCAACAACAAAGAGTACATTGACTTTGAATACAGTCAAGCATTTGCAATGGCTGACCATCAGGTAGCGAACATATATTTGAATAAGCCAAAGAATAAAAATTCTGTAAAGAAAATACTGGAAGATGCACAGGGTATAGAGCGAGTTTACGATGATAAGGAAAAGCAGGACCTAAAGATAGATAGTTATAGAAGTGGGGATCTCATCGCAATATCAAACAGGGACAAATGGTTTAGCTATTATTGGTGGAATGATGATGATAAAGCCCCAACCTTTACAAAAACTGTTGACATCCACCGAAAACCTGGATATGATCCTTTGGAGCTGTTTATTGACATGCAGAAAAAAAGCATATCTTTTGATACTCGGTTAGTTAAGGGCTCCCACGGCAGACCTTTCGATTTAATAACTGGAGAGGGCTTGTCAGCATATATTTCAAATAAGAAAATTGAGAAGGATAATCAAGACAATATATTCCAAAATAACAAAATATTAAGCTGTATGGATTTGTTTGAAATCATAAATAAAAACTTCTCTTAAATTTTATTACTTTGTCGTAGTTGGCCTCATTATCTTATCATTAGATGGATAAAATGCATTAAAATTTTTGGTTGTTGTGTATATATTACATTATGTATATTGTTGCTCTATCACTTTGTTAAACCTGTTGTTATCAAATATTTGTATTACCAAAAGATTATTGTTTGGTTCTAAATTTTATTGGAAGTTTTGCAATGATCCCTAATAAATAACTCTTTACTTTTGACAATGTGTTATCTAAATGAATATTGTTTTTATTTGCTTGACTATTCTGTTAATGTTAATGTAAACAGAATGTTTTACATTTCAAACAAACAAATATCATTTTGATTTCTTATGGTATTGATAGAAAAACTTTAGTTATAAACTTATTAAATATTGTTGAAACTATAATTCCCATCTATTTTTTTTAATTATTGTTGATGTTGTTTTCGTTGTTGCTAGTATTATATGATTTTTCGCTGAAAAAATCTAAAATATCATAAACTTATCAATTTTACACTATAATAGTGGAAGATAAGTATTAGTCTATAATACATTATAATTGAAACTATATGATTCGACGCATGCTGGATGTTCTTGTCTGTCCATTTGATAAAGAGTCCGAACTGGAGCTATTTGAGTTTAAAACAAGGCCTATGGGGAATATTGCTCAAAGTGAAGAAAAAAAAAGCGGATCTGAATCTAGTTTTAAATCAAATAACAACAGAGCACAAGACTCTACCGTTAAACCAAGTAATACTGTTGATATGAATAACGATGTCGTAATCGAAGATGGTATGTTATTTTGTAACAGTTGCCTTCGGTTTTATCCCATAGTTGAGGAAATTCCAATAATTTTACCTGATGAGCTTAGAGATAAAAACAATGACCTTGATATTTTAAGGAAATGGAGTGATTCACTGCCAGAGAAAGTTGTAAAAAGGTCTTTACCCTGGCACCTATGAATATTTTGTTTTGACATCTTTTCTTTTGGTTGACAAAATGTAGGCAATATCTTTCCGCCAATGATTTTACTAAAATAAAAAGGTATTAACTTTTAATATTGGTGGGATGTGATTTTCTGCATTGTTTATGGTTTCCCTTTAGAATTTTCTGATGCCATTATAAATTTTAGTGTTGTTTGTTTGCTTTGACCTATATTGTTCCCTACTGCAGTTAATTGGTCTTTAATCGTAAAAAATAATTTAAGATTTATTGTTGATTTGTACACTATTTATATTGATTGTTTTTATTGGTATGCATTAGATGGCTTTTTCGTATTCTATCACGCTGTCCTCTTTTCTATATATTGAAGAAACCTGCAGTACCTTGGAAAAACTATCCGCAATAGGTTTTAACCAATTGGAAATGTTTGGCGAACCTGATGAGGCAAACTTAAAGCACATATACGATATTTTGCGGTCATTTAATTTCAAAATCATTGGCGTTACTGGGATGTGGGGACCGATAAGTCCGTTAGGGTGGAAACGAAGGTTGTTAAGCAATGATGTATCTTTTGGAAAGTATTCTGAAGATTATGTAATAAAATGCATTGAGATGTGCAGTTATTTTGGGGGAAACAAAATAAACATTTGCTTATTTTCAGATCCCATATATTCTTTTGATGTGACCCATAGGTTTATTCCAAAGAATGATAAAAGAAAGGTCCTTTCAAAAAGTTTTTCCGTTCTGAATAGGTTAGCAAACCGCTCAAAAGAACATAAGATTGATTTGTTATTGGAGCCATTAAACCGATACTCCACACCATATTGCTCAAACCTTGAGGATGCATTATTTGTGATTACTAGTTGTGAAAATCTGGGCATCATGTTGGATACCTATCACATGAACATAGAGGAAGATTCTTTTGAAGACACCATTATTAAATCAAAAGATTTTTTAAACCATCTGCATTTTGCGGATAACAACAGAAAAATGCCTGGTTTTGGCCATATAGATTTTGAGCAAATCATTGCAACCTTAAAGGGTATATCTTATTCTGGAACAACAAGCTTTGAGCCTAATATTTCTAGTGTTGATTACCAAAAGGATCTATTCTTGGGCAAAAAGTTCCTAGAAACTATTGAATCAAGATACCAATAGATGGTGTTGTTCACCTTGCTATAGTTATTTTATATCTATTGTCCAATTATTGTATTTATTATAAATATTCAATAAATAATATAAATTTCAATTTGTTATTGCATACTATACACATATTTATTAATAAAGGATGTTATTATTAGGATTATATCAAATTGAGCGAAGCTTATCTATTGTTGAATGTAAACTATAAGAAACAACCTGATGTAATTGAAAAGGTAAACCAGTTGTCTACGGTAAAATCTGTAAAAACCGTTTATGGGATTTACGATGTTTTAGTTGTTTTAGAATCAGAAAATTTACAGGAGGTAAAAAACGATATTGATAGCAATATATACAATATGGAGGGAATTGAAAATTTAACTACATTAATTTCGGTGTCATAATGTGGCAATTGAAGAATATGAAGTTATAATAATAGGGTCCGGTCCTGCTGGTCTTTCAGCGGGCATATTTGTTGCAAGGCAGAGGACGAAATGTCTTCTTATATCAAAGGACCTTGGAGGCCAACTAAACCTTATTCCTAAACTAGAAAACTATCCTGGTACAATAATGTCTAGTGGTCCACTTTTAGCAAGAACCCTTGAGAATCAGTATTTGACATTTCATGGAGAAATGGTTTACGATACTGTCGAGCATATTGATGGATTATCACAAAATGATTCACCCAAAAAGAGAGATCTTGATTCTATAGCCAAAGATAATGAGCAAAGGACAGAAATTGATGTAGCCGTAATGAATGAAACAAAAGAACCTATAAAGAGTTCAAATCTGTTAAAAGTGAAAACCTTGCGCTCAGAGTACCTTACCAAAGCTGTTATCTTAGCCCCTGGCAAGGTCCCTAATAACCTTGGAGTAGAAAATGAGACAACCTTCCAAAACAAGGGAGTACACTATTGCACAAAATGTGATGCCCCTTTTTATCAGGGCAGAACCACCGCAACTGTTGGTGTGGGAGGATACCTTGTAGAATCGGGGATATTGTTATCACGAATGGCTTCAAAAGTCTATCTTGTCTATAGAGGGGGACAGCTTGGTGGAGACAAAGACCTGATAGAGTCTATAAAGAAAAAAAACAATGTAGAATTGGTACCAAATTCGTCTATTACATCGATTTCTGGTGGTAATGCATTACAGCAAATTCGCTTAAAAGATAATTTTGGGCTAGAAAAAACAATTAACGTTGACGGATTGTTTATTGAGATGGGTTCAAAAATCAATTTAAGCTTTGTTAAGCATTTAATCAAAATAAATTCAAAAGGCGAAATAGAGGTATCTGAAGGTGGTAAAACGACTCATCCTGCAATATTTGCTGCAGGGGACGCCACAAATATACCATATAAGCAAATAGTTGCCGCGTGTGGAGATGGAGCTGCTGCGGGAATTTCTGCTTTTAACTATATA
>JADDOQ010000155.1 GCA_016782315.1 Nitrososphaeraceae archaeon | reverse complement strand
AGATAATTGTTTTTTATAGTACAAAATAAATCAATTATTAACTAAAATAAAAATTAACTTATTCGTTGTTACTGCGACTCTTGATTTAAGGAAAAGTATCGATATGGAAAAATAGTTTCTATCCTTATGTTCGTGTTAAAAGAGGATGGGAGGAACAATTTAAAAGAAGCATATTGTGTTGTGTAATGCATCTATTTTTTATATCTGCCCTATTTTACCAATGGTTTTAGAAAGACTATGTCATAGGAATCATAAATTAACAAAATTAACAATAGTTAGGAAAATGACGGTAATCTACCATTTAATATTCTTGAGATAAATTTCTGAAAAACATTTTTATGCATCTATTTTGGCAATGACACTGATTGTTCACTCATAGACGTTGCAAAGGTTGTTGTAATGTTATTGCCAATAACACACTCATTACCGAATAACTTTTTATTTATATTTCTTTTAAGATGAATGATTTGTAAAAATATTATTTACTGATGATGATTATGATAATCCATGGTCGGCATATGGAATTTATTTTTACTAACCTAGAACATTTTCTAGAAATGATCTCTATTTTATTTATTCATAAAAATAGATATTATAGTAACATAGAATAATGTTATATGAAAAATTGGATTTATCTAATTTGTATCGTTATTGCAGTCGCAGCATTAGGGCCATCTTTAATAGATAAGGCTTTTGCATGGACATTATATGTAGATTTGTATAATAAGCCGTTTGGCGATGACAAAGCTTGGGTACAAGTTAAAGGACAAGATGGATGGGTCGATAGTGCTTGGTATAGCTGGGCAAGTATAAGAACAAGTAACAATGCAGCAATGGTTACCTGGGATTTACCAGATAGTGAATTTCCACCGGGGTCCGCCTATGAAGTTTGTGTTTCTAGTAAAGAAATTGCACTCTTATTTCCTACCTGTATCACTTATACCCATGGAAATAGCGATGAGAGTGTAAGTGTCCCATTAGGTTAGATCTCTTTATTATTTGGAACATAGAAAATATATCAATTTCCCATTTTCTAAATGTTCTATTATATAATAAGTCAATCTGGCCTTTTAGTAGCGTACAAGCCCAAATCATGTTCCTTGATTGTATATCTCCAAATGTTCTAGATTGTCCCATGTTTTTTCGAATACATATTTATATATAATAATCTAGTGTTGCTATAATTAATTATACTACTGAAATAGGTTAATTGATTAAAGCTACTGCCCTTATTGGGGAACCCGAGCAATTTTCTAATTTTAATGGTAACGCAATAAAGATAAACTTGTCTTTGTGTATTTTGTCCAAATTAGTTAAATTTTCTATTATTGGAATGCTTTTGGCAGAAAAAATTTTATGCGATTTGAATTTTTTGTCAAATGCGGGATCAATGTTGGGACTATCTATTCCCACTAAATTTATCCCTAGGTTTGCTAAATGCTCTGCGGCTTGCTCTGACAAGCCTGGATTTTTTTTAAGGTATTTGTCTTTTAATCTATTTGAGGACCATCCTGTGTATATCAATACTGTATCGTTCTTTTTGATGTTGTATCTTTTAACCTCATCTACATCGATAATTTCATCATCGCTTTTTATAATTTTCAACACTTTTGTATTATCCAAAACTACTGCTTTTTCTAAAGGAATTTTTTCTACAGATTCTCCCGTTGGGCTAAAATGAATGGGGGCATCTATATGTGTTCCCAAATGGGTGCTGGTAAAAATCATTTCAGAGTCATACTCGTCCATCTTGTAGGTTGACCATTTTAAAATCTTTAAATTGGGTGAACCTGGAAACACTTGTGTATTTTCATTCATATCCTGAGTAAGATCTATTATTTTCATGCCCTCACAATGGTTTTCACTGTGTTATATTTAGAAATATTTTCGAATAGCCTTGTATACTTGGAAATGTCAACTATCTTGTTATTTTCATGATATATTAAACATTAATACTCATACTTTAAAATAGTATTTTTATCGCTGTAATAAGATTATTCAGCCTGATTCTAAATCCCATGTGGAAATTTAGTAAATGGTTTTGTGCTGTATTTTTAACCCTACAAAACATATCCAATGGTACCAATATGCTATAAATCAATAATAGAGCATTTTATGTGATAAAACCACTCTTTGTTTACCTAATAATATTTATAGAACACAAAGACGTAACGTTTTAATTTATTCTTTTGTCCATTTTATTCAGATGGGATTTGTACACAAAAAACGATTTTCAATGTCTTTTATTGCTTTACTGTTTATAATGGTTTTCAATATGTGCCCATCATCTCAACCATCATATGGCGCATATTCTAAAGCAGAGCCTTCTCCAAATGGCCCTGTAATAAATGATCCAAACCTTACTGTTGAAAAGATAGCCAGTGGCTTAAAAACCCCGACAAGTATGGCGTTTTTAGGCAGTAATGATATTCTTGTAACTGAAAAAAACACCGGTAGGGTAATGGAAGTGCGAGATGGTACTGTCCAAGACAATCCTGTGTTGGATGTTCAGGTAGCAACTTTTATTGAACGAGGTTTGTTGGGAATAGATTTGTCTACATATTCTGATGGCAGGACATATGCTTTTCTCTATTACACTGAGTCAGGTGGAGGAAAGGATGGCGATGATTTTGAAGATGGTGTTGAACCGACTGGTAATATGCTGTATAGGTATGAATATGTCGATGGGCAGTTAATCAACCCGGTTCTTCTTTTAAATCTGCCTGCGGAGCCAGGCACAACTAATAGAACCGATCATGATGGAGGTAAAGTTCTGATTGGGCCTGACAATAACGTGTATCTGGTAATCGGAGAGGTGGGTGGCCATAGAACTCTGGCGCAAAACACCGAAGATGGTCCTAATGCAGACGGTACTGGTGGCATATTGAGAGTAACTCCAGATGGGTCGGTTGTACCGGGCGGTGCCATTTTTGGAAATGAATTGCCTCTGAGTATTTATTATGCAATGGGAATTCGAAATAGCTTTGGTATCGATTTTGACCCGGTAACTGGAAACTTATGGGATACTGAAAATGGTCCATCATCAGGTGATGAAATCAATCTGGTTGGACCTGGATTCAACAGTGGTTGGGCCCTAATTCAGGGATATGAAGGTAATAATGTTATGGATACTGGTGCATCAGGGAGTGATTTGGTAAAATTAGGTGGTGGTTATTATGGTGATCCAAAATTTGTTTGGAACATTCCTATAGGCATAACTGATGCTAAATTCCTAAACTCTGATAAGTTGGGAAAAGAGTACCAGAATGACCTTTTTACTGCCGACATCAACAATGGGTATCTTTACAGGTTGACACTTAATGGGGATAGAAGTGGAATTTTAATGGATGGCACTTATGCTGGTGATTTGCAATCTTTATCCGATAATGCTGTTGATAACGCAAGGGAAAGTGAACCCATTATTTTTGGGCAGGGTTTTGGTGGTATAACTGACATAGAAGTGGGACCGGATGGTTATATGTATGTGTTAAGCTATGCAGGAGATATTTATA
Organism: Nitrososphaeraceae archaeon; assembly: GCA_016782315.1. Taxonomy (GTDB): domain Archaea; phylum Thermoproteota; class Nitrososphaeria; order Nitrososphaerales; family Nitrososphaeraceae; genus Nitrosocosmicus. The sequence goes on along the minus strand of JADDOQ010000155.1, from coordinate 1,375 downwards.
GAATATTGCCAACTTCTGTTAGCTCAGTGCCAAAAAACCTACCGGCTGCCCCACCACAAAATAATCCAATGTCTTCTGCGCCTTCAGGTGCAATCCCTGCAACAGTTGTAGGCATAGCGGGTGAAGAGTCATATTCTCCCAATCCAATTGAAATTCAAGTCGGACAAACAGTTACATGGTATAATGAGGATTTGATAGCCCATACCGTAACATCCGGTTCGGATGATTCGGACGCAGGCTCAATGTTTGATTCAGGTAACATGTTAAACAAGCAAAGCTATAGTTTGACGTTTGATGAGCCAGGGAGTTTTGAATACTTCTGTATTTACCATCCTACGATGGTGGGAGAGGTTAATGTAAGTTAGAAATTTCTGACTTTGTATCAAGATGGTGAATTTGCAAAGCGCTGACGAATTGACCTAATTATTTGCGTGTTTCTGCTGGGGTGGAAATAAATTTCATCAGTAATTCTGACTAGTTCTTGTATATCTAGAGGTCTGCCTTCTGGCAGCTTTTTATTGGCCTCATCAAATTCTTTTTCCAAAACAGATCTTGAATAACTTTCAATTTCTTGATTAATTCTGTAACGATTAACTTCTTTTTGTAACAAATATATTTTGTTTATACAATCCCTTAAATTATTTTTCAGTTTCTCTATTTTATCCACAAGAGGTAGATTTGACCTATATCCTTTTAGATCCTCTATAGTTAATCCATAATCTTCAGCTTTTTGTCTAATTCTTTCTTCTTTTTCTGCTATCTTTTTATCAAGTTCCATTAGGCGCATTGTGTTTTTATTGATATATGAAGGAATGTCATATGGGGAAATGTCAAGGCTAGATGCTAAATTGAATACCTCGTCTATATTTGATACAAATTCTTTCTCGTCTCTCTGATAGCTGTAACAATAAATGTTTATCTCATCCAGTAGTTTTTCTATCCTGTCTTCTGTCAATCCCAATCTATTCAATTTTTTATTTAATCTAACTGAGGACGCAAAATAGTTTACATCAATATTTTCATTTCTTATCTTCAAAGCAGTTTCTCTTAATAAATCCATATCTGGAGTATTGATTTTGGCTTGTTGAATTATGCCTGTGACACTTCCTTCGCCTATGTTGTTATCCAATGCTATTTTGTCGCGAGAAATACCTTGAAGCCATTCTCTTAAAACCTTGGTTTTTATCTGATGAGGAATACGATTGCCCATTTATCTTTTGACAATAAGTATAGTACTGATAGAACCTATTTAAATAAATTAATTAATTTGTTGTAATTAACCGTCGCAATGTGCTCTTATTTTTACCTTATGGATGTATTGACGATGGATTGACGATGGATTGACGATGGATTGACGATGGATTGACGATGGATT
>JADDOQ010000289.1 GCA_016782315.1 Nitrososphaeraceae archaeon | reverse complement strand
TATCTATGTTTCACAAACAGACGAAGAGCACAAACAGTATTCGGGCCTCAAGTACAGTGAAAAATTGATAGAACAGCTTGCACAAATGAAAATAAGAAACTCCACTATATTTGTCGATTTTTTTTCTCATCCAAGGCCCCTTTTTCTTGGTGCTGTGGAAGACATTGCTTACTCTAAAACAAAGAGCCTTGAGCTAGAATTGCACAATGCAAGAAACACAAAGATTGTTTCCTCAAGGCACATGTTCAAGGATTTTCCGGTAAACTGGAGCACTTGGAGACAATTCAATAGTCTTGAAAAAGTGCCCAAAAACCGAAAAGACGTATTTGATGAGTTTATTGAAAAAACCAAACACATAGCACCAATTATAGAAAACAGGTTTTCAACAATAAAAACAGTCTACCAAGAAAATGCAATTGGCAACAGAGCGGATGGAAAAGAACCTCATGATATGCTAGACCCAGTTTCTGCTTACTTGGAAAATGAAAACATATCATATGAAAAACTGGTAGAATTTGTCAAATCTATGGGCCAGAGGGCAAAGAAACCATTCAAAGATGCGTTATCTGATATTGGCAAGGAAATCCTTGGTAAAGAGCCAGAATATTACGATGACTTTTATTATTTTAGAAACAAAGCCTATTCGGACATTGATGGCAATTTCCTAAAAACAGAACCACTTGGCGAAGTAAAAAGGATATTGACAAATATGGAGTTTGATTTGTCTAGGATCTGTTTTGATACCGAAGATAGAAAAGACAAATATCCCTCACCCATATGCTTCTTTGTAAAAATACCTGATGACATAAGAGTGCTATATAAGAAAGAGAGTCCATATTTTGATCTCCAGGCATGTTTCCATGAAACCGGGCACGCCATGCATGCCAGTTCCATTGATGCAACAAGCGAGTATTGGGATAAATACAGGATACCAATGGGTATGGCAGAAACCTTTTCTCTCTTTTTAGAAAGGTTGACAAAAAACACTGGATACATATCATCATCATTATCCAATTCAATAAAAGATCAGAGCAACCTCGACAAACTAACATCGAGAAACCGTTTTATGGAATTGTTTTTTGTTACGTTTTACGCGGCAAATTCATTGATGAAGCTGGAATACTGGAAGGAAAACCTGTCAATAGATAAGGCGTCTGAACTCTATGCACGGCTAATAAAGGAATACACCGGATTTGAGATACCGGGGGAATATTGGCTGTTGCACCATATTTTGCCTGAATCCATTATGTATGTTCCAAGCTATCTGCTTGCCGCAGTTAGGGCATCAGAACTTGATATTCATATTGGAAACAAACATGGGGAGAAATGGTGGACAGAAAAAGAGGCAGGAAAAGACCTTAGGGAAATAATGAAACATGGAGCAAAGATGGATTTATCTGTCTTCT
>JADDOQ010000154.1 GCA_016782315.1 Nitrososphaeraceae archaeon | reverse complement strand
AATTGTTTTAGGTTGTCATATAAACTTTGGCAAAAAAAAGTTTTTTCTACTTTTTTTAGAAAGTTTTTGATAATCTAATGCGACGGCCGGGATTTGAACCCGGGTTACCAGATTGGCAATCTGATGTCCTAGACCAAACTGGACGACCGTCGCTACGACAATTTTAGTAATAATAATGGTTATTTTAACTATGTGTTTATAAAAACTACAAAGACAAACACATGGAATTGAATTTACAAATCCACTTCATGGGTTGGTTCCAATATTTTTTCTGTACCTGTAGGTTTTTTCATAACATTGTACTCTTCAAACAAAAGGTCCAAAGTATCCTTTTTTACAAAAAATTCTTTTTCAATAAATTCTGTATCCTGATTATCATTATATTCTCTAATTAATACTTTATAAACACCCTTTTTTATTTCTCTAACTAGAAAATCGGCATTTTCACCTTCATAATTAAAATAAACCACATATTCAGATATAGGTACTTCCAATTTCCCCCAAATAAGGTCAAAAATTAACTAATATTAGTGTATCAAATAGCAAATAAAAAAACATATAATATAGTTTTAGATTTAGTTTCAATATTCATCATATCAATTAAAAATTTTTTGAAATTTTAAATACCCAATAGAAGAAATAAGCATATGCATAAAAAATATGCTGAAAAGCCCCCAATGGTATTGATAAGCGGTTCCTGTCAAAATTTTCACACAGAAAGAGACATAATCATGGATTTCATTGGGGAACTCGAATGGGGAGCGCATTATCAATCAAAATGCGAATGTTCGCCAGATGGAAAAAAAGTCATGGGATGGGATTTTTTTCATATTTACATTGAAAAGGAATTTATAGATGAATTAACACAAATTTACCCAAAGATACTAAAGGAAGAAGGAACAGCAGTCGAACAGCAATTTGTGTTATGGTTAGAAAACCAATTCAAAAAAAGGAAAAGAAACTATTACTTAAAATTAATTGAAATACCTTTTGAAAATTCAAAAGGGTTTAGGCTAAATCCCGAAAATTACCGAACAGAAGAAACTTTAGAGGACTTAAGGTAATTATATATAAATACACATTATAATTATCGCACTTTTTCATAACAATAAATTGATAAACATCACACAATAAATTGAAAACAATCATAATTTCCCATGAATCAGACGTAGATGGGATCTTTTCCGCATCAATTGCTTTAATGAGGTTTCCTCAAGCCAAAACATTTTTTACTAGCTATGGTAAGGAGAATTTCATAAGAATTTCTGAGGTTCTATACAAAGAAATAATTACAACACAAGAGAGAGGACAAGTGATAATTTCGGATTTAGGATTAAATGATGATATGATTGATCTTTTTAAGGAGATATTCAAATTTTTAAAATCTAATCTATGGTCAATAACATGGATCGATCACCATCCTTGGTCTGAGAAGGCAATAAGTTCAGCTATTGAAGGTGCGACAGTTCAACTGATTTTAGATAAAACAGAAAAACAGTGTGCATCTGATTTGATGTATAACGCATATTTAAAGGGCAATTCGGTTGCAGAGTGGTTATCAAAAATAGCCCATACATCAGATTTTTTTACAAAGGATCTAGAAATTCCACCATTACCTGAGTTAATTATTTTTTACAAAACTTTCCCCGACTTTTATCACAGAATTTCAGAATTAGCAAAAAAAATCTCAAGGGGAACTTTATGGGACACAGAAATGCAAAAAGACTACTATCAGTATTCAAAGTTAAGAGATCATGCAAAAGAGACCATATTTGGCAAAATCAAAACAATTGAAACAGAAAACGGGGTTAGAATAAGCATAGTGCCTACGTCCCCATATTTACAGATAAGCCTCTTTTCGGAAGAGGTTTTTGAAAAAACAAAAGCTGATGTTGCATTCTACTACAATCACGAAGGCAAAATAAGCATTAGAAGGAATAACGAAATAATACAATGCGACAAAATCGCAAAGCAACTGTTGGAAGGTGGAGGCCATAGATTTGCAGCAGGCGGAAAGTTAAGATCAAATACTGAGGAAATAGACAAAGTAATAAGAGAAATAAAAGATGCGGTTAATAATGCTGCAAATTTAATATCCAGTTAGAATCCTAATAGTTTAAAAATTATTAAAATTATTTTTGGAACTATTGAGTTAGAGACACCTCAATATATACATCTTCTGGGATCTTTAACCTCATTAATTGTCTTATTGATCTATCATCTGCACCCAAATCTATAACACGTCGATGTACACGTAGTTCATATTTGTCCCAGGTATTTGTTCCTTGTCCATTTGGCGCTTTTCTAGTAGTAATATGCATTTTCTTTGTAGGTAAAGGATGGGGTCCTTTTAGTTTTATTCCATTTTTTTCTCCAATATCTTTTATTTCAGAACACACATTCTCTAAAGTTAATAGATTTGTACTTGTTAATTTTATTCTAGCTTCTTGGGGCATTTATTATCACACTTTTACTTTTTGTTGGCATCGTACTTTTCTGTTATACTTTTAACTATTCCGGCGGCAATAGTTGTTCCCATATCCCTTAGAGCAAATCGCCCTATTTCTGGAAATTCTTTAAAGGTTTCAATAGCCAAGGGTCTAACCGGCTTTATACGCACTATAGCGGCATCACCCGTTTTTAAGAACTTTGGTTTTTCTTCGGTTATTCCGCCAGTTTTAGGATCTATTTTTGCAACAAATTCGGATAAAGTAGCAGCCACCTGCGCCGTATGTGCATGTAAAACAGGAGTATAGCCTGGAGCCATTGCAGTCGGATGATGAATTACAATTATCTGGGCTTCAAATTCTTTTGCAACACTTGGTGGGTTATCAACATTCCCAATCACATCACCCCTATGAATAAGTTTTTTATCTACACCTCTCAAGTTAAATCCGATATTATCACCGGCTTCAGCAGAGTCCATTTGGGTGTGGTGTGTTTCTATAGACTTCACCTCGCCAGACACACTTGCAGGCATCACTATGACCTTTTGATTGGATTTTATCGTACCTGTTTCGACACGTCCTACAGGAACTGTGCCTACTCCAGTAATAGAATATACATCCTGAATAGGTATGCGCAGCGGTTTGTTAATTGGTTTTTCAGGTGCCGTAAATGAATCTAATGCTTCAGCTAATGTGGGTCCTTTGTACCAAGGCATATTTGGTGATTTTTTTACGAGATTATCACCTTTCCATGCAGAAACAGGAATAAAATTGACTTTAGAGGTGTTGTATCCAACCATTTTTAGCATTTTTTCCACTATTCCCTTAACCTCATTATACCGTGCCTCAGTATAACCTGCATCATCCATTTTATTCAATGCGACAACAATTTGACCTACACCAAGGGTTCTAGAAAGAAAAGCATGCTCTCTAGCTTGGCCACCCGGTTCAGTTGCAGCCTCCGTCTCTCCGGGCTTAACTGATACCACCAAAATAGCCGCATCCGCCTCAGAAGCCCCCGTAATCATATTCTTTATAAAATCTCTATGGCCAGGAGCATCAATTAGGGTATAAAAGAATTTGTTAGTTTCAAACTTTTGAAAAGCTAAATCAATGGTAATACCCCTGTCTCGTTCATCTTTTATGCTGTCCAATACCCAGGCATATTTGAAGGTGTCACCTTTGCCTGTAGCTTCAGATTCTTTTGCAAATGAATCAATAGTTCTTTGATCAATAACACCTAGATCGACCAATAAATGACCAACAGTGGTTGATTTACCATTATCGACATGACCAGTAACCACCAAATTCAAGTGTGGCTTTTTACTTGCACTCATAATTGATAAAAATCATTGAGGGGTTTATTTGTATTTCGTTATCTTATTTTTAATAACGGTTTTAGAAAAACAAATACAATAATTGATGAATGATGTTTTTTTTAGACCCTGTTGTAAATATCTTTTAGGCGCACTATATCACCTTCATCAAAATCGCCTGTAGATATTTCCAAAATAATTGATGGGTACTCCAAGTTTATCATTCTGTGTTTTGAGCCCCTCCTTATTAGAAAGAATCATTTTCTGTAAGCCCATATTCACTGTCATTGACATGGATTTTAATTGTGCCCTTAATCACTTTCCACCACTCATCACGTTTGCTATGATATTGTAAACTTGTTTGTGAATTTGGCTTAAGATATAAAATTTTAACAGTACACTTCTCATTTTCAACATATCTTTCGAATTTTCCCCAAGGCCTATCTTCTACATAAACATCCATAAAACACCATCATCTTTTTTTAAATAAAATTCTATAAATAACAATAAAAACTTTCTTTTAACTATATAATGTTTTAATACCCACTAATAGCAAACATACGAACAATTCTCTTTTGGCCGTAATAATAGTACTTGACTGTTTTTGTTGACAGGAAAAAAAGTAAAATATAAAAATACAATTCCAATTCAAGAATATTGGCGGATCAAACAAAAGTTCCGTATCAATGACAAAAGGATGAAGAAAACTAATTATTATTATATGCATCATCTGTTAATCGATACAAGTGCATCATCTATTGTTGATAAGCATTGGAGAAACAAACTAGCGCTTCTCTTAAAAACCCATATAGAAAATTCTTCGAATGTAAAGACTCGCTGATGCTGGACTGCCATAGGTACAAAGCCTCCAAATGTAATTACTTGAATGACTACATAGTTTTCATTAATAATGGCTAATTCTTGTTCCCCATATTCATCATTTTCATCTAATAACGTCGTGTAAAGAATTAATGGCTTTCCAGTCCCGGTTTTTAAAAGGTTTAGAGAAAGATCATCCAATTTGCTTTTAAAATTATTGATCAAAAAATCGTCAAATGACATTTGTTTTTCATTACAAAGGCCCTTCTCTTTTTTCACTTGGCTAATATTTATAAAATAATTTATCTATAACAATGATCGTAA
>JADDOQ010000288.1 GCA_016782315.1 Nitrososphaeraceae archaeon | reverse complement strand
TTTCAGTGTCATTACAGGAGTAGTGGAGGGGGGAGGAGAGAAGAATAACGAACAAATACAAAAACGATGGAAAATTGTCATGAGCGATGACTTTTCCGAATATCTGGTTGATACAATAAACAAAGGCGCGTTGTCTTTGATGCTATCAATAGGCCATAGGGCTAAACTGTTTGATGTGATGTCTGCTATGCCTCCATCATCTGCTAAAGATATTGCGGAGAAATCCAAACTTAATGAAAGGTATGTTAGGGAATGGCTAGGGGCAATGGTGACTGGAAAAATTGTTGATTTTGATTCTGAAAACAATACATTTGCGATACCAAAAGAAAAGGCGCAATACCTGACCCGAGAGGACAGCACATATAATTTTGCTGCATCAATGCAATGGATACCGGTGTTAGCCCAAGTAGAAGATGAGATTGTAGAGTGCTTCAGCAAGGGTGGTGGCGTTCCTTACTCTTCCTATCGCCGATTCCATGAGGTTATGGCCGAGGAAAGCTATCAGACAGTGGTGATGGGTTTGACTGAACACATCCTACCGTTAGTTCCGGATTTAATTCGAAAACTAGAAAAAGGAATCAAAGTGCTTGACATAGGCTGTGGGATGGGCAAGGCTGTCAACACGATGGCCAAACGCTTTCCCAATAGCACATTTTATGGATATGATTTATCCAACCAGGCAATTGAGGTGGCAAAAAAAGAGGCAACCAGGATAGAGAATTCAAACACAGTTTTTGAGGTGCAGGACATTCTCAATCTGACTTTTAACGAAAAGTTTGACCTAGTCACCGCATTTGACGCAATACACGACCAACCAAAGCCAGGTCAAGTGCTGAGAAATATCTACAATTCACTTAACAATGGTGGCGTGTTTCTTATGCAGGATATTCTTGCGTCTACACATCTAAAAGACAACATTGTGCACCCTCTTGGTCCTTTTCTCTACACAATTTCCTGCCTGCATTGTGTCTCTGTTTCGTTGTCTCAGAATGGGGCTGGTCTTGGCGCAATGTGGGGTAAGGAAAAAGCTATTGAAATGCTAAAGGAAGCTGGATTTTCAAACGCGGAGGTGAAAACTTTGTCCCATGACTTTCAAAACTATTACTATACATCTTATAGGGAAAATAATGGGTAGTAGACAGTACAGACAATGTTACTTGTGACAGTTAATTGAAAAGTCTTCGTTGGCAAATAATTTAAAAATCCTTATTCTAACTCCTAGACAAATCTAAATCGTCTTCAGTTGACCGTCCATGTCTGGTACCTGGAAGGCCTTGTTGATTGACACAACCTGGCCTTGCAAAAACTTCTTTGTCAGAGAGAGTAGTCAAACTAGTCG
>JADDOQ010000287.1 GCA_016782315.1 Nitrososphaeraceae archaeon | reverse complement strand
TGTCATTCTTTTAGTTGTTACTGGCATATTTAGCCTTGGCGCATTTAACTTTTCGTTCGTTTTGCTAAAGGGTTCAGACCATGGAATAAACCAAAGCCTAATACCAATAGTGTATGCAATAATCAATGTTGCCCATACAATAGTTGGCATTCCTGCGGGTATTTCTGCGGATAGAATCGGTAAGGAGAAAGTGTTGATATTGGGATATTCAATCTTTGCTATGTCAACAATAATGATGGCCTTTCTGCAGATAATTCTCTTTATGCTTTTGTTTTGGCTGCCGTGTTTGGGCTTTACCTCGGGGTTTCAGAAACTGTTCAGAGGGCGGTAATGCCAAAATACGTATCTCCCGAACTACGGGGAACCGCTTATGGTTTATACAGTTTGGTGTTTGGTGTTTGTTTTTTTGTAAGCAACATGACCTTTGGGTTTTTGTGGGATGTTTACGGTGTGATTTTAGCAGCGCTTTATAGCCTATGTTTATCCATCATTGCAATCACAGGAATGACGTTCTTCATTAAAAAATACAAATTATGGTGACAGGAAACCAAATTGCAAATAGGTTTATTTCTGTATTTTTGTAATCTAATGGTAATTATAAATACACCTCATATAGCCAATTTACAAATGTAAACTCATGGTATTTAATATGAGTTAGTTTACTTCTTAAATAATAGTGAAATAGATGGGTAAGAAAAACAGGGTAACAAAGAACAGAAAAGCAGAGAGCAGCACAAAAAGTTCAAAAAGAAATTTGATTATTGTGGTTATGGCAATATTGGCGATGGGTGTGGGAATAGGTGGCTATATGGCAACAACATCTCAAAATAAAGAGGCAATTGGAACAGGTCAGGAAAACGGCAACCAAAACGCCTCAGGAAAATGGATGGATGTCCATGGAGTTGGAGTGTTCACCACAGGTAAGGACAGCTCATTATACCTTGCAACTCACAATGGTTTGTTTAAAAAAGATAGTGGTAATTCATCTAGTAGATGGGTTGAGGTTGGAAATGACAAGTCTGACCTGATGGGATTTACAATCAACCCGATCAAAGATGGTGTAATGTATTCAAGTGGCCATCCCCAAACAGGCGGAAATCTGGGGTTTAGAGTAAGCACAGATTATGGCATGACATGGCAAAAGGTGTCTGATGTGACAAACCCACCAATTGACTTTCATGCGATGACAATGGGAAACAATCCTGAAACAATTTACGGTTCTTCCGGTATGGGGGATGTCATTTACGCAACTCAAAACGAAGGCAAAACATGGACTG
>JADDOQ010000153.1:1238-4919 GCA_016782315.1 Nitrososphaeraceae archaeon | reverse complement strand
TTCTGCAGATATGGGTGCCTTTGGTCAAGCAAACCAAACTTCAGGCCCACAAATGACTGATAAGTTGTTAACTTTAGCTAATAATGCCCAGCGTGCATTAAATGAAGGTAATCAAACTGCTGTAGCAGAAAGTGTTGGCCAAATACAAGGTACCTTGATAAATGCTTCAATGGCTGAAGGTAAACAGGTTGTAATTGTTCCTTCTGATGTAATAAGTCCAAATGCTGAAGATACCCCAGCAGATACTCCATTAGACGAAGAGTTACCAGAAGACGAGACAGCAGGCGAATAATCCTTTTTTATTTTTTTAGTCCTGTTAACGCTTAAATCATAATACCAAATATTAAGAAGAGGTCATCTCGATGACCTAAAGTTTATTTTCTGATTGATATCCCCTTCTTGCCTTTGCCCTGTTTACAATATTAAGTGACAGCGAGCAAATTTGCCGTTTGTTTGTATGTACGTAGTGGGGAATGTTGAATGCTGTACCATTTGGGCGGATTTATTGCATTGATGACATATAATCAGTCTTATTTATGGCGTCAAATTACAATATGGATTATTTATATGATGATAATATAACAATATGAATTAATTTAGGTGTATAATCATTACATTGATTCTCATATATTATTAAAACAAAAAACATAAAAATAAACAAGTATTTAACTAGAATAACTATGAAAAAAATAATTTTATTGCTATCTATACCTTTAATTATGGCAACAAGTTTAGTTTTCGCTTCGATAAACCTTAATGCTGTTTATGGCCAGCAAAATCAAACTTCGCCCCAAAGTGATAATCAAACGAGCAATCTGAAAATCCAAGATCTCCTAAAATTTTCAAATAACGCTGTTATTGCATTAGGCGAAAATGATACTGCAGTGGCAGAAAGCCTTGAACAATTTCAAGATTCCATAATAAATTCAACAGGTATAAAGGTTATAAGAATCCCTGCAGATGCAGAAATTTCCAGCTAGATAACCCTTCATCACCTTTATAAAGTAATAAAATATCATTTTTGTTTTATGAGATGTCATTAATCATGCTATATAAAAGGTGAATATTTCTTATATTCGCCAGGATGAGTTTTATATGATGCAAATATACTTTAATTTTCATGAATTTTCATGACTGCGCTGTAATTAGTATAGCGGCGTACAAATAGCTGAAAGCCACATAATTTCCAATAGTGCTTTTATCAAGATAATTGGAATGCTATCTATGATCTACTATCTTTTTGACAATTATATTGTTTTTTTGTGTGATTCTTAGAGTGTTACTAGTAGGACTCTGATGACTTTGACTTTTTGCATTCGTATAAATGGCAAAAGATTCAAATTAAAAATTTATAATATATATATCAGTTAACCGAACTAAAATCAATTAGAGCGGGGGTTGTAGAGCCTGGCCAAATTAATTTAAACGATTTTGGAGACGCGGGACTTAAGATCTTCATAAGGGATCCCGTCTCTTAGGGGTCCGTGGGTTCAAATCCCACCCCCCGCACTAATAAATTTTAAATAACCAAATTTTTGTTATTGCGCTGAATGGTAAAGCATTGCTAACGCGTTTTTTTATCCGCATTCAAATGTGTTTTTGGAATAATCTTTCCTTAAATATTATTTAAAACTATATTCGTTTCATTGATTACGCCCAAGATTTAATTTGTAACCTTTTAATAAAATGGATTTGTTTTGAGAATGCTTGACAAATGCTATTCAGTCTTATTTTCCTTTAGTTTTCCTTTGTTTTTCAGTATGCTTTTGATAAAATAGGCATGAATCCTATTATCTTCTGTTAACTCTGGATGAAATGATGTTCCAACTATGTTGTTTTGTTGAACAGCTACAATTTTGTCATTGTATTTTGCTATGACTTGAACATCATTGCCTGTTTCTTTAACAACAGGTCCTCTGATAAACACCGCTTTAAATGGCTTTTCTCCAATCATTGGTATGTTTAAATCTGTCTCAAATGACTCATGCTGCCTACCAAATGCATTTCTTTCCACCGTAATATCCAAATTCTTTAATAACTTTTGTTTTGTTTCTCCAGTGGTTTTACCTTGAACTCTATTTGCTAATAATATCATTCCTGCGCATGTAGCTAAAACGGGTAGGCCTTCATGTATTCTCTGGTATAGTAATTTCCAATTGGATTGGTTCAATGACATCATTGTGCTAATCACCGTGCTTTCTCCTCCTGGAATTATCAATCCATCTACTTCCAGTATCTCATCGTAGTCTTTTACTTTGACTACTTCTCCTGTGACACCTGATTCAACCAAAGCTGCCTTACAGGAGATAATGTTCTCTTCAATATCGCCCTGTATGCTTAAAACACCAACTTTTAAAATCTCTGTCAATATGAGGGGCCCCGTTCTTGCATCTTTAATTCCAAGTTTTTTGTGTCGAGGCCTAGTAATGATTTTCTCTCATCTACCAACTTTTGTGCTTCCATTACCTCTTTGACATTATTATGATGCGTAGTAGCTATTACTATGGAGTTTGCCCTTTGAGTTGGATCATCTGATTTAAAAATACCTGACCCCACAAAAACCCCATCACACCCTAAATTCATCAAAAAAGCCGCATCAGCTGGAGTTGTTATTCCTCCAGCGGCAAAATTTACAACTGGAATCCTTCCTAATTTCCCTACTTCTTTAACCAATTCTAGAGAGACCTTGTGTTCTCTTGATATCCTTATCAATTCTTGATGATCACTATCATAATAAGCTGATTTTAGTTCTCTTACCTCTCTATTTATTTTTTTTATGTGTGTTACTGCTTCTGCAACGTTTCCTGTACCTGGCTCTCCTTTTGTTCTTATCATTGATGAACCTTCTTCAATCCTTCTCAAAGCCTCTCCCAAATTTTTAGCTCCATTAACGAAAGGGGTTGTAAAATCCCACTTCCATACATGATTCTCATCGTCAGCAGGTGTTAACACTTCGCTTTCATCGATCATGTCTACTCCACAGGCTTCTAATACTTCGGCTTCAGATATGTGCCCTATTCTGCATTTGGCCATAATGGGAATGGATACTGCATCCATTATATCGCTAATTGACTTTATACTTGCTGTTCTTGCAACACCACCAGCTTTTCTTACATCATAAGGTAATTTGTCTAACACCATTACTGCAACAGCTCCTGCATCCTCAGCTATTTGAGCTTGCTCTACATTTGTAACATCCATTATTACACCATGTTTTTGCATATGGGCAAATCCTCTTTTAAGTAATGTACTTCCTTTAACAACTACGCCATTTTCGATGACTTTTACTTTTTGTCCTTTTGATCTAGAATCTGAAGAAATTAATGAAATAGCCATAATATTTTACATTAACTATATGCTATAGAGGTATATTATTATTGAGTTATGTTTAATCTCATTTTTTACTTGTTTTTACAAATAATTACATATGTATAATACAATAACCTAAAATTTCGTTAAATATTTCTGTACATTAATACAAATATAAAAATAAAATTGTATCAAAGTTTTTTATGGTTTTATAATTTGAAGTGGATAGCAAAATTTAAAAAGGTATTGTATTAATTACTGTTAATATGACTTTACCAAAAGGATATAGTCCTAATAAACCATCAGGAACCAGTGGTGGAGGTAGTTCAGGCTCATCAGGCTCATCAGGCTCATCAGGCTCATCAGGCTCGA
>JADDOQ010000153.1:0-1111 GCA_016782315.1 Nitrososphaeraceae archaeon | reverse complement strand
TCAGGCTCATCAGGCTCATCAGGCTCGAGTAGGGATGAGATTGAACGTATGATTGGACGTAGAGTTGAAAATATGAGAGGCATTTTCGTTTTAGGCTTTATCTTGTGCTGGGTAGCTACCGCAGGGGGAATATACGTTGGTGTTACTGTTTATCCATGGGCATATCCATTACCAAGCGGTATTTACGCACTTTCCGTACTAACTGTGATTGAAGTATTAGGATTGATTTGGATATTGAAAATAGCTGGCGAAAAACCAGTAAGGATGTAAAAACATCCATTTTTTATTTATACGTATTTATTTTTTAAATCAACTGTTTAATCATTTAAGATAACTTTTTTCCTACGATATTTTTTTAAAAAAAAACAATATACAAAATCTTATATATTACCTATAAGAACAGCATTATAATGGTCTGGTTAAGACGTACAACTCACTATCTGTTCATTGTTGTTGTTGCAGTAAACAGTACCTTGCTTACTATCAATGCAGGAGATTATATCTTCTATACTGATTGGGCGTGGACATCATTTGTCGTATTTTCTATTTCTCAATCAACAATGCTTGTAGTAGGAGCTATATACTATATGTTGTTTACAGGTGTTCCTGGTACAGCGACGTATTACGCAACTATAATGACTATCTATACCTGGATTGCCAAAGGTGCATGGTTCGCTTTAGGATACCCATATGACTTTGTGGCAGTGCCGGTATGGATACCATCGGCTATGTTGTTAGATTTGGCTTACTGGGCAACAAGGCGGAACAAACATGCAGCAATACTTATCGGTGGTGTATTAGTTGGAATGTCATTGCCGTTGTTTAACATGATTAACTTGCTGTTAGTTGCGGATCCACTGGAAATGGCATTTAAATATCCACGACCCACTCTACCTCCATATATGACTCCAATAGAACCACAAGTTGGAAAGTTCTATAACAGTCCCGTGGCCTTGGGAGCAGGTGCCGGAGCAGTGCTCTGTGTTCCTATTGCTGCGCTGGGTGCAAAACTCAATACCTGGACTTATAGATGGATGGCTGCTTGGAGTAAGTGGGATTAAAAAACCCCCTTTTTTTTAAATTCTACAATTAAAGAAAGTTATTTATATAT
>JADDOQ010000036.1 GCA_016782315.1 Nitrososphaeraceae archaeon | reverse complement strand
AAAATACTGTTTTAATAAAAATATCAAAACTCCTAGATGCAATTTTGAATATTATCTTAATGGGCATTCGGCAAAAATATTGTTCAGTGAAAGTGAGATAGGTGATATCGGGGAAATTTATCCTCAGGTAATTGAGAACTTTAAACTAAGAACTTTGGTTTCTGTTTTTCAAATTAACCTTAATAGTCTTATGGATTTGTTGGATTTGAAAAAGATAAACTATCTATAACAACTCCTTCTTCCAAAACCATTAGAATATGTTTATTTTTTTTATACCTTTTAGTGGATTTGTGTGGTATTTCAGATAACGGTATTAATGATATTTGATTAAAGAGCGGATAATTTTTATTAAAGTTATACTTTAAAACATATTAAAGCAATTATGCAAAATGTAACTTTTAACAAAAAAGTTGTAATTTTTATTGCTGTTGAGCAAATCATCGCTTAAGTTCGTTTGTTATTATGCATGGTATTCAATAACTCTTCTATTTTTGTATTGGTGAACCAACAACATCCTAAATACAACATAGTTGTTTATTTTTTCTATAATTAATTTAACAATATTCCTATTGTGTGTTTGGTCATAATTTGAGAGTTGTGTGATTGTCTGTAATCTTTTTAATGCCCTTTTCTTGACTCTGGTTATATGTCACAAAAAAACTCCATGTCAAATCAATTGTGCGTTTTCTATTGATGGTATATTGATATTAATTTTCATAAATAAATAATACAGATAAATGATAAAATAAGGGTAAAAATTAATGTATTGCTATCCCCGTCAGAGAGTGCACAAGGAGTTATACACGTAGTGTATGGCTAACTATGACTTGATTGTGGGTCAGAGGCGGGGTACAATTATTTTTGTAAGTTGGAATAACAATAAAATAAAATTTTTACTTTAACCCTTCGAGATGTCCTTCTGTATCTAATTTCTCGGCATGAGCGCTTATGTATCTCCAAATTATATCAGCCTTATCTGATTGAAAGTCCCATGGTGCAATTAACACAAGATCATTATCTCTTATCCACATCCTGCGTTTTATTTTTCCTCTTATTCTACATGTTCTGACTTTTCCGTCATTACTTTTAACAATAATATTGTCACCACCAACTAATTTTATCACTCTGCCAAATAACTCCCCTTCATGGGGCATAACCAACTCCTTTAAATGGGCTTCATTTAAAACCTTGCGTTTACCTATTTTGGATCAATTTTATACCCTTTTGATGGAATAAATACTTTATTGTTTGTTTAAGATTAGTAGTTTATTGATCTATAACTATTAGGTTACTATGCAATTCATTGGTTGATTATATCAACTAGATTTTTTCCTACAACAACGAGATCACAAATCCTTCTAATGTACAACTAAATCCTTTTATAGTTTATGTGTGGTATATGTCAAGCAAGGTAAACAAATCCTACATTTAGTGAATATTATGGCGTATTCCTTACTCTAATTGATCCTGATGGTTATTCAGTGCTAAAATTTATAAAGTTAGTATTATTATGGATTATCTGATGCCGATCGATTTCAATTAATCCTGTTAATAATATTATCCATATTAACGGAAGACAGAAACTATGAATAATAAAATTTGTTTAAAAGTGTATGTTTTTGATTTTGATAATGGCAGATTGTTATCTTATTTTACTCATTTTGTTTTTCTATTTTGTTTAACAAATTTGATTTTTTATTTTATTTTTGCTTATTTTTTAGTTAGTGTATATGCAAATACTCTTCAATGTTATTGCATCTGAAACATTGCCATAGACTTATTTCATTGCAGTCTACGCATATACTTTTTGGTTTTAATGTAGACCCGCAATATCTGCATGACTCTTTGTTGAACATTGTTGTTTCCTATTTTACTTTGTATCTTTGTCTAATATAAATTTTATAATATGCATTATAATTATTATATCATTTAATATGAAAAAGTATATAATTTATAATACATAGTAAAATATATGTAAATATCTTCTAGCTAATTTATGATATGCTTATTTATGCAAATAATAAGTAGAATATGTGAAAAAACTACTGCATTTATAATTGGTAATAATTTTAGATTTCGGCTACTGTTTTATTTTGTTGTAAAATTACTGAACCCCAAATCCTGTAATTTCTTTATTTAATCTATTTCCTTTCCGCTGAATCTGGTTTAGGATTATGCAAAAAATGTTAAACTTGGTGTCTGTTTTATTGTTTATATGAGTTTCTAATATCCCAATGTAGGTATTCCATTTAAAATTAATATTTTCTTTAATAGAATGTTAAAGTTTGAAGTGCCTAGATATGTGAAAATGTTACAAAACTCAGTAGTCCGGTTTTTATCTTCATTTTTTTTGAATTTCGTATTCAATATAATAGGGGGACTATCTTATTCTTCATTGCTTTGTAACATCTATATATTTTTGTTAATTTAAATATATTTTAATATGGTTGATATTTTTTTTGGTTGTTATAGTTATTATTTATTCTGTAATCAATGCTGAATGATATGCTGTTTTACATCTTGGACACATGGCGTGATCATAAAGACATTCTTTACAGTAATCGCTATGTTCTTCAAACTCTTTTTTCTCTCCAGCATATAAGCATTCTTCGCATACTATTAGCCCCATGTTATTATTATCTACCTTCATTTAATGGGTATATTATTGTTTTACTGATCTCTAACAATGATTTTTAGCGTTTCATCTCTAATTTTATCGATATTAGTATCTGAAGAGACAGATAAGCATAGGATATCTCTTTTAAATGGAAATGTCATTATTGAAATTTTCTTTTGCTTTGTTATTATATAGTCAACAGGACCAAATTTTTTAGAAAACGATTGAAAAAATATCATATTTGAAAGCGATTGTAGATACATATCTTGTTCCTCATTTACCTCAAGAAGGGGCTCTATTCCTTTTTTAAAACCTCCATCAATTACTTCGCTTTCTTTATTTACTATGCCTACAAACCTTATCTTTTCATCTATATCAAATATCAAATTGCATAAATTTCCTTTAGGTGATTTGTTAATATTGTTAATATCGTTTTTCTCTGACATTGTTTTTATTGGATGATATTTTTAATATCTTTTATAATTTAATGCTAACTCTTTTTCTTATTTTCAAAAAAAGACATTTTTATTGTTTTATAGTATATGACCTCTCCTCTTCTCTCTATCACTGCTATCACTGTATCTTTGCCCATTTTTTCAATTTGATCTATTGTGTCTACAAAGTCTTTGGATTTTATATTTAATCCTTCATTTATTCCAATGGAAACATACTTGGAAGGTTTCTTGCCGTGCTCACCTCTTTCATATATCCTAAAATCCGTTCCGAACCCAAAACCTTCTTTTACCACATAGCCTTTACTTCTAAGATCTCTAAATATCAGATATTTTGTTAATATTTTTTTATCTTTCTTTAATAGGATTTTGAGAAATGACGTGAAATTGTAATCTTTTTTTCCAAAAAGCTTTAGCTTATTATTACTCAGTAAATAGAGTGTTTCGAGATTGTTTAGGATAAATTCATTATTGAAAACTTCTCCAAAACCTTTGTTCCTTAACTGGTCCTTGAATCTGATTTCATTTACAGTAATTTTTAGATCCTCTTCCTGAATATTTGCTTCTGCAATTAATAAAGAGTCGTTATTGTTTGGATTATCGTTGCTGCTGCTGCTGCTGCTGCTGCTGCTGCTGCTGCTGCTGCTGCTGTTGTTGTTTCGATTGTTGTTTGTGTTTTCTAAAGGCACGTTATCATTGATGATCTCCTCATTTTTCATCGCATTTTCACTTTCACTGCTTATGATATCAATTGGCATAACACATAAATCAGAGCATGGTACCTCATTTATTTATTAAAAAAGGGAATTTAGATGAAAGGTGTTAATTATAGAGAAATTCGTGGCATGCCTTTTGTAAGGCGTGAATATATTAGAGGAAAGCCACAAATTAAAATAGCTAGGTTTGCGTCCGGTCAACCAAAAAGTGATTATGATTATCGTTTAGAGTTAGTTGTAACTGAAAGAATTCAAATTCGTCATAACTCTCTTGAAGCTGCAAGATTGGCAGCAAATAAAACTATGGCTCAGGCTGGTGATATGAGTTTTTTTGCCCGATTAAGGGTATACCCTCATGTAATCTTGAGAGAAAATAAAATGATAGCTACAGCTGGTGCTGACCGTTTGCAGGAAGGGATGAGACGTGCATTTGGGAAAGCTACTGGTTTGGCTGCTCGAGTAGAAAGAGGTCATACCATATATGAAGCCAATGTCACTAAAGCCAATCTTGAATTAGCAAAAAGGGCATTTAGAGTTGCCTCAAGTAAACTCGGTTGCCCGACTATAACTAAAGTTATTCCTCTTTCTAAAGGATAGTATAAATTCCTAAAACGTTTTATATTATTTTTAAAATATGTTCATATAAAATATTTTATTACCTTTAATTTTCCCTAACCATATGACCCCGATAAAATCATTAACAGACTATGAGGATTCTTTTTACCTAAACAAAAAAGTTTTCATTCGTGTTGATTTTAACGTGAAGGTGAAAGATGGCTTTGTAAGTGAAGATTATAGAATTAGATCCGCTATGTCTACAATAGAATATCTGGTTAAAAGAGGCGCAAGAATAATTCTCGCATCTCATTTAGATAGACCCAAAGGGAAAGACATGAGATATTCACTATTGCCTGTATCAGCAAAACTATCAGAAATTCTATCACCATTTAACATCCCAGTTTCTTTTTCTTGTGATTGCATGGGCATAGAAACTCTGAGCAAAATCAACAGTCTAAACAATGGTGATGTCATCCTACTTGAGAACCTTAGGTTTTACCCTGAAGAAGAAAATAACGATGAGGAATTTTCAAAAAAACTGGCCTCTTATGCAGATATCTATGTAAACGACGCTTTTAGCACATCTCATAGAAAACACTCTTCTACTTATGGAGCAGTAAAATATTTTAATACTAAAATTGTGGGATTCAATGTTGCTAAAGAGATAGAGTATTTGTCCTCATTGAGGGAAAATCCATCAAAACCATTTACAGTTGTTGTGGGTGGAGTTAAAATCAAAGACAAAATTGGTGCTCTAAACAACCTTCTACCAAAAGCAACAAAGGTATTGATTGGTGGAGCCGCATCCTATACTTTTTTAAAAGCAAATGGGATATCTGTAGGTGATTCTTTAGTAGATGACCATTATTTGTCTTGGGCCTCTAAAGCCCTTGACAAATACAGCGAGAAAATTATCTTGCCTGTTGATCATAAAGTGGCTTTATCTGAAAATTCAACCGAATACCAGCTTGTAAGAAATCACATTCCTAAAAACATGAAGGGGTTCGATATAGGGGAGGCAACAGTTCATAAGTTTATTCATGAAATTCACAATAACAACAACACAGGTTTGGGTACTATCTTTTGGAATGGACCAATGGGATTTTTCGAAAATGAATTATTTTCTCATAGTACAAAAAGCATTGCCATGAGTATGGCTTTGGCATTTTGGCGTGGTGTAAAGACATTGGTTGGAGGGGGCGACACATTGGAAGCTATGAAGGTTGCCGGAGTTTCTGAAAAAGAGGTGACCCATGTTTCTACCGGTGGTGGTGCAAGCTTGAGGTTTTTAGCAGGAGATGAAATGCCTGGTATTGATATTTTGAAAAACGGTTAAGGAAATTTACCATTAAATAAAATTATTTTAGGTGGTTTTGATTAGTTTGGATTGGGTGTTATTTTTACAATTCGACAATGCTTTTGTTACGTCCTATTATAAAATTAGATGAGAAATTGCCGTATTGAATTGTAATGATGATTGCTTGTTGGTTAAGTTATATTATTGTTATGCCAAATCTTTTATAAATTTTGACATTAAAACCTGAAAATTTTTACGATGTAATAGTAGGTGGCGGAAGTGTATCCGGTTTATTAGCTGCTCGAGAAATTTCCTCTAATGGCTATAGCGTATTAATTCTAGAAGAAGATCATGAAATAGGAACTCCGGAGCACTGTGGTGGCGTTGTAAGCCAAAAGGGGTTAGAAAAATTAGGAATTATCCCTAGAATAAAAACTATTGATAATTATATAAAGAGCGCAATAATCAAAACAAAAAACAATTCCTTCCAAATAAATTCGGAAAATCAACACATTATAGTAATTGATCGACGATCTTTTGACAAAGAATTAGCCTTTCAGGCTCAATCAAACGGAGCCGAAATAAACACAAAAAGCTCTATCACATCTGTAGACTATTCTGACGGTATCTATAATGTTAAAATCAGTTCAGGAAAAGTTTTTAAAAGCACATTTTTCGTGGAAGCAAGAGGTGTTGGACGTGTTATAAAAAGTGGATACAGGGACATCATACCTTCTGGTCAATATGAAATATATGCACCTTGGATACAAAAAGATACAATAGAGGTTGAATTTGATGCAGATTTATATCCTGGTTTTTTTGCATGGATTGTCCCTACTGGTGAAGGACAAGGCAAAGTGGGTGTAGCCGGAAGACACATCAACACGGGTTTGACACTTGAAAAATTTTTGGAGAAAAAGGGCAAACCCTACTCTATCATAAGAAAAATTTATGCACCACTTTGGATTCATGGGTACATCAAACCTTTCTATGTTGAAAGAAACGTTACAATTGGTGATGCTGCAGGACAAACTAAACCTACCACAGCTGGAGGTATTTATTCGGGTGGAATGGGTGGTATATACGCGGGAAGGTCAATATCCAAATCATTGGAAAATGGTAATGATTCCTCATTTTTAAAAGAATACCAAAGCAATTGGATAAACTCATTTGGGAAAGAATTTGATAGGCAGGTATTATTCCGAAAAATTTTGGAGCGACTAGACAATAAATCATTGGATAAACTATTTTCTAACATTTCCTCGTCTGCTATTGATAAAATTTCGTCAACAGGTGATTTTGATTTCCATGCTGCGGCACTGAAAAGTTTGTTGAATGCAAAAATCACGGTAAATTTCCTTTATACTTTTATGGGTAATGAATACAGAAAAATTATTAGTGATTTAAGCAAGATATAAATGCGGTTTGCATATCTCTAATTTAGATGTCTAAACAGCTACAATTGCCTGTATGTACATCTTGTAACAGGCCGATAATGCCAAATGATGCCTGCGTAAGATTTTATTGCCCTAACTGTGGGTATGTTCTTATCTGGAGATGTGAAAGTTGCAGAGAGTTTGCACGAACTTATAAATGCATTGGTTGTGGATTTGAGGGGCCTTAAATAAGATGGCCCGATTAGTAGCTAGAATTAAAATTCTACCAGCAGAGGCAGAAACTGATTTTGACGTTCTGATAGATAATCTAAAAAATAGCATCCCTGAAGGAATGGAATTAAAAGCACATGCTAAGGAGCCCCTTGCCTTTGGATTAAATGCTTTGATCGGTGACTTTTTACTTGATGATTCAGAGGGCGAAATGGAAAAACTGGAAGATTGTATAAAAAAAGTGGATGGAGCTGGTGAAATACAAGTTATTACTATTAGCAGACAGTCAGTTAAAATGAAATAAAATTATTTAATTCAATTATTACGATATATTTGAAAAAAAACAACAACAATAAAACTAATACTAATTTGGTATCAACCCTCAAAATAAGGGTAGCGGAATGTAAAATCAAAGATGTAGGGAAAAAAAAGGCGTTACTTGATAATGTTATTATGAGCAAGATCGGTTTGACAGATGGCGATACTGTCGAAATTGTGGGAAAAAAGGTTACTGCTGTAAGAGCATATACTATGGAAGATAAATCCAGAAAAAGTAATTATATTCATATCGACGGACAAACTAGGAAAAATGCAGGTGTTAGTTTAAATGATTTTGTTCTCCTCAAGAAAACAAACCCCAAGTTGGCTGAAAAAATTATCTTATTGTGCAATGCAAATCAAAAGCTATCTGATGAGTTTATTTCCTATCTTAATTCTCGATTTGAAGGTTATCCTGTCATAAAGGGGGATCAATTTACCTTAAATTTTTTGGGGAAGGAACTTGAATTTATAATCCATAGTTCTGTACCTAGAGAAATTGTGAAAATAAGTAATAATACCAAAATAATCATTAAGCCTGCTTTAAAGAAATTTCGTAAGGAACATTACCAAGTCACTTATGAGCAAATTGGTGGTCTAAAGAATCAGATAACTCGTCTAAGGGAGATTGTGGAATTGCCATTGAGGCATCCCGAGGTGTTTTCAAAAATAGGAATAGATCCTCATAAAGGAATTCTTTTGTTTGGCCCGCCCGGATGCGGAAAAACATTGATAGCTAAAGCCTTGGCCGCGGAATCGAATGCTAGTTTTTTTATTATAAATGGGCCAGAAATTGTCAATAAATATTATGGCGAAACAGAAAGTAAATTACGAGAAATATTTCAAAAGGCCAGGGAATCCTCACCCAGCATCATATTCATTGATGAGATTGATGCAATTGCACCAAAAAGGGAAGATACTTTCGGTGATGTTGAAAAAAGGGTCGTTGCACAACTACTTTCACTAATGGATGGTATGTCTGACAGGGGTAATGTTGTAGTTTTAGGAGCTACCAATAGGCCCGATAGTTTAGACCCTGCACTGAGAAGACCGGGACGATTTGATAGGGAAATAGAGATAGGAATTCATAATATGGATGGCAGATTCGAAATTTTGAAGATTCATACACTCGGAATGCCATTAGATGATGATGTCAACCTGAAAGATATATCCAAATTGTTGAATGGATATACGGGTGCTGATATAAAAGCTCTTTCAAGGGAAGCTGCTATGAAATCCATAAGACGTTATTTGACCGAAATTGATTTGGCAAACAACAGGGAAGTTCCATCAGAGATTTTAAACAGTATAAGAATAAAAAACAACGATTTTCTAAATTCCATGAAAGATATTATTCCTACTGCTTTAAGGGAGTTTTATGTAGAGCCATCCAACATAAAATGGGACGACATAGGTGGATTAGCCAAAGAGAAGAATTTACTCGTTAATAATTTTTTGTCTCCACTTATTACACCAGAAAAATTCTTAAAGATGGGGATTAAGCCTGCCAAGGGCGCATTGCTATTTGGCCCGCCCGGATGCGGAAAAACATTGATAGCTAAAGCATTAGCAAATGAAGGCTCTATTAATATCATATTTGTTAGAGGCCCTGAAATTTTGTCCAAATGGGTGGGTGAATCGGAAAAGGCCATACGAGAAATTTATAGAAAAGCTCGTTCATCCTCTCCATGCGTTGTTGTATTTGATGAATTGGATTCAATTGGTAGATCAAGAACCTTTGAAGATGCTACTGGAAATGAGAGAATATTGTCTCAGATCTTGTCTGAAATGGATGACGCAGGTAATTTTGGTGTGATTGTTATCGGAATCACCAGCAGACCTGATCTTTTGGATAGGTCTTTGCTAAGGCCAGGTCGTTTCGATCTGTTAATTTCAGTCGGTCCGCCAGATGAGAAATCTAGAAATGAAGTTTTATTGAAATCAACATCAACCATGCCACTTTCATTAGATATTGACCTTAATAAAATATCGTCAATGACTAAAGGTTATAGCGGTGCTGATTTGATATCATTATGCAGAACTGCTGCAATAAATGCAATACAAAAAGGGTCGAGTATGGTCTATAGTTCTGATTTTGAATATGCTTTAACTGTTGTAAATCCCTCAATAACTCCAGAGGTACACAATTGGTATCTATCAATAGAAAAAAAATTAACGTCTGCTGTTCCAAAGTTCAATGATAAAATTTTTTATGGTTAGCTTTAAAACCTGTTGATGTAAATATTAAAAAACTATATTAATACTTTTTGTGATTGAATAAATTGTGAATTATCCTTTGAGAACTGTTGTTTTTGAGAAAATAAAACAATATGGAAATATTACAGACCAAGATTTGATTAATTCCTTGTCTAAGGATAATATAATTACTCTTGAAGATGATTTAAATAAAATATTATTGGATTTGGAAATATATGGGCTGATTCAAGTTACATGGGTAACAAAGGATAAAAAAAGAATTGAAGTTGTAAATTAAGAAAAATAGCGATTATCTCAATTTGCTGTATTCTTCCTTTCCTTTGATATTGTAATACTGTCTGAATGTTTTTTCATAATTTAATGTACCATAGTGCATCAAGTGCTATTGCTATAAAAATTATTACCAAGTATGGTGCGGTAACCTTATATGCTTTCCATGCAAATTCGGGCGTAGGATTTTGCATGAGCTTATAATGATACACTGTCATTAATGAACCTGAAATCACTGCAACTGTAAGGTATAGCATTCCTAAGCCGAAAAAATATAAAGATATGGAATATGGGATGAGAATGAGGGAATTCAAAAAGATATACTTTGAGGTAACCTGATTTCCATAAAGAACAGGTAACATTGGAACATTTGCTCTTGTATACTCATCTTTCATTTTGATGGCCAAACACCAAAAATGAGGTGGTGTCCACATGAAAACAAGCCATCCTACCAAAAATCCTAGTATGTCGATACTGTTTGTAGTTGTAGCCCAACCAGCCATAGCCGCTGCGCTGCCAGCAAAACCTCCTATTACAATATTCCAAACACTTCTTCTCTTTAACAATAGAGTATATACTACAACATAAAAAAAAATTCCCAAGCCAATCATAAAAGTTGCCATGGGGTTTAACAAAAACCAAGACAATATGACCGATATTACAGACAAAGATAGCCCAAAAAAAAGAACTTGATTTGCTTTTAACCTTCCAGAAGGTATTGGCCTTTTTGAGGTTCTTGTCATCAAATTATCTATGTTTTTATCGTAAAACTGGTTAATTGCACTGGCGCCCATTGAAGACAAGGTTCCGCATATTATCAAAAACAATAATTTCCAACCAGAAATATCCCAAGCAATACTGCTAGTATTATCAAATCTAGTAGCAGCAAGCATTGAGGTTACAGCGGTAATCACAAGAACTACAACAATTCTTGGTTTTGAAACCTCGATATAATCTTTAATATTTGATAATTCGAGATGACCAGTAACAGGCACAGGGTATCATTACTACTGCATTATATCTTGAATTTAACTTATTCGATAATGATTTAAACAGATAAGATATTATCTCATGTCTCTTTTTTTATCTATTTCTTGGATTTTCTCCTGAAGATCTTCTAACTGACCTGTAGACCATTTTACAAACCCCTCTATTAATTCTTGGGGCAGTCTATTGATTTGAGACATTATAACAAACCCCTCAAAAATTTTCTCATATGCTTTGCAACAAACTGTCATGTTTGTTATTGCATCATTGATAAAGTCATTATTGTTGTTTTTTATGTAGTTTTCCTTAAAACTTTCTAATAGATCATTTGTCCTTTTAGTTACTTCGTCTTTTCCAATTTTCTCGTCATATCCATTATTGTTTTTGAACAAGTTACCTGATCATTATTGATTGGTTTCTTTATATTGTAACCTGTTTAGATTCAGGATATGCGTTTAACATTATATTTATTTAGTTGATTAAAATGGAACTAAAAGAATCAGCTTTAGGGATATTGTATTTCAGCACTAAAATAAACAAAAAGATATCAAATAACTTTTAAAATGTGCTATTGGTAAAACATCGTTAGGAGATAGTGGTGAATACAAAAATAGGTCAGATACCCTAGTGCTTTCTTCATTAAATTTATCAGATATTTGTATCATCATTCCAGTATTTGTTATATTCTACCACTAGCTTTTATTTAGTTAACTTTTTTTAATTTTGTTATTATAAATTTTTCACTATCTTTTATATAAATTTTATTTATTTGTTGTACTATATATGTCCAACAAAGATGATATTTTTGATACTATAGATTCTTTTGGTTCTGTTGGAATAAAAAAAACCGATTTAAAAAAAAAATATGCAATGGAAAGTTTTGAAAATGTATTGGACGAGTTAATTAATGAAGACAGAATTTGTGTGTCAAAAAAGGGTTCTTATATCTATTGTTGGAATAAAGAATGTTTTTTGGATTACCTGATAAACTCGGATCTGAAATTTAAATATCTTTATAAATCTATTTCTAATATTCAGGATAAAATAAACAACTATTCGGATAGTATTTTTAAATATATTGAGAATGTTGATTGCGAGTTGATCCAAATCAAAAACTCATTTAAGAACATTGAAAATAAGATAAATGACTTAAAAACGCATCAAACAAAAACTGAAGATATAAAAAGTAATGTTTCTTTGGATGTTTTTAAAGAAAATTTTGATGGGGTTTTACAGGCAAAATCTTCATCAATAGGATGGGTTGAATTATCTTCTATAAAGAATGAAATTTGTAATATGTGTGATATTACAGATAATGAGTTTTATAATTATGTAAGTGATATAACGGAATCGTATCCTGACAGATACGAGCTATCGTCAGGTGGCTACGAAGGCATTATTTTAAGGGGCATAGTACATGGCTTTGTGAGGTGTATTTGATGTTTCCATATAATCTGTGTCTGAACCCATTTCCAAGTAGTCCTACACCAACATTAAAAGTTGCTAAAATATTGGGCGGAAAAAGACACAGAGAGGCGTTAAACAGCATAAAAAATTGTGTTGATGATCTTTATTTAAAATTAAACGACTGTGAGTATTCCAGAGAGGACTTGTTTAAAGTTATTACTGTGATTCAGGATGTTGGTTCGGGAAAAACACATCTTACATTTCATATGAGAACAATAGATGATGTATTGGATAAATCTATAATCTCATATATTGATTTAGCACAAGTCCATCCACGGGAAATTGATGCCATTTATTCGTCGATAATAAAAGGATTTGATATCTCTTACTTTGAAAATGTACTTGATAAGTTTATTGATTATTTAAAAAATGGGTATTCTAAAAACCCTAAATTGGTTAAGAAAATTATAAAATATGGTTTTTTTGATACACTAAATGGCAATTCCATTGATGAGAAGTTAAAGCAATTAAAGGACAGGAAATTCCAACCCTCTTTTAACCATTTGTTTGAACTTATGTCAAATGATTTTTCAAAGGTGGAAATACGAATGATTTTTGAAATAATAAAAAAAGGGACTTTAAATTATTCTGATTTAAAAACATTTGATAATATGTTACTAATACTAACTACTATCTCATCCATCAATTACAAATTCTTTAATAAAATAACCATATTCCAAATAGACGAATTCGATGCTAACATGCAATCTTTAGACTATATTAAGGGCTTGATAAATTCCCACATACCTTATTCTATTTTAATGCTAATAACTACACCAGCTAGTTATTCTGATGTGTCTCGAGTTAGTCCATCTCTTTTTGACCGGTTGGAAAAAGCAAACTATAAGATTGACTTGGCCGGATCAAATTCATTTGATGAAATCAATGACATTGTTTTAGAATACATAAAGCAGAATGTAACTAATTTTAACAATGTTGACAAAAATGACCTAACGTCAAAAATTAAAATAATATATGATGAATTTCCGGACTTCCGAAACATAAGATCCATACTAAACATACTATACCATTGCACCGATATCTCCTCAAAAAAGAACTCTTATAATATTGATGAGCAGTCTATTGAGGAAACCATTAAGAATGTCTACCCTGGTTTGAGACTTCGTGGAAGTATAATGGGAATTCCGATTTCTGATTTCATCAAAATGAGGAAAATGTCAAATGATAAAAGCAGCCTTGTAACTGGCATTACAGATGCCGTAAAAAACCTAATAGATTATGTGGAAGAATTGGGGACAGTTAAAAAGTCAAACGATAAAATCCCGACAGGATATCTTGATGCGGTGTTTAATGATCATCTTGGAAAAAAAATTGGTGTAGCTATTGCTATTGATGCCGACAAAAATAAAAATTATGACAAAATCGTAAATAGCACCAAAAGAAACTCTTTTGTCGATAAATTAGTAATTCTTACTACCAATATTATAAATGTCAAAAATAATGGGACAACATTTGTAACAATAGATAAACTGAAATTAGTTGATTTGCTATACTTTAGTAAAAAGTATGCTGATAAGGAGATAAAACTTGAAGACCCCCAGAAAGCAATATTACTTGCAAAATCTATACAGTTATTTTAAATAACTTCTCCATCTTTCTGTTTTGTGTATTCTTATTGGATAAAGGAATGGATAAATACAATTCGCATCATCTTTTTCAGTAAAGATGGGTAGGAACCTTTGCAATCTGAATGAATTTATAAATAATTTGCATAAATTGGGATATTCAATTGTAGATTACAATGATATTAAAGTTCCATGCTTGTATATTGAAGATTATTTATTTGACAATATCGTGAATAAATCTTATAATAAAAAAACCTCAATCGATACAACCTTAAATATTTATGATGACGGATCCCACATTTTTGTGGATATAAATTTAAATTTTTTTGACATGGGCTTGGAAGAGAATTTTCTTTTGTATGCCAATGAGACTTTGGATTTTTTTTATAATCTTTCTAATGCCGGAATGTTTGGATTGGCCCCTGCTAGCAAATCAAAGTCTAATGTGTTTTTTATACAGTTACCAAAAAAAGAACGCGCTGAAAAGGCTTTTGAAATGATACAAAAAAAGCTAAAGAAAAATAAAAGCAATATTGATAATTAATACTTTATTTCTATTATATCTACATAAGGTAAGATTAAATTTTTGACATATGAACTTATTTTAAATATGTGGTATGCTTTTTATAATATGTTACCTTGAAAAAAAGAATTCGACCTCCAAGGAAAAATAAAACTAAATATCGTAATTTAACAATAATGTCAATTCTTATGGGTGCTCTTCTTATAGGTGGTTCTGTAACTGCTTTTTCCAATATCGGAAAAAATAATGACAATGATGCAAATGACGATGCTCAAGTTCAAACATTGATATCTCAGTTAACAAATTCAACAATTCCTGGTGCTACCGCATTGGGCGTTAATGAAGCCCCAATAACCATTGTTGAATTTGGTGATTATCAATGTCCTTATTGTGCTAAATTCAATAACGAGACAAAAAGTGATTTGGTGAATAAATATGTAGATACAGGCATGGCAAAGTTTGTATTTAGGGATTTAGTACTCAATGACTTACCCTCGGATAAATTGTCAACCCTTGCTGCTGAGGCTTCTTACTGCGCAGCTGAACAAAACAAATACTGGGACTTTCACGATGAAGTTTATCAAAATTCCAAAGGTGAGAATACTGGATGGATTTCAAAAGATGCCTTAATTGAATTTGCCAAGAATGTTAAAGTAACCGATATTGAGCAGTTTTCATCATGTTTGGATTCTCATAAGTATGGTCAAGTTGTCCTAAAAAATGATCGTTTTGCAAAAGATTTGGGTTTGGTATCAACCCCTACATTTTTAATATTGCAGCAAAATACATCTAAAATAGCTGCAATAGAAGGTGCACAGCCACTATACATATTTGAAAACACAATAAACCAAATGCTTAACCAAACAATTTAATTTTATTGTATTTGTTTGTTGTTTTTGTCATTTAGTTTACACACGATCTAACAGTCATCATCTTTTTATCCAAAGATATATCTAAATATAATTTTTTAATATATTTTTTTCAAAGTATAATACTTTAACTGTTAAATATTGTAAAATACCAAAAAACATGGGAGATTATTATGCCATTGATTTTTTTTCTGAATGTTTTTTTCATTAACCCTGTTAATTTATTGGTTATCTAACCACTTGATGCCGAATTTCTAGCATTAGTGAAATGATTAAAATAATGTGTTCTATAAACACTTTATTAGGCTTCAATAATTTTATTTATCTTTTTTACCAATTCGTCATTTTCGATTGGCTTTCTAAGGAATAGATTTTTATCTGTTTTACAGTGGTCTCTCTTTCTAAATGTTTCATAATACATTTCACTTGCAGTTAAAAAACAAACCTTGGTTTTATTATCTATTTCATTTATTTTTTTACATAACTCAAAGCCATCCATATTAGGCATTTTAATATCCAAGATGACCAAATCATAAAAATTGGGCTTAAAGTTTGATAAGGCTTGAAGAGAATCCGTAAATGTATACACATTAAATCCAGCATCTTCTAAAACCAATTTACAAAGTAAAATAATATCTGCTTCATCATCCACAATACAGATTCTTTTCTTTTTCACCTTGTTTTCTCTATTCCCGCTATGTGACTGGTTTTCTATTGTCTTCATAATAAATGATTCATTATAAGCTAGTGTTGTTTGTTCTAATATTAATTATTTAATAAATATTTAATCTGATTTTATTTGTTTTTTGTTTTTGTTAATTCTTGATTTTTATATTAAATATAACCGTTACATGCCAAATTCTTCTGTATTAGGTAATATGCTAAAATAAATTTTGCATCTCTATTACTTTAATATTCAATACCCATATTAGTTTACGCTAAACTCAATAATGTTTTGTATGTGTGATTTAAAATTGTCACAGAATTGGAACTCATAGTAAATTTATTAGATAAACATGACATTGTAGATTGGATATTTGAAAGACTTATCGTCTGAAGTTTTCTTCCAGATGGTGGTGCATTTTATTTTTTTCAACCAATTAAGATTCAAGTTGCCCTTACCAAGAAAAAATTTTGTTGCTGTTTTTTATCATAACAACTTTTATCGTTTATTCCTAGTCATTGATTAAACAGATTTGTGGTTTCTCTTCACCTACAAATTCTATTGCAAAGCGATACCAGCTATTACGGTATCTTGTCTTTAACCTTTCAAGAAAATCATCTAAAACACAGCCATTCTCAACAGTTTTTTTGTCATTTATGGTGATATACCTATTTAGATACCGAAACCTAAGTATTGGATAATTATTGCCTTTACCTTTGCGCTATTACGTCCCGAATGGTCATACCGGGCATACCTCCGTTTTGGTGCATGATTGAGACAAAGTAAGAATAGTTCCAATACGATGGATAGGGACCACCAACATTGGATCGTCTTTGACATATGGGACCATGCCATCCACCACGGCAAGAGCCGTCGTATTGGGTAGAACAATAAAATCAACTGCATTTCTGAGATTGCCAATATGCGCCGGGGATGTTCTGTCGATTCGCTGCAGCTGGCTTTGCGGCACGGGCATTGTGTATTTGTTCTTGGTGCTCATCAGAATATACTTTTTTTGCAGTTTGGTTTAATAAATTATAAAAGTAAAGCAAACAGTTGAGTCCATCTTTTACATCTTTTTAAAATAAAAAGATGTTAGATGCTGTTATTTTTTATTGTTTTTTTGTTGTTGATGTTGTTGTGGTGTTATAGTATGTGGCTTGGTTATTGGAAGAAGAACTATTGTTGTTGTTGTCTTGACCGCTTTGGTTGCTGTTGTTTTGGTTGTTGTTTGAGTTGGCTTCTGAGACTGCTGATGCTATTTGCCTTGAGTTTTGCTCAAATGTCCTTGCTGCGTTTTCGTTTAGGTTGAAGATGTTTTTTGAGGTGTCTCTTGCTTGCTGCAGTGTTGATTTCCATGAGTCAAGGTTTGAGAAGATCATGTTGTTTGTCAGTCTTATTGCTGAAACTGCGTTGTCTGCAAAGTTGCTGACAAGTTTGGTGTATGCCTTTGTCATGGAATCTGGGGACGCAAAGCTTGTGACCATGCCGTTAAAGCTTTCACTGTATGGTCTCCATGCTGACTGGAGTGATCTAATCACCGCTTTTTGAGACTCGATGTATTGTTCTGAAATCTCTTGAGCT
>JADDOQ010000152.1 GCA_016782315.1 Nitrososphaeraceae archaeon | reverse complement strand
AAGAAAAAGGGTTAATGATTGAGAGTAACAAAATTGATGATTTGATAGCATCATATTGTAATAACCTCAGTGGTCTAAATGAGGGTTTGGACCCTGAAGTTTTAGGTTATTGGTATAAGAGAATCGAAGATAAGTCAAAGAACATGTGTGATAAAGAACTAGGAGAAAAAATCAAGTTTTCCCAAAATAGGTTATTATGGATGAAATTTGATATCAGCATTTCAAAAAGAGCTGTTCCATTAGTTTTGCAATCCATTAGGGATTTTATTCCCCTGATGCCTTTTTCCACCTCATTGTATTTTGAAAAAGTGTATCAAATAATAATGGATGAATACAATATGGAGTTAGTTTAGAGTATGGGCCAATCTAAATTGAATGATGTCGCATTACCTGTATTATGCACCGAGATAATTTTACTTTTAGTTATTGATAACCCCATAAGCATCTTTTCAAATTTTAGTGCATTGTCTGTGTCTTTAAATGAAATACTGTGGTGAGAGCCATCTTTTAGATTAACAATAACCTCATTTCCTATTGTTTTGACTATTCCGATCACAAACAATGAATTGTCCTTTTGTAATGTAAACATACTGGATAGTTTGTCAGCCTCATAGTCATCTTCACAAATGATTCTTATCATCATTATGATATTCTCTTTTTGAACTAGTATTTTGGGTTATGTTTACCTAAATTGTGGTAGTTTTAGTTATCTATGTCTTTTCTGTCAATCATGAATTCCTTTACCAAGCTTTTTGCCTTTTCTCTTTTTGATTGAATATTGCTTATGAACGGTTTGACATCTTTAATCAAATCCCCTTTGCATTCCCCACACAACAGGTTTCCTCCGACACAATTGCTATATCTCTCACTAGATTTCTCTTCCGAATCAAAAAGGTATTTTAAATACCAATAAACAGGACACCTATCCGCGTTTCCTCCTAATTTTCTTTGTAGTGCAACTGTAGGTTGACCTCCGGTAAAGGTGTTTTTTACTTTTTTTTCAATTTCTTCGGGGTCGTCTATAGTAAACAGGGCAGTATCTGGCTTTGATGATGACATTTTGCCATTACTTGTCAAGCCTGGAATGAATTTACTGTGAATTTGAGCCGGTTTATAAAAACCCATCTTTTCAGCAATATCCCTTGTTATTCTCCAATAAGGATCTTGATCAATTGCCGCTGGAATTAGCACCGGCGTTAGTTTTTTTTCTATTAATGAGGGTAGGAAACATGGTGCACTTTGGAGAGGCGGGAATCCTATCATACCTATGTTGGTGGAGTTAGAAAAACCAAACACTGCTTTTGCTGTTGAAAAGGTAATTTTTTTTGCAATCTCGATAGATAACGGGTATAGGTAATTGATGTGTTTTGTGTTTATTATTATTTTTGTTCTATTGGGATCGAATCCTATTGCGATAATGTCCAAAATATTTTCAAAAGTAAATTTATTTATTGTTTGCAAATCCCTGTTGTCGTTAAAGAGAAATTTTTCATCATCAGTTATCTGAAATATTAGTTTGACATCAAATTTGTCTTGCAAATACTTTGTGAATAGCCATGGCATCAAATGCCCCAGATGAATGAGACCTGATGGTCCCCTGCCTGTATAAAGGTAAAACTTGTTTCCTTTTTGATACTCGTTTAGAATCCAATCTAAATCCCTGTGAGAGAAAAAATATCTGTTTTTTAAAAAGGGGTGGACTTCACCTGCGATGTCTTTAACTTTTTCGATTAATTCATTTGTAATGGCAGATGTTCCAAATTTTTCAATTAATTTGTTATAATCGACGTTGCCCTCTACTTCCCATGGTGTTACAGTAAACTTGTTATTGCTATTATCTGTATTATTTTGATCTATTAGATGTGTATTGTAGTTTTGATCGCCATTATCAAATGAAATGTTTTTTTCATTTTCATTTGACATCTAGTATGTATAGTGTATCCAAAGTTTAAACGTTTAAAAATAATTGCATAATTTTTCTAATTGGATTGAGTATTAATGCTAATGATGAAGAAAGGGACAAGTTATCCACTACTACCGATTTGGTTAAAGGATCAATTGCTTCTATGCACCCTATTGAAAAAAAAATTCTTTCAGTATTGTATCATGACAAAGAAAAGTGGATTGCAGACAATGAGTTAATCAAAGAAAGCAAATTGTCTATTGACCAAATAAGAAGAGGGATAGAGTGGTTGAAATATAAAAATTTTTTAGTGGTTGAGGACAGTACTGAATTCGAGATATCTCTAAAAGAGTCGCTAAAAAAAAATGATAATTTTTATCTTCCGGAAAGAAAATTGGTAAACTGCGTAAGAGAAGGCAAAAGCGGTATAGTTGATATTATTAAAAGCGAAGCATTCAATAACAATAGTAAAGAAGTTTATTCAGCTATAAAATATTGCAAAAACAACAAATGGATTGATTTAAAAGACAATTCTGTTTTCTTATTGCCCGGATCAGAGTATCCCTCTAATGAGGAAAGGCTTGTTAATAGATTAGTCAAATTAAATTCATTAACCCTTTCACAATTAAACGAATCTGAGGTGTCATCGTTTGAAATTCTAAAAAAAAGGCCAAATGTTTTGGACATCAAAAAGATAAGTAATAAAAAATACATCATTTCTAATTTGGGTGTTGCGTTTTTTCAAGAGTCAAGTTCTGGAATTGAATTGGAAAGAAAACTCACAGCTGAACATTTGATTGGTGGTGCATGGAGAAATTTAAAATTTGATCAAATTGATGTTGAAGCGCCATTGACGTTATTAGGATATGGAAAAAAAAATCCATTAGTGGACTTTATTGATGAAGTAAAAGAGATATTGGTGGGAATGGGGTTTAGCGAAATTGATGGAAATTTTGCCCAATCTTCTTTTTGGAATTTTGATGCTTTGTTTATTCCGCAAGATCATTCTGCGAGGGATATGCAGGATACGTTTTATTTGAAATCAATGAAAAATATTGCTTCGCCATTACCCGAATATGATTTAATTAAAAATGTTTCAATTGTTCATGAAAAGAACTGGAATTACGCTTGGGACATTGAGGCGTCTAAACCATATGTATTAAGGACACATACTACTCCTGTTACAATCCAATACCTAGCCAAAGAAAAACCCGAACAGGATAAAACGTTTTTAATTGGAAGGGTTTTTCGAAATGAAAAGGTCTCTTTTAAACATCTTGTGGAATTTAATCAAGTAGAGGGAATATTCACTGGCAAAGATGCAAATTTGAGACAGTTAATGGCAATTCAAACTGAATTCTACAATAAATTGGGAATTAAAAAAATAAAGTTTTGGCCCACCTTTTTTCCTTATACCGAACCTTCATTACAATCCATGATCTATAATGATAAATTTGGTAAGTGGATTGAGCTGTTTGGAATGGGCATATTGAGACCTGAAGTTACATTACCACTTGGAATTAAAAATCCTGTATTAGCATGGGGTGGTGGTTTTGAAAGATTGGCTATGATTAGGTTTAATTTAGATGATATACGAGAATTGTACAATAACAATCTTACTTGGTTAAAGAGTGTCCCAAAATGCCAGTTGTAGACGTTAGATTAACCGCACTATCTGACTCTTTTCCAAATATTAATTTAAAAGAAATTATTGAAAGAATACCTTATATTGGATTAGATATTGAGGGTGTGGATGAAAACAATGGAACAATAAGGGTTGAGTTTAACCCTAATAGGCCTGATTATTCATCTGAAAATGGTATAATGCGAGCCCTAAATGGATTGTTTGAAAAAGAAATAGGCTTGCCCATAGTCAAAGATATTGAGGAATCAGACTATGTTATTTGCGTTGATGAGACCGTGGGCAATATCAGGCCAGTTATATGCGCATTTGTAGCTAAAAGAAAGGAACCGCTTGATGGATATGAAATCTCGCAATTGATTTCAATGCAAGAAGATCTGCATAATGGGGTGGGTAGAAAAAGAAAAAAAAGTTCTATCGGTATGCATAATCTAGATGATATTGTATTTCCATTAAAATACACAACAGTACCCAAACACTTTTCATTTATACCTTTGGATAAGGAAAATGAGTTTACCATTGAGGGTATTTTGAAAAATTTAGATGTGGGAAAAAAATATGGACACGTGCTTAACGATCCTGACATTTTCCCAATATTGTCTGATTCACAAAAAAATGTTTTGTCTTTCCCGCCAATTATAAATGGCAATCTGACAAAAATAAAATCAAACACAAATAATCTTTTGATAGAGGTAACATCTATAAACGAAAAGTCCGCCCATGATATTCTTTCTATCCTGTCTTTTGAGTTATATGATATGGGATTTAAAATTTATTCAATCAACATAAATTCCCATTCGGGTGAATCCATAAAAACCCCGGTTCTAAAACCATCCAAGATGATTGTATCTGATGGCTATATAAATAAAATCCTTGGTTTGAAATTATCAAATGACGAATTAATCAAATGCCTTGAGAGAAGTCGATGTTCCGGAAAAGTTTTGGAGAATGGTGATATAGAGTGTTCTTTTCCTCGATATAGGATAGATATTTTTAATCCCGTAGATATCTCGGAAGAAGTTGCAATTGGTTATGGCATTTATAGGTTCGACACTTCTTCCTCTTCCTCTTCCTCTTCCTATCCTTCTTTATATTTCTCTGGAAAAAAACACGTTAATTCTGTAATTTTTAACAGTATTAGAGACGTTTTGATAGGTTTGGGGTTTGTAGAGATAATCAATACTCATATTATTTCAAAAGATGCCATTGACGATTTTTTTATCAAAGTTGATGATGCGGATTTGGTTTCAATCAAAGATTCAAAAAGTTCTGAATTTGAAATCTTGAGGAACTCTATTATTCCTTCAATAATGGTTACTTTGTCTAAAAACATTCATGAAAAATATCCCCAAAAACTTTTTGAAATCGGGAAAACCTTTAAGGTCCAACACTCCGAACTGAAAGAGGAGTGGTCTTTGGGTGTGGTTATAGCACACAACAATACTAATTATTCTGAAATTAAATCCGTATTAGAGTCTCTTATAAAATACTGTTTTAATAAAAATATCAAAACTCCTAGATG
>JADDOQ010000286.1 GCA_016782315.1 Nitrososphaeraceae archaeon | reverse complement strand
AAAAATCATCCAATGGCAATATGAATAGAGTTTAACAGAATCGTATTCATTATTTAAATAATATTGAGAGTCAATTATAAAAAAAATAACATATAATAAATGAAGTTTTTACTATTTTCTCGCAAAACAATGCATTACAAAACAATATGCTTTTCGTATCAATAAAAGAATAGTTAAAGATAAGGATATGATTGGTATTTTGTCATATTGCAGTTATTTTTGAAGAATCATGGGGCCTATACTTGGACCATAATGTCCCAAAGATTGTGCCCAATACTATCCAAAATCCCACCATGGTTAACCCACTTGCGATTCTAAACGAGTTTACCAAATCCATCGGTATGGAAATTTCATCGGGATTTGGTGGAAATAAGACAAATGCACTCGACATTATTACAGCGTAAACCACTGGTATGATTAATGGGATATGGGATATTTGCCTAAGTCTATGAAACAAAATTCCAAGACATAAAGCCGATATTGCAGATATCCCTAAAAACCCAAGGAACAAACTTTCCCTTATCCATATGGTCTCAGGGTCTCCAACAGCGGGAGGGTTTCCAGGATACTTAAGGAACGGAACAACAAATAAAACCAAACACATAACCAATGACAAAAAAACCGCCCTTTTTCTGTCGCCTGAAAACGGAAGGGCTTTACGGCTAAAGGCATAAACTATGCCAAGCAAAGAGCCAAATGCCATTCCCAAGATTGAGCCTGCGATAACGCTACCAGCCTTTTGCCAAACCCTAAATGAATCCTGCCCATCCATATCCACAGTCTCTCCAGACGCAATGACATTGGCGGTTTCAATTCCTATGGCTTTGTCAATAAAGGGTTCGACAACAACCAAGTTCATAGCTGCCAAAATCACACCAGCTATTGCTCCCGAAACAATTGAGATCAAAACAAATGTTAATGATTTCATCAAAAACAAATCCGCATGTATGTGAAATAAACTAATGGCATGGAAACCCTGCTGCATGCCTCATATCATGGGTAACTTCATGCAGGTATTTCATCTCAAATGCCTCATCACTTCCTTTTACAACACTAGAAATTTGACCTTGGTCATATCCTACAACAAAAATACCAAACACTACAATAGCCGCTAAAAAACCCTTAGCTATTCTTGAACGGTCATATTCAACAATAATTTTTCTTTGACCGAATAAAGACATAGTGAGTTTATGTTAAGCATATTATATAAGATATTGGATGGTTTATACAACAAGGTAATTAAGATAAAAAAGAAAGTTAATGACAACACCAAAAAAAAACTTTTTGTATTTGATAAAAAAATACAGATTATTGGTTGAACGGGTTCGGTGGGAACAGATACAAATTTGTTTCTATTCATTATACCAAATAA
>JADDOQ010000151.1 GCA_016782315.1 Nitrososphaeraceae archaeon | reverse complement strand
TCGCTAAAGTATATCGGTACAATCCTCCGAAGGTATACTGGTTAAGAGGACGAGACTGCAGAACACCAAAACAAGAACTGTCTATAAACTCAATGGCATTCAAGTTCTTAAAGGAGAACAAAAGTTTGGTTGATGTTGCAATTACTCTGAACATAGATGCATGGGAGATATCGGATCGGTTTAATGAATACCTGCAACTCTCAAATAGGGATAAACTGATGGCCATATACAGGGAGATGGACGATGATGATCTTCAACTGCTAAATGCCTATACAAGGAACTGAAACGGTACGGGCTAGCCAACAAAGAGGATATATCCAACATATTACAGCATGAAGAGAAACTAAAGAATTTGGATAAGGACGCAAATGAGAGGGCTGGCGAAGTAGGCAGGCTGAACTCCATTAAGATGCGATCAGAGAAAGAGATTAATGAATTGATGAAAAGGATAGACCACTATGATTCGGTAATGAACGAAAAATCAAAATAGATGGATAGATGAGACATTTCAATTATTTGAATGTTTTGTTACAATACGGTATGTCTCCACATCATTTATATTCCATTCACAATCATCCAAATAACTTACGTAATATCTTTCACCTATAGCAAAAATCTGATCAAGCAGTTTTAATGATTAATGCCTATAACAAATTATACAAGTAACTATATCAAGAAGGTAGTAGTTCTATTAAAAACTCGGGTTATGCCTTACCCTTTTCTTCAATATTCGAAGGTAATGTCATCTACCTACGAATATATTAAATGCCCAAATATATAACTTATAAATGTCTGAAAGGGATAATCAGGAAAGTGACTTTGATGATAAACTCCCTTCTACAGATACATATCGTGATGTAACTTCATCTAAATTAAGAGGTAAAAATTGGATTCATTGTCCTCTTTGTAAAAGAAAACTATTTTCTCAAAAAGAGATAAAGGAGCATTTAAAAAATCATCGTAAAAGGGGACAGAAAAAAAAAAAATAGAAATGAACATCATAATGATAGAAATATTGGATTTCCTTTAATAAATAAAAATAGAAAGAAAGAAAGAATAGAAGGGCTTAGCCAAAGAACTTGGTACTTGTCTTATCTTGATAGTTATATTTCACTACAATTCTGCACTTTATACAAAATTGAGAATCAGGTCTATTGGGTTCAAAGCAGTTTGGGCATTGCCTTGTTTTCAAAGCATTGTCTTTCCCCATATCATTTTGCTTAATTGCGCCTCTCCTTTGCGATAAAATTTTTGATGATTCTCCGCTCAAATGCATATAGATTTGAGTCATTTTGCCTGACATAGTCCATCCTGCATGGTCTTTGAGGACTGATTCAGATAATATCTGGCTTTTCTCAGTTAACGCACTATGTCTAAAAACGTATAGGTTCCATGGCTTTGTTAGCCTATTTTTAATAAATGCTTTGTCATCTAAAGGAACCGTAGTACTGTCATCAAGCAACTTTGGAAAATACCCTTGTCTTGTAATAGTCATAATGGCTAGAAAGCCCATCCAATGTTAATTTAGAAACATGATTATTTCCTTGTGGTATAAAAATATAGGAATCAGGTACATTTCCCATAGGATGCTCTTCTAACCATTCCTTAAGATATGGTAGTGAGTCAATTAGAGGTACAGTTTGGTCCGGTTTTGCCTTGTGTAATCCTTTTGCTTCTGCATAGTGAATGCCTTCATCTGTAATACTAAATTTAATATCCTTAACTTTTGTTTGAATGGACAATATTTTAAGAAAACTGCATGCTCTCTTGCTTCCCAATGTCAGAAGGTTTGTAAAGAGGTTTTTTCTTTCCTTGGGAGTTTTCTTACACCTTGCATACAGATTGGGGTTAGTCTTCTTCTGTAATCTTCTTCAGGATAATATAGCCATTTAAAAAACTTTAGCAAGATCATCTGTCTGCCATTGTATGTACCAATCAATCTGTTTTCTGGATCTTCTATTGGTGATTTTCGTAAATTATTTTGATATTCAAGTATATCTTGTTTTGTCATTTCTCTAAATGAGATATTTTCGTGAAAGTTTGAAAGCCATACAAGAATCTTTATTTTGCCTTCTTTAGTTGAATCTTTGATGTTTTGATTCTGTTTGTTCTGCGATTATGTAGTCATAGATTATTTTGGTGTTAGTTGGGCTAGTCTTTAAAAGATCCTTTAGTATTTTGTTATAATATGGCTTTGATAGAGACCTTGTAATTAAGTCTATTTTTTTCTCTAAAGCGGTAAGAACTTTTTCATTTGTATTCTCTTGTATTAAACTATTAGATTCATTATGGAGATTCAACTATCACAGTTGTCCCTTTTTAATTATTTGACAATATTGAAGAATACCCGTTTGAGGCGCCGGGAGTAGGACTCGAAGCCCTGTTACAAAAACAGGGAGTCTATCTTCTTATGGTAAAACAAATAAACAAGAAACAGTTGGGACGTGAAGTCATAACCCATATTCACGGATTCACATATTATATTTGTCAATACATACCTAGTGGTAATGGGATTTGAACCCGCTACTTGCATTCACGGGTTTATGTTTTTAATTTTTAATTATCGTGTTAGTCTAGTTATTTCAGCAATTTTCTTAGGACAACGGATATGAACCCGCGATCCATTCCAAGTACCTTAACCAGGCTGGGCCAACTTGTTTCAATTTGTGGATGATTAAACAAAGAACAGCATTTAGGCCATAACAATATCCTATATGGCGGCCATCGTATGGCCGCCGCTAGCACTGTAAAGCGATTGAATTCTATTTTTTTATCGATATACTTTTTTGTTGACAACT
This sequence comes from Nitrososphaeraceae archaeon, assembly GCA_016782315.1. Classification (GTDB taxonomy): domain Archaea; phylum Thermoproteota; class Nitrososphaeria; order Nitrososphaerales; family Nitrososphaeraceae; genus Nitrosocosmicus. Next base: position 2,223 of record JADDOQ010000151.1, on the reverse strand, counting down.
CTTAAATAGAAATATACACACCTTTTCCCCCATATGACAATCTCAATTAAGGATTCCATAAATAAGGATAGCGCAGAACATTCTCAAAATAAAAGACAACCCACTTTTCAGATTAATCCCATTATTCTAAACAGGTGGTCCCCAAGGTCAATGACAGGTGAGGAATTGGATGACGATACTGTAATGTCCCTTTTTGAGGCGGCTAGGTGGGCACCTTCCTCCTACAACAATCAACCATGGAGGTTTATCTATGCTAAAAGAAATACACCCCATTGGACTAAACTTTTTGATTTACTCGTAGAACCAAACAAAGTATGGGCTAAAGGTGCGGCATTGCTAGTTGTAGTTGTATCCAGCAAAAACTTTGAGCATAATGGTAAATTCTCTATAACACACCAATATGACGCTGGAGCTGCTTGGGAAAATTTAGCCTTGGAAGCATCATCAAGGGGATTGGTCGCTCATGGTATGCAGGGATTTGACTATGTAAAAGCTAGAGCGGATTTGGATATTCCAGATAGCTTTGATGTTATGGCCATGATAGCAATCGGAATGAGAGGTCCAAAAGAGAATCTTCCAAACGAATTGCAAGACAAGGAATTTCCAAATGATAGAAAGCCGCTAAAGGAGATAGTTATGGAAGGCTCATTTAGGAGGTAAGGCATTTATTGTTTTGAAGGTAACATAATCAATTCTGAATAGCAGGAGATGTATTCAAAGGGAATGCAACAATAAAAGAAGATTCCAGTTTTCTATTACTTTAAATAGGCATTTAGTATGTGTCTCGAGTAAAATGAAACTCTCTCGCATTGTTGTTTAAAAAGTGCTGGATTTGAATCCAGATATCCTCTACCTTTACCTTAACCAGGCTGGGCCAACTTGGTTCGGTTTGTGGATGTTTAAACAAAGAACGGCAATTGGGCCAGAATAATACCTCATTTGGCGGTCCTGTGGCCGCCGATAACTCATAAACTCAGTAATCCTATTTCATCATTCCAAAATCCTGATTAAACTTTATCTAAATCCATCAAGTTGGCTGGCTTGTTTGTAAAGATGTATATCCATTAAAATAGAATAACGGCAACATACGCTAACTAAAACTGCTCTATAGAACATTTAGTACTTTTTGTATGGGGATCTCTACAAAATATCCATATACAAATAATATACAAATATAACAATAGTAAACTATATTTTATTGGTTTTTTTATTTTTCTTACAATAAATATTAGAGAACAGGGAAATGTTTAAAAATAATGATGTTCCTTAAACCCCTAATGAGAACCTTTCAGGAATGGTGGAATAAGATGCCTGAAGACCTAAGACAAAAATCTCGAAGAGGTGATGAGATGAATAAGCCACTTTTAAACCAAGTCAATTATGTGTTGTTGCACCTTCATCTGTCAAATAAGCATGACATAAAGCCATCTCATGATGAACTAAAAGACTGGATTCACAGCGGTCAACTGGATGTCATGAGAACAAACAAATAATTTATTTTATATTTTTATTTGAATTACTCCTTGTTCGTTTTGAGGATGATTGTATAAATAACTGCAACTGAGCCAGAACAATACTCCATTTTATCTTTTGTAATTCAATAACCAAAGTAAGTTCTTATGAGAATTCGAAACTTTATTCTTGCTTTGAAGAAATAGGATCTCTGGCTTGGAGAGAAGAGACATGTTTTAAGAAGGTGTCAAAAAAGTATTAAATCTTTAGCCTACAAAAGGAAAATGTGTTTTAGACTAAAAAATAAGGAATTGTTTTTGAATCTCATTCTATTTTAATCTCCCTTCCCTTTGGTTTTGCGTTTTCCCTTTTGCTGAATGTTATCTCAAGTATTCCGTTGTGGTATGTTGACTTTGCGGTATCTGTATTGGCTTCCTTTGGTAGTTCTATGGTTTTGTGGTATTTTCTTTGGGCGTTATTTGCCGTTACCTCGACTGCCTCACCATAGGCGCTTATCTTGATGTCCTCTTTCTTTACGCCGGGTAGCTCCAACACAACCTTGACCTCCTTGTCATTTGTGTTGACGTCAACAAGGGGCTCTCTTTCAGCTGTTATCTGTTGTGATGGTTTGGCACCCCTCCCTGCAGAGGTACTGGTAGTTAACCCCATCTGGCCTGGTGACTTCACGTTGCCAAACTCCCTCACCTTTGGTTTGCCGTCTGGGCCAATAGTCATTGAATAGCCGTATACTATTGGTCCCACTTCCCTCAC
>JADDOQ010000150.1:3117-5078 GCA_016782315.1 Nitrososphaeraceae archaeon | reverse complement strand
TTCCTTCTCCATATCCTCAAGCTCCTTGAAGGGGTCCATGTCAAACAATCTGTCCCATCCACTGCCTCTCATGCCTCCAAAGCCAAAAAACCTGTTAAACCAATCACTATTGTTATCTATGGGTCTTATTTTCATATTTTTCACCAACCATATGTAATAAACATTACAATATATATATATTCCTAACATTATGTTCCATAAATATAAAAAAAGTAAAAATTATATTTTGGATTTGATATACTATAAGTCGGTGATTAGGTTATGAGTAGAGCAAAGGAAATCATAAGCAAAAAAATTATTAGCCCAATCAGGTCAGTTGGCAAATCTATGCCCAAACTGTTTACAGTTGGCCTGATCTCTTTGCTTGGTGCACTACCCCTAGCCTCACTACCTAACAGGGGGATAATGGCCTATGCGCAACAACAAGCACAAGCACTCGACCCATGGTCTGAGGCTTTGAGGACCGCCCAATCAAAGGTGGAGGCGGCAACGACACCTGGTGCGTTTGGGCATGGCGTTCCGGGCCTGTACGACATGACACCTCAGGACATACTATTGGTATTTGGTGTTGCGGCTATGGGTAGCATATTGGTGTATGCCACTGTTAACCACTTGCTCAATCGTAGCAAGGAGAGAGCAACAAAAAGTGACCAATTGGTCGCTTCCGCCGCTTAAAGAGAGATTAGGCCATTTATTTTTCTTTGATATTCAGACATTTGTTATTATAATAGTTATAAAATAATTAAAATGGTATTATCTGGGATAGAGATACAAACTTAATCCCGCCTATACGAGATTTTATGTCAGGGATGTCATGGATGTCACGGTTTTTGTACTGTTGTTTTATAATATCTTGGTATTACATCACTCTAAGGAATTAGAAAGTATGTTGTTATTATAAATGGAATAACAGTACGAAAACCACCCCCGACATCTATGACGGAAAACATCAGCTAGAATCCAGGTCGATAACAGGTCAGCGGCGCTCTGGAGCGTCGATATATGGCACTAACCGTGGATTCTAGTTGTCGAATCTGTTGTTATTGTGCATCCCCATAACATACACCATCTTGGGAAATTTGGTTCTTGTATTCTCAAAATCAACAGCACCTTAAGATGGGTCGAGTTAGGTTCCAAACATTCATCTGATACAATAATTTCAATATGCAAATATTTGTAATTGTGAGGTGGTATAGTATAACATTTAATTAAATTATTAAAGACCAATTACATAAATCATAAAACATGAGCCAAATACAAGATGTGTTTAACTCAAATGAAAAATACGTTAGGGGCTATAGGCATTCGCATCTGAAACCAATGCCTTCAAAAAAAATCGCAGTATTGGCTTGTATGGATGCCAGATTGTTGATAGAGGACATACTTGGGTTGAGCATAGGGGAAGCAAACATCATAAGAAACGCAGGGGGCATAGCGACAGAGGACGCAATACGTTCTCTCATAGTATCCCACGAGCTTTTGGGAACTGAAGAATTTATCGTCATAAACCATACTGACTGCGGAATGCAAAAATTCTCAGATGAACATATACGTAACAACATCAAACAAAAGTACAACAAGGACCCAAGTGAACTGCAATTCTATACATTTGCTAACCTGGAGGAAAATGTTAGGCAACAGGTTGAAAAGATAAGGACAAATCCATTCATTCCAAAGGACATTCCGGTATATGGATGCGTTTATGATACACAGACAGGAAGGCTAAAGAGAATATTGTGACTTCAGACATTAATTATCATGGATTTTATTGTTTTCCTTCTTCTGTTTTATCAAAAACTGCCTATACCTGTAAAGATAGATGTGGACATTACTGAATAGTATGTTCCATCTTGTATTGAAATCGAATTCAACCAATACATTCCAATCATTAAAGCCATTTATGAAATATTTTTTAACTATTGCTAAAGGCTTTTTCTTGAAAATTATATCCAAATTATTCA
>JADDOQ010000150.1:158-3088 GCA_016782315.1 Nitrososphaeraceae archaeon | reverse complement strand
ATAGTTTTCGTTAATGCATCTTAGTCAGCGTTATTTGATAAGTTTTTGATTATGCCAATGTTTTCTATAAGAGAATCACTCTTTGATTTTAGTTCATCTTCAAGGTCCTATTTATTGCTATATTGGTTACATGTCTTTTGTGTAATCGATTGCGTTTGCAATGTCTTTTACTTTGACATTGTTTTTCTCAATATACTCAAACCATGTCATAAAAGCTGGAATGCTTCCCCTGTGTTTGTTTGATATGGATACAATCTTTGACATTCTCTGCAGTGTCAAATAGTCTTTGTATATTCTATGACTTGCTCTGTTGGGATATTCCGGGATATGACCACATCAACTAAGGATTTGTTTTCTAAAAACATCTTAAAGGATTGAGATGCCATTGATTTTGCTTTTTCTTTATTGTCTTCAACATATCCTCCGGTTACCCATATTTTTATTTTAGTAATGTCTGTAAATGATATGTGCGCTTGTTTTGCAATCTCCCTTGCCATGTGTCCTTTGTTCAGCAAATCAATAACAAATGCCTCTTTATCCTGTTCATCCAAAATCATAACAGCCCGCATTGTTATCTAGATGGTTTATAAGGAAATGATGTCTGCTATCTCTGTTACAATCTTTTCTCAATTGCTACATATGTTGTTTTTATGTTGAAATTTTTATCTAGAAGTAACGGAAACAAGAATAAATAAAATTACTGTTAAAATGCATGCTTATGAAATGTCATAAGAGGCTTGTTTTTTCGCTTGTTTAATCTCGACGAGATGATTCTCCACCTTTCTTTGCCACTTTTTCCCTTGTTTCTTTGTCCGCAGACGCCAATCCCCTCTTACTGCCATTGTTATCATTGTCTGACTGTCGCCCACTGTCATCATCTCTTCCACCATGGGAACTCTCGCCACCCTTTCGTCCAATCTCTGCCATGTGTTCTGCCCCATACTTGTCTATCACTGCTTCGCCGCCTTTTCGGCCCGCTTCCTCCACAGTCATTTTGCCTTTGTTTTTGTTATTACCGTTATCATTACCTTCTGCCATATTCCAAAAGGGTAAAAAAACTATATTAGCTTGTCACAATGTAACTTATAAAATATATGCATAAACCATTTTCATAAAACCAATCATAATGACAGCCATTTAAAATGACACTGTTGCGTTGAGACACATAATCCGATTAGTTCACGCCGACTTTAAATAACAAACAACATGGCGCAATAAGACAATATAAAATCAATATTTGCAATGTGTAATTATAATACACATAATACATCTTGTTAATCCAGAACCCTTAATTTTTACATTATTGCTTCATATATTCATAACCTTTCTTTTAGCCACTTAGTCACTTGGGGCCAAAGGTTTTTGTGCGCATCATAACTTGTGCACAACTCAATATGGTCTGATGGAAATTCAATCAACGTTTTATCTTCGCTAGAGACAATGCCTCTTCCACCATCACCATCATAACCTTCAGTTATTGGAACGGATGACCCTGAGGACACCAAATCGTCTTTATTTCCAACAATGTTCAGTATCGGCATGGTTATGTTTTTGAGGTCAACTGCTTTTTTCATTTGGCTTGTTTTTGTTTCGTTTTCTTTTTTCATTTGCTTATCCAATACCAACTGGTTTTTGATTAGCAGGTTTTGCCGATATAGGTCTACAGCAAATTGTCTAAACAATGGACCCGGAATGTCGGGGGTGTTGTTTATCCATGACCTTATCTTTGCAAGGTTCTCAAGAAACCTGACATTATTGTCCTCTTTTGTTTCCATGGCATATTTTATACCGTCAAAACTATGTGTTATGGGGTTTCTCATGAGAAAGGCCAAATCAATAAAATGCCCAAACATTTCTCTAAACTCATCAACAAACCCATCTGCCGGAAAGTTGCGCATCCATTCCGCAATGACTGTGTCATCCTTATCAAAATCCAGGTTCGCCGACTGAAGAACCAGGTTTTTTATTTTGCTGTTGTGAGTTGCCGCATACACAATGGAGAGTGTTCCACCCCAGCTGTACCCGTACAGGTTTACCTTTTCCTGTTTTGTTGTATTGCGTATTTGTTCCACCGATTGGTCCACATACTCTACATAATCCGCCAAAGTGGGTTTGTTCTCACTTTGTCTTTCCCCCCAATCCAAAAGAAACACATCAAACCCCGCAGAGACGAATTTCCGTACAATGCTTCTCTCAGGGCTCAGGTCAAATATGTGGTATCGGTTGATTGGCGCATACACCATAAGCAGAGGAGTAGGAGGAGGAGGATGGGGAGGAAAAGTGGTGGCAGTGGTTGTGGCAGTGACATGTTTTTGCTCTGTTGTTATTGCTGTTGCTGATGATGATGATGATGCCGCAGTGCTTGAAGCAGAAGCAGCAGAATGGTATCGCAAAAGGCGCGTAGCATCTGCCTGTTTAACAACTTCATGCGGCGTTTCATTCACGGAAACAACCGCATTATGAAATGGCAAGTTGTATCTATCGACAAAGGTATCCAAATGGGAAAAGGAAGGAAAAAAGGGAGAAGCTTGCCTTAGGGATGATTCAAGGTTTATGATGCTTTTAACATGGTCCTTAAAATTCTGAAGGGAGTCTTTTGAGCGAAGGCGTTTGCTGAATTCAGAATTACTAATGGCAAGAAAACTATCATAATATGAAAGGGGGTTGGCAAAAGAAATGGAATTATTGTTATTTGCTGCAGTAGTATCGTTATGGGCAGAGTTTATCTTCTTGTCTCTGTTATTGTTGTCACTATCATTTTTATATTGCAAACCCCATGAATTTAAAACTGTGTTCAAATACGCAAGCCCATAGTCAGAAAACAAACGCAAGTTACTGTTATAATACTCAATCAAATCCCTTATAACGTTAGAAGGATCTAAAGGCCTATAATCTAGCATCCAATAACATACTCTACAACATATTTTAAA
>JADDOQ010000150.1:0-149 GCA_016782315.1 Nitrososphaeraceae archaeon | reverse complement strand
TGCTTCCTTCCGTTAAAAGTAGATAAAGATACCGCAGAATAATTAAAAATAACACTCGACTTCTACTAATTTCAATAAATCTAATACCCATATTCACAAAATGATTTATGGTTACGGAAATTTCTATTACATTATTATTCGATTATTCT
>JADDOQ010000285.1 GCA_016782315.1 Nitrososphaeraceae archaeon | reverse complement strand
ATGACGTCCAACATTGTTATCGGGTTGGTTTATAAAGAAATGATATCAGTTATTTCTGTTACAGTCTTTTCTCAATTGCTACATATGTTTTTTTTTATGTTGTCTTTGGTGGATGACAACATATTCTTTTACAATACACCTAAAGCAAAAATATTTGCTAAAGTTTTTTCTGAATATTATCAAGATTATAGGTGGGCCAACAAACGTGGCGGCCCAATAGAGCCCAAGGCTAGACAACTCCCCAGATAACAAATAGGGGGATTAACGAACCAGCAGGTTCATTGATGTTCCAGCCATGTGCCTTGACCGATGATGGGAACTTTGACACCATTCCAACCAACTTTCGCCTAATCATCAAGTATTATCATCCCTTTCTATTTGCCTAAAGCAGACTTAATTATATAATGTAGATGAGAAAAGAAGTGTCGCGATGGTTTGTCAGTCTTTCTGACCAGCAATGCTGTGATAGATACACAAAGTTTGCAACCTTACCAAAAACGCAGTGGTACACAGTTGAAGTATTAAGGGCATTGAATACCATATTCTGTTATATTTATTCATAGAAACATACTATAAGGTACCTGATGATTATTTCAAATATGTCCATTATAGTTATTTTACTAGTTTTTTGCTATTAACTTCAAATAATACAGTTTGCAATAGTTTAATGAGATTGATGAATTCAAATATCAAGTCTTCAATCATACCACCACTTTCTATAGATCTAGAAAAATCATTGTTCCTTTAAATAACATGCCTATTGATGTGGCTAAGACAATGATTTTGTTTCTACTCAAAGAATATAAAATATGAAAGTAGGCATCTCTAATTACGCAAAAACCCCTTATTATGTCGAGATTTAGATATTTTCATTAAATTATGGTTATTTAATAGAAATTTTACTATTGCCAATCTTGATGCGTTTTATGGTCCGATTGTTTGGGTGATGCTGCAAAGTTAATACTACATGGATGCCAGAAACAGGTATGATCAAATCAAAGTAGTGTTTAAAGTAACATCAAACGCAGAAAAGAAAAAAAACAAAAGAACTATCAAACTTGCACAAAAGCAATCACCAGTATTTGATATAATTACCATCCCAATCAGTTTCAGTGTCATTACAGGAGTAGTGGAGGGGGGAG
>JADDOQ010000284.1 GCA_016782315.1 Nitrososphaeraceae archaeon | reverse complement strand
AAAACAATAGGAAATGAGGTTATTGTTAATTTAAAAGATGGCTCTCATCATAGTATTTCATTTAAAGACACAGACAATGCATTAAAATTTGAAAAGATGTTTATGAAGTTATCATCAACTAAAAGTAAAATAATCTCGATCCATCGTACAGGTAATGCGGCATCATTCAATTTAGATTGTCCAACATTCTAAATTAACTCCATATTGTATTCATCCATTATTAATTGATACACTTTTTCAAAATACAATGAGGTGGAAAAAGGCATTAGGGGAATAAAATCTCTAATGGATTGCAAAACTAAAGGCACAGCTCTTTTTGAAATGTGGATATCAAATTTCATCCACAATAACCTATTTTGGGAAAACTTGATTTTTCCTCCGAGTTCTTTGTCACACATATTCTTTGACTTATCTTCAATTCTTTTATACCAATAACCTAAAACTTCAGGATCCAAACCCTCATTCAGACCACTGAGGTTATCACAATATGTTGCTATCAAATCATCAATTTTGTTACTCTCAATCATTAACCCTTTTTCTTCAATAGAAAAAATTTATAACGCAACATCAAAAAAGTTTGATAATATATACATTATTTATTAGTTTTAAAACCGTTTTCATCTATTTCGTTGGATCTTATCCTACTGGAGGAAATAGGAATACCATCCTCAGCCAATACCAATTTAACTAATACCACATCAATAGCAGGCAAACCCAACTCTGCCCTAAGATGATTGATTTTTTTGCCTTTTTCCTCAGTTTCACTACTTACTACCAAACAGTCAATATCGCCAGAAATCATCAATGGCCCAAAACTATCATTTAGTTTAGTGATTTCATAATTACTAACTTTTAACTCCTTTTGAAGAGCGTTCCTTAGATTTTGCACCCTAACGGGATATGGATTTATTATTCGTTTGTTTAGTTTTGCTCTGACAAACTCATCACTAGTTACCCCAATAACCACAAACAAGCCAATCTCAAAGGATTTTCTCAAAAGTTCCAAGTGTCCACGGTGAAGAATATCAAAAGTTCCGCCCAAGGCTACTTGTCTATAACGTTTCAAATAAGTAATTTTAAAAAAACCAACTCATAATATAAAGATTCAAGATAAACCAAGTTCAATAAAATTATAAATATCCACCTCGCAAATGATGTTATATTGTCATCAGCAATTACCGAATATATTTGTGAAAATTGTGGATCTGCCTTATCCCATTCAAACCCCATTACGCTTCAAAGCATGAAGGAAATCCATTCACAATTATGTCCAGTAAAAAGACAAAAAATACTGGCTAATGCTGAGGCGGAAAAATTAAAGAGACTTGCATCGGCTAAAATTGCAACCCCTGTTCTGTCAACCCAATCGTCCTCAAATGCCGGGCCAGAAGTTGCAGCAGGACTCGGATCAACAGCTGGAGCCTCGGTTTCGCAGGGAGTAGCTGCACCGGCGGGTGTGGCGGCGGCTGCAAGAGGCGGACAGGGCAACACCACAGTATCCTTGACAGGCA
>JADDOQ010000149.1 GCA_016782315.1 Nitrososphaeraceae archaeon | reverse complement strand
TGATCGAATCCCCATATCTTTTATTTTCCTATAGATTCAAACAAACTGGTTACTTCATATTCATTGTATAACCATGTTTGGCTGTTTTTTTAAACTGTCATTGTGGCGTCCATATACTGATGTATTCATATATGATGCATCAACTAGTCTGACATAAATGGACAAGCCAACTTTAATGCCGACTCCGCTTGCCTGTTATTTGCGCGGATAATATACTTGGTGAGTTGCAAATATAAACGTTGCTAAAACCATTAGAGGATCAGATTGGTATCTGTTTTTTCCCCCCCTCTTCCAACAAGTCTTTGGTCCAATTCTGTTTGCTCTGAAGCTATATGGTCATAATTATTTTGCGGTTAGATGGACCAGTCTTTAACAGGTCATTTAGTATTTTGGCATCATATGGCTTTGAGAGAAACCGTGTAGTTGAATTCATCTTTTCTCCAAATCGATAAGAACCTTTCAATTACAATCTTGTGTATGAGATTAGATTAAGTGTAAGACTCAACCATCACAATTATGATTTTTTAATTGTTAAAAAAATGGCATTATTCCCTGTTTTGGCGCCGGGAGTGGGACTCAAAATCCAAGCCTTTCAGAAAGAGGTTCTACTTAATTTGTTTACATAGTACACCGATATTAAAAATATCGATATGTAAAGTTGCGAACTACATAAATTATGCTGCTACAATGATTATGGTGCCTAAAGTTAATTTTTTTGATAACATGGTTTTTCTAAATGGTTTTAAAAAATAAACTTTATGAAATCTATGGATTAATAATCAAAATGCTGAAAGTGCGAAGTGCGGGATTTGAACCCGCGATCCCGAGCTTGGGAAGCTCGTACCTTAACCAGGCTGGGCCAACTTCGCCTAAGAATAAAAATATAGATCAAATACTTGTGCCTATATTTTTATTCAAAAATTAAAATTAGATAGCATCATATAAACCATCTTCATATACGCGACCATTTTTAAATGCAATTTTTCTAGCTGAACTAATATCCCTTATTCCTCGTCGATTTATTTCAGTTCCTTGTCTTATGGATGTACCATGCTCATCAACAATTTCAACTGTCACTTTATCTTTAAAATATTTCTTTAAAACGCTTGCAATTTGATATGACAAATTTAAGCGGCCGTCACCTATTCGGACAATTTTCTTTTGCGATTCAATGGCAGACAAAATTACAGATATTTTTTCAATAGCAGATTGTACAGACATTACCATTATTTTATCCAATTCAAAATTATAGTATAAAATAGATATACCAATTCTCTGCCCAGGATCAATGCCCACAACCAACTGATCGTTAGAACAGCAGTAATACGATCCCATCAGATTTTGTAAAATTTTTGCTTTGACAGAAAGTGGCGATTGTTCTAATTCGGTATCTAAAAATACATCGTTTCTTTTTACAATTTTTGATTCATTTAATGTAGTGATTATTATTCTTGCATCACATAGAGCTGCTTCCTCAGGAGATAGTGACAGAAAATTCAAATTTAGCGATTTTAGAGCACTTGTTATTTTGTAATACGAGCGCCCTGAAACTGTAGCAACAATAACAGGAGGTGGACAACTTATTAGGTTGAGCATATTTATTGTTAAATCTTATCTAAATCAACCATACAAGACTATTAAATATTATGGACAATTATGAAATCATTATTTATGGATTTCTTCATGAAACAATAGATAAGGCGTAATGTTTTTTGAATCCAAATGTTGTTCCACTCCGAAACATATAGTTCCCAAATTCTTTACTTCAAATTGTTTTAATTTGATTGCGCCTATCATAGTTGAATAGCTAAACATTTTGGTATATGATAATACAGAGCGTTTGTAACTTTGTTTTTCAAAAGATTGTTCAATTTCAGAAATGGATTGAATTTCATCAATGTCACGAGAAGGTATTAGATATCTATAAGTGGTGCTGGAAAGCTCGTTAATTGCATCTTTTATTGTCTCTACAGATATCATTTTGTCAAGAACTTCTTCTTCAACCCTAAAGGTCGGGGTAACTCTCAAGTTTTTGATTTGATCTGCAGAAAGGCCCCAAAATTTTCCCCTCAATGTGCTTGTAACATTATAACTATCTACATCTAATGCCACCAACGGTTGTACATCCATAGGTTTACCGACTTTAGAAAACGCAGTAGTTATTGAATTGAAATACGTATGATCCAAAACAATATCAAAGATCTGAAAGTTTCCTTTTTCTTTATATAATTGTGCTGCATTTTGCGCATCCAAACCAAATTCTGAGGCATGCAGAGTAGAAATGGCCCCTTCTAAATCCTTAGACACCAAAGCTTTAACTACTACATCTCGCCTTCCAATCAATTCTTCAGCATAAAGATTAACATTGGGCGCTATTTCCTCATAGGTTTTGCCCAATATTTTTCCTTTTAGTATGAGCTTCAAATTCCATATGATATATTTAGTGTAATAAGCATTGATTAGTTCCTTTGATGAAACAATCTTAGCCATAGAGACATGAAAATTAAATAAGTGGTCTTTTAATGCATTTTCTACTTTTGCAGCGTTAAATGGTCTTTGCAATTTCTGTAAAGCATCATTGTAATTGGTGTTTTTTAGTTTAGTAATAAATTCTTCAATGTCACGGGAATCACAAAGGGACTCTAATTCCGTTTTAGACAAAAGTCTGCCTCTTTCTGCAAACGCTTTAACTGTCCCAAATATTCTTTGTGGTTTTGGTATACGGGTCAAGAAATTCACCAATCACTAAATATCAAGCAGACAGGTTGTCTTTTTTGGAGCGTTTTGCAGCTCCTGTAACCGGAGCATTCTGTAAGTTTTCAGCTTTTGTTACAGCATTAGAATCGGACTTTACGTTATTGTTATTGTTGTTGTTTTTTGACAATATAAAATCGGACCTAATTTTTTGAACCACCATTTCAACAGCTTTATTAAAAGAAGATTCTATGTTTTTAGATATTAAAGACAGTTCATTGTCAGACTTTTTAGAGATTTGTAGCGATTCATTCTCTGCTTCTTGTTTTGATGTGTCAATAATTACCTGAGCCTCATTATTAGCCCTATCGATCACCTGGCTTTTTATTGATTCTATTTCATCATTAGTGATAGATATCAATCGTTTTTTCATTACTTCCACCTCAGAGATTAGGGTCTCAGATTTTCTCTCCAGTTCTGCCAAAGTATTTAATATTCCTTCTACATAGGAAGGGTTTTTTTCTTCCAATTTAATTAAAAGCCTGTGTTTAGGATATTAAACCTTACTTCTTGACCACATCAGATTGTTAAATTCAAAATAGCCTGTGCCATGTCACCCTTAGTTTCTGTTAATGCGTTAATGGCTTTTTCTTTAGATACATTGGCCTGTTGCATCACTAAAATAACATCCTCGTCTTTAAAAGATGGTACAGATCTATTGCTTTCTTCAATTTCGGTAGCAACAATTTGAAATATGGTACTATCCTTTCCTTTCATTTCAACAACTTGAGGTTTTTTTAAAAATATTTCTTTGGTATCAGTTTTTATGATAACTTCCTCGACCGAACTCAAATCTTTCATATCCAGACCCATTCGGTCAAGCATTCTTCTCATATCCCTATTGCCTGATCGCATCATAGGAATTATTATGTACTTCTACTTTTTATTCCTTCTCTAATTTTAACTCCTACACCCCTTAAAGGAGATCTAGAGTTTTCATAATTTTTATCATGATAGTAGGAGAAAGGAAACAGGGAACGACCTACCGCCAGAATATTTTGTTTTGAATTTATTATTGCAACCTCAGAACCAATCCTAACATTGATTCCGCATTTGTATACATGTTTGACAAACAGGGAACGACCTTCTGAAACAAATGGCATGGCATCATCAACTGGGACTATACAATTAAATAAAAAATTCGGGTGTTTTAAGAAAAGTCCCGCCCCATAAATTGTCAACGCTATTCCCCCATCCGTCTTAAAAGTTCCTATCAATTTTCCACTTGAACCAAAATTCTTTATCCTTCCGGTTTTTTTTGAATATTCAACATCAATATCGGAAGGCAAAACAGAGCTTATTCCTTGACCGAAAAGAAAATTAACATGAGAGGATATTTTTTGAAATGGGTCTATTAGCAGCCTCTTCAAATCTTATCTATAGGTGTATAAGTTGCAATTATAAAAATCATCAGATCTAAAATCCGACCTTATCTTGAAGGAGAAGAGAAGAAGGAAAATCATTCTAAAATAGAAAATACTAATAAATTACCATATAAATAAATAAATATGGTTTCTTTTTGTGAATTATGTGGAAAGCAAACAGCAGAAGTCATAAAAAAAATAAGGGTGGAAAATTCAGTTTTTAATGTTTGTATTGCATGTTCAAAAAGAGGCAAACCAATTGAATTCTCTACAAGTAACCTGAGGACATCATCATCACCATCATCCATTCATGGAAAAATTACAAAAAATCCCGGAAGTTCAACATTACAATATTCACCAAAGACATCAACAACAAAACCAGGTTCATACTCCTCAAGACCAAGACCAATGCCAAGAAATAGACCCCCACCTCAAAACAAAATAAATTTAACTGATGAGATGATTTTGAATCCAGAGTTTCCCAAGGTCATTAGAGAAGCCAGAAACAAAAAAGGAATAACACACGAACAACTAGGGCAGAAAATTAATGAAAAAGTAACCCTATTGAAAAAAGTCGAAACAGGGACAATAAAACCAGACGATATTTTATCAAAAAAATTGGAACGTTTCTTGGGAATAAAATTATTTATCAATTCCAATGAGGAAGATTCAGAATAAAAATGAAGAAAAAATACAGTTTTATTTTTACCTAAACAATTAAGAAATCATGTTTGAAAAAGAGGTTGCAGTGCTTAGAATAGGTCACAGGCTTGTGAGAGACGACAGAACAACAACACATGCGATACTGGTATCAAGAGCTTTTGGAAGCAGTATTATGTATATGACAGATATCGATGAAGAAATAAAAAACACAATCAATAAAGTAAATAGCTCATGGGGAGGATTAAGTGAATTTAATCTCAAGATAATAGACAATTGGAAGAACTTGATTAAAGACTGGAAGGATAAAGAAGAAGGTAAAATCGTTCATTTGACCATGTATGGACGACAAATCAACGAAGCAATTAATGAGATAAAATCACTAAAACAGAAAATTTTGGTAATAATAGGGGCTGAAAAAGTTCCAAAGGAAGTTTACTTTTTAGCAGACTATAACATATCCATAGGAAACCAG
>JADDOQ010000148.1 GCA_016782315.1 Nitrososphaeraceae archaeon | reverse complement strand
ACAAGCAACTGCCACAATCACATCAAACTCGTATTTTTCAGGACTGTTCCCTTTTTATATTTTAAATATAGTGCCTGCGATAGTTGCTGATCTGTTTTTACTCAAAAGGCATGACGGACAACGAAACCGCAAGACAGAGATCACTTTTAGCTCAGAGAAACGATATTTGTTTGCCTCTATGTTGCTTTCCTCGTTTTTCATTACGCTTTTCTTTCCATGGAGTGTAGATGTATATGGCGGGTTTTTTAAACCGTCAGAAGAAACAAGAACAGAAGAATTCCTGTTGCAAATTTTATTTCCCATTATTTTGCCTGTCTTTATCCCAATCTCTTTACTTTCATCATTTATCGCAGGGGTAATAGCCATACACAGACTAAAGAAAAAACACCTCAATGCAATATCCTAAGACAAAAGGCAAGTTGGAAACTACTGCAAAAGATAAAGTTTAAAGTCACAAGGTATCAATGGCAAAATTATGAAACAAATTGTAAGGCATTTTTTCTCCAAAAGTACATATATATATAATAGTTACCCCAAATATTCGAGAGATGTAGATTCTCATCCTCCATTGTATCACCATTTTGCCAAAGGTTTAATTTGAAAAATAGTATAAATCAAATACAGAATTGGCAATCCCAATAACACGTATGGTAATGGGCAACTGTGGGCTTCACATAAAATAAAATAAATCCCCACGTAAAGAATTTGTCACCTGTATCAGATATACGCCTTATCAGCATAACACCATTTCCATTTTTTATCTGGTAGTGCCATAATTACCGGATGCCCTGTTTCCCTATAGTGTTTAGTCCCATGTAACCCAATAGATGAATCACAACATCCGACATGACCGCATTCTAAACAAAGTCGTAATGCGACCCAGTGTGTCCTTCTTTTTTACATTCCTCACAACCTTGTGTCCTTGGTTGAATACCCTCATCAAGACCATCTGCGTGAGTGCAGGGTTTATTGCCATCATTACCTGATGGAGCCATATTGATTATACACATAACAACGGGCAACAAAGAATATAACACTACATTTTTTTATTGATATGATAGCATGAGCTGACGGCCTCTGCTAACTTGAGGAAAAGACTTGCTCAAATGTGCCCCATCTCATTAATTTGCTTATATACTACAATACAATATATTGGAATGTTTGGGTAGTCCTTTCACCAAGTCTCCGAATCTAAATGACGCCACATACGAGAGAACTCAGGTCATATATGGAATAGATAACGTAATTGCCAAGGCAATAGAACGTTGGAGAAATACAGAAGAGAGAATGGATTCATGCATTGACAAATTACAACCAAAATTACTCATTACAGACAAAACGTTATTTCCAGAATTGCTTGAACTAATAAAAAAAGATATTAGTACAAGAACAATTTTTGAAATTACCGAAGAAAATGTTTTCTATATCAAGGAACTGCTGAGATTGGTCAAATCCAACAGGAACAACAAGCACATTATCCGTCATCTTGACAACGTGGTAGTAAACTTTTCCATCTCAGACAAAAAGATATTCCAAAGCCATGTGATGGGCGACCTTAGTGCACCTGGCAAACATAACAGCGACATTAAAACCGAAAAAGAGCAAAGCGAGTCAGGTATTTCTTCCATAGCAGACTACTACTCCCCACAATGCATAGTAAGCAATTTCAAGGCATTTGTAGAACAACAACAAAACATTTTTGAATTGATGTGGGAAAAATCAATATCGGCTGAACAAAGGATAAGAGAGTTAGAACAGGGCATAGAGCCAGAGGTCATAGAAACCATAAAGGACAAGGAAGAAATACAAAATCTCTCATTCAGCCTTATAGAATCGGCAAATGAAGAAATACTTGTTATTTTTTCCACAGCAAATGAATTCCACCGGCAAAAGAGTGCAGGCTACTTTAAGATAATTAAAAAGGTTCAAGAGGCAAGACCATGGATAAAAATTCATATCCTCACACCCAAAGACATTGAAATAGAAGAGGACATAAAAAGCAACAAAGAATTTTTTTCATTTGATGTCGTATTTACAGAGCCATTACAAAGAGTGTCCGTTTTGGTGGTCGATAAAAGGTATTCTCTAACAGTTGAATTAAAAGATGATACAAAGCAACAGCCATCAACAGATGCGATTGGGTTGGCATCTTACTCTAACAGCCCACCAACAGTATTATCATATATTTCAGTTTTTGAAACCTTACGGAAACAGACAGAATTATTGGAAAGGCTTAAAGACCATGACAAAATTCAAAAAGAATTCATAAACATTGCAGCGCATGAGCTCAGAAACCCAATACAACCAATCCTAGGACTATCTAACCACCTTATGAACAGAAAGGGCATTGACAGGGAAGAGAAGGAACTACTAGATACCATTAACAGAAATGCAAAGAGGCTACAAAGACTAACAGAATCCATTTTAGACATAACAAGGATAGAGGGCAAATCCCTAAAACTACACAAAGAGAAAGCTAATTTTAGTAACCTTGTATCAGATATTGTTAAAAATTATAAAAACTCCATTGATAAAAGTAAAAGCATAAAGTTTGAATTTAACAGTTTTAATAACAAAGATATAGTCATAGAGGCAGATAAGAATAGATTAAGTCAAGTAATCACCAATTTAATTAGTAATTCTATCAAGTTTATTGACAGAAAAGGGGACATAGTAATTAGCATGGATAAAAGGAAAAGAAACAGTGCGGGAAACAAAAAAGACTCGGTTATTTTCAGTATCAGAGATAACGGCATGGGGATAGATAAAGAGATAATGCCAAAGCTATTTACAAAATTTGCAACAAAATCCTTTCAAGGGACTGGGCTTGGATTGTACATATCAAAGAGCATAATTGAGGCCCACGGCGGGCAAATATGGGCCGAAAACAACAATGATGGCAAAGGCGCGACATTTTCTTTTAGTTTACCATTGTAAAATGCTTTACCATAACCTTAAACAACCGATATAACAACATAATTAACTGCATTATAAGCATTTATATCAACAGTAACAGCAATTTATTTCTTAGCGTATTTGATACATGTGTTTTACCCAATAATCATCATATCATCAAAAGGAAAACAGCAGCAGCAGCAGACAGTGGACAGTTTCGTCAAAAAGGATAAGCATAACCACATAGAAACTTCTGAACCCACCAACGGGTATCGTAATCACAGTAATTATTTTTTGGTTTTTCTGTAGCTGTCTTGAGGTCCATCATCTTCTTCCGTTGTATGCATGTTTTTCTCTAGTCATGTCCCTCTGCGGTTTGCCAATTAATCATAACTTGTTTATAACACATTTAAAAAAACTTGTTTCTATAAAACAATATGACTAGAGTCAAAGATAGCTCATTTCTCAGAAACCGTCTTTTTTGTTTGCATTGAGTTCCTATGGATTTTGCAAATGGCTGTTGCGGCAGAATTATCATGAAATTTTCAATAAGGATTCAAACACTGTATTTAAAGTTACTTTGAAAATCATATGTTCAGTCATAGTCTAGTTTAGATTTATCCCAATTGACCATAATGCATTTTATGGCATAAACTATTTACTAGAACGGAAAATAATAATGAAGTTAGCCTCTGCATCTACCTGAAATTTTTCCTGTTAACTACATATTCTCTCCCTCTCCACTTTATCTTTTCTTTTTCAACCAAAAATGCATACATCAAATCTACGGCAATAACTATAGCACCAAGGAAAGAAACTAATGCATATAGCGGACTCTGGAAAAGCCCAAATTTTGACCGTATGACATATACGACACTTACCAATATTATGACCACCAAATCAATAACAAATAGTATCAATAGGCTATTGATGGCAACATCTGAAAGGTTTTCAGTTTGAATAATGCCCATTAAAACGGGCAATAACGCAAACGGAAATATCAAGCTAAGAAATACTGAAAGCGACGAAACGATTGGGCCATACTTTGCATTTTCCATCTGAATTGGAAACATATTATCACTTCGGGACAATCTTTGCCAAGCTGTTCTAAAGCTTCCTGATAATGCTTGTTGAAGGTGATACTCACCATGAACCATTCTTAGTGCAATTTTCGCTTTCTTGATTTTTTCGCCGAGCACTATATCCTCCAAAACCTCACCTTTGATTTCTTTATGTGTTCCCAGTTTCTCATATGATTTTCTAGTTATAATAAAAAAGCATCCAAAAACTGAACCAGTCATTTTATTTGGATCATTCACCAAAATCGCAGAATATTTTACGTGATGATAGGTCCAAAGAATCGGATAAATCATTTTACTCCAAATGTCTTCACATAATAGGCGAGGCCTTACCGTCAAAACATCCAACTTGTTCGCAAGAAAATATCCGATGGCCAAGGTTATGATGTCTTCTGAATGCAATGTATCTGAATCTGTGAACAACAGGATATCACAATCAGATTTTAGGTATCCGCTATAGCAAGCCCAATTTTTTCCCACCCACCCGTCAGGTTTTGGGTCTGCCATCACCATGCTTATCTTTTTGGGATATCGCTTACTGTATTTGGAAACTATCTCAATGGTTTTGTCTTGTTTATCACTATCAGAATCACAGATAACAATGATACTATAGTTATGATAATTTTGTTTTAACAGTCCATCCAGGCATCTACCAATATGCTCTTCATCATCTCTTACAGGTAAAATTACGTTAACCCTCGGAGTATCTTTAGCAGCAGCAATAGATTTAAGTTTAGGGGATTTGGTAAAGGATCTCAACAATCGCGTTATAAATACCGTCCAGATCAAAAGGGAAAGAGAGGTTGACAAAAGCAATAAGGGCATTTTAACGTAAATAACTTCCAAATGGTATATCCTGTTATTTGTATCGTGAGAGGGTTATTTTATTTTAATTCCACTAGCCTTTCTTGCTCAATTCCAAACGTCGTTTTGAAATAACCTCAATTTCCAAAATTTACAAACATCGGAGTCTTTTAGGACAGTGCCTTTTGTTTTTTGATTGCGAGTTTTTTTTATGTCACATTCAACAATTTATGCACAATATCTTGTACATTATGAATGGTATTGCATGATGCGTATAGCAACATTTGGGATTTGGGATATATTGCCGCGAGATTTCATAATGTTTTGATATAGTTAGTTTTGAGCAAACAATAAT
>JADDOQ010000283.1 GCA_016782315.1 Nitrososphaeraceae archaeon | reverse complement strand
AAAATAGTAGCATCAAATATTATTGAAGTAATTACACAATAAATAAAAAGAAATGAATTCATAATCTTTAAATTTAGTATTATTGTTAAAGATAATAGAATCCATTTTTTAGGACCGATATCGGCATTAGCCCACAGATCCATTTATCACATGAGTGTTTATTTTATCTACTTTTATAGAAATAGAATAATTTACCTCCGTAGCCTCCATGCCTCCTGTGATCAATTCATCTGTTAGAAATCCAAATTATCAAGCATTGCCGGAGCCTTGGAGGTACCGGATGCAATATCATCACCTTCACATTAACAGGAAAATAATGTTTAATTGTTGAATTTCCCAAAATGTTCTAATTAAACAAGAGAACTATTGTCTCTTCATTTTAAATGAGAGAAAATCAGACATATGGATTATGAATATCCCAAAGAATCCTATGATGCTTCCTAAAATGGCTAGAAATATGTTTTCAGGTAAATGACTGGCAAATCCCAATTCTTTTAATATTATTTGAATGATGAGTGTTATTACAATGTTGGAAGATCCTATAGTTGCAGTAAGGGATGCACCTATTCTACGTAGGCCAATAGAATAAGATAGCGAACCAATAAACGGAATCAATGAAAATAGAAGTAAGATTATAATGGTAGTATATATTGAAGATGTTGATGGTTGTTCCAATAATGATGTTGTTTTGTTTGAAGATAGCAATACTGAATCAACTGAATTGTATAATAATCCAAAGATCATAAAAATAGCTAGAATTAGACCTGCAATAAACATGGATGCTCCTGCCACTTGTATAGGAGAATGTTTCAAGATTAGTTTACTTAGAAATAGAACAGCAAGAGCAAAGCCAAGCGCAGAAAGGATTGCTTCTATATCTCCAAAACTAATCATTGATAGCAATGAAGACGATGTTGGAGTAGTAACAATGGCTGTAGCCATATTAAATATATCGACATTGTTAGCAACATTGATATCAAGATCGCTAACCAAGGCCAAAATGAACCCGATGGATCCTAAAAAAATACCAATAATGTGAAATCTACTTAATCGCTCATTTAAAAATATTCTTGCTAAAATGATTATGATAATTATTTCAATAGGTCCTGCTATCAGTGCCTCTTTTGATGCTCCTATCCTATTAATTGAATCATACCATGCAAATATTCCTAGTGAAAGAGACAAAGATGCTGCAATAAGCGTGCTCCAAGATTTGATAAAAAGGATAGTCGTTTCTTTATACTTCTTTAAGATAATCGTTGTGACAAGTAACAGCATTATTCCAGATAATGTTATGCTTACAGATGAAAGTACAATCGGAGAAAATTTAATAAAATGTGTTGTAAGATATTCGATAATGATAGATTCGGTAGACAGAGCAACAGCATAAACAAAAACTATCCAGGATTTATAAAATAACAACTGATC
>JADDOQ010000035.1 GCA_016782315.1 Nitrososphaeraceae archaeon | reverse complement strand
AGCAGACAACAACCCAAGTCAATCAAGACAACAATAACCCTTTTTTTATTTTTTATCACATTATTTATTTTAAATTATTCAAAATTTACAGTTCTTAAAACCATATTTTATCATTTTCATCCACACAATCCCAACCCACTAACTCCCAAAATCCACATAATCAACTTTTTTGAAATTTCAAAATACAACTAGGTTATCTTTATAGACAAAACAACATACTTTCCCTTTCTCGAAGTAAATAGCGATGCGAGTTTAGCTTGAAATCCATATTTTTTGTTTCTTAGTTGAATAATTCTGCCAGAGTCCTCAGAATCCACAATTTTAGCTAGCCCGTCTTTCCATGTGCCTTTTGGTTCACCCCTGAACCCACTTGGTACAATCCTAACTTTAGGGTTGTTTCGAACTCGCCTAACCTTGCCAGTACCAGAGCGAGTCACAACAAAAACATAATCATTTTCGAGTACAAACCAAACAGGTGTTGACACAGATGTCCCGTTTTTTTTGAAAGTCTCCATGTTAATGTATTTAGCATCATTGAATTGACGTATGTCAGCAGACATACTAAATTCCCGGGTTTAACGGTTATAAAGGATATCAATGTCTAAGACCATGGTTTTAGGATGGAATCAGCATATCCCGCTGCTGCACCCCATGGATAATCCATTTGGTAATTTCCTTTGTAACAATCAGATAACGATGATCAAATCACCTCAGTTTTCAATCCAAAACACATGTTTTCATCGATATTCAAACCATAAAAGTGGTTTGTTGCACCAGGAATCCACAACTAATGATCCTTTTTGCCTTTACACAAGTTATTATATTTTGTTATGGTATATTATCCATGAGTGAAGGCAACACAATAAACAAAAAAAACAAAGAATTAGAACCAGACAACAAAGAACGCAACCTACAAGAATACAGCAGTAACGACAAAGGCATTGACACTGGAAATAAAAATGAACCAAACAAGGCAAACAGAAAAGAACCGGATAGTCATAGCCATGATGAGGGTTGCAGTTGCGCCCATTAGCAACAAAGTACTAAAACATTCATGGAAAACACCACTCCTATAACTTTGCAAAAAAACAGAGCGTAGTAGCAGGTCCACTAAGATTTATAATTAACATTTATGAATCACCACAAATCAAGATAAGCTAAAAAACTTCAAAGGTTCGTCCAGTAAGCCAAAAGACTATGCTCAATTGAGCAGATAAAAAACAAATGATTTCTGAAGTTATACTTTAAAGTAACAGTATAACTATCCAATTGGAGTAAATACATGTATGTCGGAATCCCTCCCGTCCGCAACATAAACGTCACCCAAGGAGTTTAAGGCTATTCCAACCGGATCGTGCAGTCGTTCATGACCCGCACCAGTATTACCAAATTGTGTGACATATTTTCCAGAACTATCAAAAACCTGAACACGGTTGTTGTCGTTATCTACAACATATACATTGTCCCCAGAATGAACTGCAAGTTCAAAAGGATTGCTTAACTGACCGTTGCCTGTTCCGGGTGTTCCAATTGTCATCAAAAAGTTTCCGTTGTTATCGAATTTTTGGACCCTATCGTTAGTTGAATCAGCTACAAAAATATTTCCAGTCGAGTCTACAGCCACATCAATGGGATTGCTTAACTGACCGTTGCCTGTTCCGTGTGATCCAAAAGCCATCAAAATACGAAAGCACCAAACTACAAGAAGTTAAGTCAAGGTAATCGAAGATTTGTGCATAATTTGTTAATGTACAGAACTAAAAACACCAAACAGCAAAAATGCTCAAAGACAGTTGTATCAATCAGGTTATGCATTTACAAAAACAGGGAATAATTTTGCATACAGATTTGAAAGCAAAGACCATCAAGATAAAAATAAATCCATTTGGAGCATTATATAATATGTGCACCTTTTGATTAAAACACTTGAGAGTATTTCTAGCAGGTATGCACCAAGCAGAATTTTGACTTTTAATTCAGCACACATATTCAAAACACTGCAGTTAATCGAAAAGGAAGGAAAGGTGAGCAGAAACATGCTTTCGAGGGAACTGGCGTTAGGAGAAGGCTCGATCAAGACTTTGATAAAGCACCTGAAAATGGAAGACATGATAAGAACCACTAACAGGGGAACAAAAATGTCTGACAAAGGAAAATCAATTTTGAATAAATTATCCGCATACATTGGTCATGAGACAAACGTACCGGAATGCTCAATCTCAATTGGCAAATTCAACCACGCTATTTTACTAAAGCAAATGAAATGCGAAATAAGTTCTGGGATTGAACAAAGGGATATTGCAATAAAAAACGGTGCCAAGGGGGCCATAACCTTAACATTCGAAAATGGGCAATTCCTGACTGCCAATACCAATTACGACTATCTGCAAAATGAAACCAGCATTAAAAAACTTTTAGTGAATAAGCTAAACCCCATTGAAAACGATATAATAATAATTGGTAGTGACGATTCAAATTACATAGTAGCTGAACTTGCGGCGAAAGCAGCTGCTCTATATACGCTAGACAACCATGACAAACACTCATTCGAACCATGAAATACAAAACAGGGAACACCTTTGTCAGTAAAGCAAAAGTGTTGCAAATTCGCAAATAATATTCACAGATAGATTTAAAGTTACAACACAACAGTTTATTCAATTTCCAGCACCACTAATCATCATATTAGGTAACAACAACTGGTTTTTTATGTGCCATAGAAAATCACTTGATAGTTTGATGCAGAATCGCCTGTCCCAGATTCAAATCAATGTGATGTCGATTTTGTGAGTAAAATACATAAGTTAACAAATGCTCGTAAATACCGGTTATGTGACTTTTAGGGCCAATAGAAGAAAAAAGACAGCACTATCACACACATGGATATGACTCTCAAAAAAAATGTCAACGCAAAAAAATGAGTTTTTTAACACCGTTGAGCAATTACCCAAAGTATATCGGAACATCCAAAATATGTGCAAAGGCATGATCGAAAATAGAACATTTGCGTGTGCCTAAATCCATTATTGTTTTGAGATCGCATTATAAATACATATACAACCACAGACACACCCACATGTCACAAATAAAAAATTTATCCAAATGAGTCAAATTTAATGAAAAGTAAAAGCATTTCAGTTCAAAAATATCTGATTTCATTAATGCCAAACCATGAAACAAAACACAATTCAAATTACAAAGACAGGTAATACATAAACGGGCAAAATCATAGAGGAGTTATTTTATGGCTTTTTTCACTTTTTCATACAATTCAGGAGGTATTTCCTCAAAATTATGGGCGCTTTTAGCATGCTCCTTTATTTTATTTAATAGGTCCTCATCATTTTCAGAAGACGCAGACCAGTTACAGTTAACGCCGACATCAGAACAGGTAAAGTTTTTTGCCATGTTTTTTAGTTCTAGCTATATAGTATTTAAGTAATTCTCAAGGAAGAAAAAGAAGCGATTTTAAGCGTTGCTTTCATGATTAAATATATATTAATATATACACCGTTTCAATAAATTTGTTATATAGATATATTATGTCTCCTTTTAGTTTTTTTAAAAAAAAAGATAAAGATATTTCCAAGCTTGATAAGAATATATCTAACAAATCCAAATCAATGCACCGATCAGAGGATGTAATTACAGCGGATTTTGCATTTGAAGAACTAGAACGAAAAGAAAACGACATTACTAAAAATCGCTTGGATAAGCTGAAAACCATATGTGAAGAAATCAAGCAATCGTACAGAACCATTAGCAACATAGCAATCAATATCGAAATGGAAGAAATAAACGTGGAAGAGGAAAAATTAACCCCCTTAATCAGAAACACAAAAAACATCATTGTCAAATCACTAAAGCGAGAATCCGCTAATACGTTAGAAATTCCAAAGACATTTGAGGATTTGACAAAATTCAAGGAAACGATAATCTCATCAATTAACAGGTTTGGAGAGGTTACCAGTTCCCATAGCACAGTAGTCAACACCTTTATGAAAAAGCACGCCAATCAATTGCGCAGCGAGTTAAAAAAAATTACCGAAAACTCCGAAATAATAGATGAGTTCTATAACGATATACTAAGGAACAAAGAAGCAATAGACAAGTGCAAAAACAATCTAAAAGACATAAACAATAAAAAGATGGAGATTGACAACAACAGCAGCATAATAGAATCAATAAGCAAAATCATTATAGAAAAAGAGAACGAAAATGACGAAATGGAAAAGGAAATAGAGCAATTACAGGCACTGCCATCATATGGCAAGAGTTTGGGCTATCTAAAGGAGATAGAAAAGATGGAAAAAGAAAAGGACAAACTAATCCAAAGCTATATGGAAATTTCAAACCAACTGTCAAAAGCGACCCACAAATACTCATATGGCACCTCAAAAAGAACAAAAGAGATAATAAACATCATAATTAAAGAGCCCGACAAAATAATCAACGATGCAGATATTTCGCCATATTTAGAATTTTTAAAAAATCTAAAAGAATCAATTGACACAAATAAAATCCCACTAAAAGATTCGACCAAAGTCATTCAATATTGCGACAGATTGATTGACGCCTTACCAAAATTCAAGCACGATCTGAAGGAGATTGTTTCGAACTTAAAGCATTTGAAAGACTATACCAATAACTCAACCATAGAAGAAATAAAAAAAATTGAGGACAGGATAAAAGAGAACAAAAAAACCATATATGCAGAAAGTTTAAGGAGAGAAGAGTTTAATAAACAAAAAATCCAAGAAGAAGAGAAATCAAAGCAACTAGTGGACGAAATTGAGGAGCAGTTATTCCGCATCTGCAGGAAAAGATATAAAATCGTGATGCAAGCATAACCAAAATAAGGTAAAGTTATTTGAACAAGTAACGCAACTATTTAGGATATCAAATTGGGAAAAACAAACGCGGGTATGCCCATTTGAATAATGAATGTTGCAACATGTTGTGTGATACGCCATGTCAATTAAGCTGTTTTCTTGTTAGCCTGTTGATTATGTATTCATGTTGCGGATACATTATTTTTAATCTATCTCTTTCACCCAACTCAAAATCCCTAAAGTCAAACCCCGGGGAAACAGAACAGCCAACCAAAGAATAAGAAGACTTGTCGTGTATATCAGCACCAAACCATGTGTTGCCCTTTATAACAAATTGAACATGCTCATTATTTTTTATGTCGTTTCCTAATTTTATATTTAAAAGTTTTTTACTGTTGGTCAAAATGTATAGATTGACTGAACTGCCTTTATAAAAGTGCCAAATTTCGTCATATTTAACTTTATGAAAAGCAGAAAACTGATCCCCATCCAAAAGATAATAAATTAATGTAAGGACAGGACGGACATTATCAGATGGCCTGTGGCCAGGCTTTGAACAGGAATAAGCATTATCTTCGGGGTTTGCATCACAACAATCCCCAACCTGAACATATTTATCTGACCGGTATGATTCGTGATAATAACCACCTTCTGCTTCTAGTTCCACCATATCAAACCGCTTTATGATAAATTCCGACTCCCGGTTCACAAGATATTAACAGCATATTTTAAATAAAATAGTATTGTTTGGAAACATTTGCATTCACTGTTTACTCCTCATATACAATTTTCCCCTCGGCTATTGACATAATAGGGTAACTTGTCAATGAAAATGGATCCCCGTTCCAAATTACAAAAGAGGCCTTAAACCCGGGTTTTATTTGGCCAAGATCATCAACCCCCACTATATCAGCAGACTCCTTGGTAATCTTCGATATAGCTTTAGGCTTTGACAAACCAAACCGCAAAAGGTGCCTTAATGTATAAAACATATTTCTTTGAAGGATAACGGGATGGTCACTCATCAATGAAAATTTTGCCCCCGAATCAATCAATGGTTTTACATTTTTCCAACTCTCATGCTTAAGTTCCACTTTATAAGGAAAACAATCCAAAGGGCCGTAAATTATTGGTATGTTACTCAAATTCAAAAATGAAAAAATCTTTCTATGGTAAATATCCATACAATGATTGGCAATGGCATCTAGCCCGAATTCCCTAGACAACTGTATTAGCAATACCGCATCATCTTCTTTGTGAAGGTGTGCCATTACCTTGTATTTTTTTGAGATAATATCCATAAAAACCTCAGTCACGGGATCAACCTCATCGATGTCTTTTTTATCCCTATTGATTAGATTTTGAGTTTTTTTGGCCTTAAGTAAATTGTCCCGGAGAATGGCCATGGCGCCCATTCTGGTTGATGGCCTATCACCTTTCCAATCATTTGTACTCCTTGGGTTATATCCTAACGCCATTTTGATTCCCATATCCTTTATGTATGCTTTCTCAACATTGTCCTCATAATTTCGTATAAACACAGATTTACCCCCAACAACATTTCCGCTGCCAGGCAAGACCACCGAATATAAAACACCGCTTTCAACAGATTCAGTAAAAGACATGTCATCCATGTAGATACTGTGCATAGAATTAACTAATGGAAAAACAGGATCCATGTGTTCGTTAGATTCGTCTTCATCTTCAGGCTCACCGGCCCTAACCATTCCTATATGGCTATGAGAGTCGATAAAGGCAGGAGTGACAACAACATCTTCAGCAATAATTTCAGCGTCATTTTGCAATGGTTTTTCTAGGCCAACATAAGCAATTTTATCGCCCTCAAAACCAATATAATAATTGCGTTTTTCATCATCACCATCATACAGTGATGTTGATTTGATAATTTTCATATCATGTCTCTACTGCCAATGATTCAATAAATACCGTATTGTGACCACCATAAAATACCCGTTGTTTAGAAAACAAAAAACACAATAAGAAACATATTGAAAATTTTATGGCAAAAGATATGGATGCCAAACAAGCAAAACCAAATTTCTTTATAACCAAAAACCAAATACAAACCAACAACCAACAATTTTTCTTTGCCCTATTTTGGCATGATAACTAGATTCACACATTGAGATATCTCCTGCTTTCCAACTCGCTTTTTTTATGACAATAAGCCAAAATTTTGAGAAACAATCATGTTTTTTTTATGCCCAATTAAAATGGATGTTGTGTTCTTTTCCAATATCAAAAAAGTAACAGGCTCCGACACCCCTTTTTGATGAAGCGGTTTATATTGTTTTAATAGGCATATGTTGCTGTTTAACCTAAAGGTGGCTAATTCAAAAATGAAAAAAGTTTATCTCTGATTCTCTTTTACATACATAAAGTTGATCAGGCTAAAAAGGATACTAGTTACTATTGACGGGTCCACTCAATCGATGAAAGCTGCAGACTACGCAATAGACATTGCTCAAAAATATGACTCTGAACTTATTGCCTTGCATGTTTTGTATTCTAATAAGGGTTTTGCTTTTTACACCGAGACAGCAACCGGTCTGGTAACCCCAAGCTCCATAAATGATTTAAAAGAAGAAGCCAAAGAAGAAGCTGAAAAATGGTTTGATGAGATTCGAAAGAAATGCGCGAATACAAATCTACAGGTTAAAACGGAAGCAATCATTGCGCCCATATCAATAGTCGAGGCAATTATCAGTTACTCTGAAAATGAAAATATAGACCTAATAGTCATAGGGTCAAGAGGCCGATCAGCTTTTAAAAAACTCATTTTGGGGAGTTCAGCATCAGGGATTATGACCTATGCCCATTGTCCTGTAATGATTGTCAAGTAAAAGCATTGTTGCAAATAAAAATAACAGATATACACGCAATCTAATAGCGCATCACACATTTTGGAATTATGCGGTGTTCGTTTTACATCCACCGTCAAACTTATTTTCCTGCTTGTTTATTGTTGTACACACCTAACGACTTATTTTAGCAGTAAACCGATTTCACGCAACATTAGGAGATAATCTCAATTATAACCAATCTCCTTTTTTGTAATTGATTACCCCTCATTGCCACATGCCACATGTTTTGATAGCAGTGTTTGATAGCAGCAACATATTGTGGTACTGCTGCATCTAAATAATGATTTTAGAGTTCTAAACATTTTCAAAAACATCCAAATCCTAATTATATGCGCATTAGGAAAAAGCATCATCACAACGTTATTGATTTTGTTTTCATCATGCTGCTGCCTTTTTTTGTAATTGCGCATCTCAAAAAGAATCCAGTGTCCACCCCTTGTTGAAAAACAACCATTTTGCCAAAATGATTCTGAAATGAGGTCTATTTGCGGCAATATTCAAAAGCATCGTTATCTTGCAACGTACACCTTTGAGATCAAAATCATAAATGTCAAAGTTATCGTAATCATCGAAAAGAACACCATCGGAATCTGATTTGCCAATTTTGGCAGTTTACTTAGTTTGATGATCATTGCGCTTATTTTACCCCCTGATACCACATTACAATAAACAATCAATGACAACATGCCGGACACCAATATCATGTTGCCCCAAAATGTCAAAAACAATGCGTGAAATTGATAATTTGTGTTGACACCAAAAAGAATAAACCCTGAAATAATCGAAACTGTTGAGACAGCTATTACAATCTTTTGGACTTTAGGCAAAATCACCGATAAGACACCTGATCTATTTGCAGGCCTGATAATCGCAACCACCACAAATGTAATGCTCCACCAAAGAAAGGAAGACACCAAATGGATAATGCCGATAAGAACCTGTGACTCATAGATCAATGCGATAAGGAATTTACATCCAATATAAATTCCTAAATGTCCCCATAACACAAAAAATCATCAAATTTTTATGCCTATTGAAACAATCACCCCTGCCAAAGACTGATTTGACGTGTCAAAACAGGGTAAAAAGAATTTTATGTTACTTAAAAAAAGGTTGTTGTTTTATTGGATTACCAACAAACACATGCTAAAGGACATGGCTGTTGCTGTGACAATGCCCATTTTTGAACCGTCTTCGCCAACCCATTCAAAGCACCGTTCCAAAACAATATACAGACGCCATGATTACGGGGGCATGACTGCCGAAAGCTTATCACCAAGGTTTTGTATTTATTGTACAAATGAGCTTTATCTTTATTTATGCAATGCATTTGACTTAAATTATGCATTATTTAATGTAAATATATAAGCATTATATTCTTGTATCTGATTTAATATAAAATTTATAAAAAATTCCTATAACAATACATAAATAATGCCTGCAACATATATATATTGGTGAATGAATAGATGACTTCGTTTTCTAAAACTACCGATAAAAGATCAGAGAGCTTTGTTAAAAAACACCAATGGGGAATAATTCTGGTGGTCGCAGTTGTAGGTGTCATCCTAATTGTTGGTTATTTATTTAGCGGCGGAACAACACCAAATAACAAAGGTATTGGCTCAATATTTCAACCGATGCCCACCTACAAGTCAGGCTTGGGTGCTATTAATGGGTATGTAGCCGGGCCATTAGGTTTGCCAGCCGTAGGCTCAACCGTCATTGCAACGGAGCAGGGAGGTTCAGCTATATCAAAAAGTTCATTTGTCTCAATTGATGGAAAATATGTGTTTAGTGACCTGCCTCCAGGAGAGTATATTTTAATGGTAGCGTTTCCAGATGGTGAAAATAGAGTTTTGGACAATGTCCAGATAGACGCGGGATCAGTTCAGACCATTAATCTCAAATACTAATTTTTAGGCATTTTAAACTAAAACTTTTTTTAATTGACATAAGGCTTGTTTACCCTATAGAACATTTATTGATCGCTATTGCGTTTATTTAGCATTAAAGATAACTGATAAATCTGCTCCACAGATAAATGCCCAACCTTTTTGTCCTTTATCTGATCAAAATCGACATACCCATCACAATTTTTTTCAAGTTTATCAAAGTATTTCAACAAGAAAGAGACGTTTTTTTTTCTGAAAGAAAATAAAAACTGTATGTCATCTATGGTTTTTTTTGGCAAGGGCGGATTTTTTGGAACAATCTCTATCAGAACGGAGTCAACTTTTGGTTTAGGAGCAAAGGAATGACTGGGAACATCCAATAGCAATTTTATAGAAAAACGGTATTGTGTCATTATTGAAACAGCCCGATAGTTTTTGTTTCCCGGAGATGACAAAAGTTTGTCGACAAATTCCCGTTGCAGCAAAACTATGCCTTTTTTGAAACTCCTTTGACATAGCCATGAAAAAGCATTTCGGCTTTCATAATAAGGCAGGCTTGAAAAAAAAACATCAAAATCCACATTGACGGCGTTATCAAAAGCATCCATGTTTAGGAGACGGAGATTACTAAAAGACAATTTTTTTTTGCAGTAGAGATAAAAATATGAATCAATTTCAAAGGAATACACAAATTTGGAGGTTTTGCAGAGCTCATTGGTTAAAACCCCATTACCACTTCCAACCTCATAAACAACATCATTATCGCCAATCTCAGACAATTCAATGACTTTTTTAATAATGTTACCATCAACAAGAAAATTCTGGCCAAGAGATTTTTTTTGTTTTTTTTTATGGCCTTTTTCCGACACTTCGAGTGCTCATCCTCACCCTTGAGGATATCTCACAGTAGAAATCTAGTAACAGATACAGACACAATCTATGCCATAAACCAAAAATTAGGTGTATTACTTTCTAACAAAAACATTCATGCGGGTCTCACCGGCAATTTCATCAAATATCCTTTTAGCTATGTGTTTTGGTGCATCCCTCAATCCAGTTCTACTTTGAAGATCCATAAATGAACTAAACTTTTTTTTGTCCCTTTCTACCAAGATAGATTTCATATAGGTCTTTCCTATTCCAGGAATAAGCTCTAGCGAATGGACCCTAGGCGTCATTGGTTGGGCCGAGTTAAAATAATCTACAAAACGGGATTCGTTTACACTTACGATTTTCTCTATAACGCTAGGCAATTCATTTTTTGCAGTTTGGGTGAGATGACTGTAATCTATTCGCCCCAATACGCTCAAGATTTTTGCGCGCCCATCTTTTCCAATATAGACTCTTTCGCCTATACTAAATTTTTCTCGATTCATTCCCAGCAACTCAAGAATAGTCAGGTGCACTTCACCTATTGCATGAATTATGGTTCCCTCCCTCATTCGAACAATTGATGACTTGCTGTTTTGGATATAGTCTAGTATATAGGCATACTCCTCAAATTTTCTATGAGGATATGTTTCCATATTTTTATTATAATTATCCCTATTTGATAAAAATTTCGACAAATTATCTCTTTTTTTAAGTTATAACAATATGCGCGTTTTGTTCTTTATTTATCTTACAAACCCAGATTCATCTTTCTCATCGTCATTGTTTTTTTTATCATCATCACCTTTATTTGACAGCAATATAGACTTTATTTTTTCCAATTTTTCAGTCCCAATCAATTTTTTCCACCCAAAAGTGAAAGCTCTTAGCTCTTCCAAAGATTTGGGCATCACATTTACCAATTCAACCGCCTCTTCCACTGTCAAGTCACCTTCGGCTATGAGGCTGTCAACCATCACCTTTGCGTCATCATAATCAGTTTTCGAAAATTTTTTAGAATAATCGTATGTCCATCGTTGGATTTGATCCATTTCATCAAGCGAAATGTTTTCTAAAATTTTTTTAACCTCAGATAAAGTAATAATCTCACGTTTTAAAACTTCGGTCAATTTTACAAGCACCCTTTTAGCCTATCAGGATTTTGTTAAAAGACGTACATGGTTAAATTTTGTTTGCAAATATTTAGGTTTGTTTCCAAACATCACCATCACTTTCATGGTGCGCCTTCCTATAGTTTCAATTACGCCTATCCGGCCCTGAAAACGTCTGTGAGGCATAGTTGTATGTTCACTTGGATCAATATTTACAACAACTTTATCCCCCTGTTTATAATCGATAAGCAAATATGACAAGCCTGTAATTTTATTTGATTTTGTTAACACCGATCTTGATTTTCTTCTAGTTCCATGGGATGAAGGCATGAGATAGTTCTATAACCACCCTAATAAAAATTATTTACAAAAAAAGGAGACTCAATTTGCCTTGGCCATTTCGCAAATTGATATTCCCCATCACCAGACAAAAAGTAAATCCATACAACAGAAAATATAACCATAACTACCGATGAAGAGGAAGATGAATAGGAAGAAAAACAATAAATAAATAAATCTTAATTCTGCCTGCATGTCCACAAGACAAAATCAATAGACAACCTTCAGCCTAAACGCCATTACGATTCAGGGGGTCAGAAATGCCACAATCACCAATGGTAAAAACAATTTCACTTTCAGCGTGGTTTGGAGAATCCACCATCCTAGCTATTCTATTTCTGCCCGAACGTCTCAGAAAAACCCTATATGTACTAGAGTGAGCAACGATATTGCCACCTGCAGCCTTGAAAGAATTTCCACTAAAAGGGGAATCAGGAGACGATTGTGCTTGGTTCGTCAATAAAACTGCAATTTCAAATGTTTCTGCTATTCGCATAATAGTATGAATTAGCTTGTTTAATCTCTGCTGTCTTTCAGAAAGAGCAGACAATCCTATAAACTCGGACCTATAAAGGGAAATGATGGAATCAATTACCATTAATTTGATATTATGCGAACCAATAACCTTACTGGCTTCAGACAATATCAATTCATGGTGAGAACTACTGTATGCTTTAGCTACAATAACATTCTCCAAAGTTTTGAATGGGTCCATATTTCGCAATCTGGAAATTGATTCAATTCTTTCAGGACGAAAGGTATTTTCGGTATCTACATAGAGGGCATTTCCTTTCAATCCCCCTTTCGAATAATCTTGTTGCACGGTTACACAAGCGGTATGACACAATTGCGTCTTACCCGTTCCGTATTCTCCACATACCTCTGTAATCGATTTTGTTTCTATTCCACCACCTAAAAGATGATCAAAATTTTTTGAACCGGTAGAAATTTTACCGATATTTTTGCGCTTGTGATAGAGAGCAGTTGCGGGAATAAATTGTTTTTCCATAATTCCAATATCCTCTAAAACCGTTAATGCCTGGTTATAAATCAAAAAGGAATCATCAATATCAATTCCAGCCTGTGACGAAACATCATATGGTCCAAGAACTATCAAATCTTTTAATGATAAAAGGCCGGACTTCTTTAAAAGAGCAAGCACGTCTAAAGAAACATCTTTTAAAGCATCTATAGAAAAAGAGTTATCAGGGTTGTAATTAGTATCGGAACTAAAAGTCAAAGTATACAACAACTTAACAAATCCAATATTTCAATAATACTAAACTGAATTACAGTTTACTCCACTATAAAAAACCAATCTGCCCCATAACCACACTAAAAGACCATTTAACTAAATGCAACCACTGTTGCAATGTTCATCACAAAATATGCCTTAATTGATACAGACCAAACTAATGTCACTCACATGGGAGCCACAGCCACAGCCACAGCCACAGCCGCCAATCCCATTTCAAATTCAATCAGGTGATCAATAGTATTTCAAATTCGTTGTAGCAGGTGAAAGTAATCGAACATTTTAAATATCAAAGTCAAATCAATCCATTTTGTTAATAAATTGCAATTTGATGTGATATAGTTGATTATTGATTTAGACATAGAGAACAAAAATGTTTTAGTAATAGGTGCGGGTATAGAGGGCACCAAAAAAATAAGGCTTCTTGGCGACCATAAATGCAATATTACAGTAATAAGCGAGAACATTGGTCCCGATGTAGTCAACTATAAAAAAAAATACAACCTAAAAACAATTACAAAGAAGATTACAGATGTCGACATTCTAAATGAATTCGATGACGCATTCATAATTTTTGCCGTTACAAATGACAAACACCTTAACAGAAAAATAACTACATGGGCCAGACAGAGAAAA
The DNA here is from genome assembly GCA_016782315.1 of Nitrososphaeraceae archaeon. Taxonomy (GTDB): domain Archaea; phylum Thermoproteota; class Nitrososphaeria; order Nitrososphaerales; family Nitrososphaeraceae; genus Nitrosocosmicus. The sequence continues at coordinate 4,178 of JADDOQ010000035.1, read as the reverse complement.
ATCCTCACCTATTCTGTAGATGATTCCCAACAGAGTGATTTTGGTTTTCTGTCTATAATAGACATAGAGGATTCGATTCAGATAGCGGTATCCACTTTAGGAAAAAGCCCCGTAATGGCTAAAATAATAAGGGGCAAGATAGAAGATGCCATAAAAAATATAATAGTGAAGGCAGACATTGACAACATAAAAATTCAGGCGTTTGCAAGGGAGCAGGCTAAAAAACACATAGAAAATCCCAAAGAGAGAAAAGAATTTTTGCGCAGTCTAATAAATAACCCTGAAATACAGGGGCTAATCAGTAAAAACAACATTGATAAGGTCAAAGAAAGAATTATTAACACATTAGATAAATTGGAGGATAACAACGGCAGATGACAGCATATCTAAGTTTACAATCATCACAATTTGTTAATCTAAGGGTTACCTTTAAAAACTCACCAATACATGTTTTAGAAAAATTTACGTTTAAAGATATTTACAGCGCATATAGAACATTGATAAACTCCACAGAGTTAGAGGAATGCCTAATATTGCAAACTTGCAACAGGGTTGAAATTTATGGGGCAGGAAACAATCCCCAGCAAGGCAAAATTATAGAAATATGGTCATCTTTGATAGGATCATCTATTGATGAGGTAAAATCAAACGTTATAATTGATGAGGGCGAAGGGGCAATAAAACACCTTGCCAAACTAACGTCTGGTCTTGATTCATTGGTAGTTGGTGAGGATCAGATATTAGGACAAGTTAAGAGATCACTAGAGTTTTCCAGAAAAAATGGATTCTCAGGCCCCAATTTAAACATTCTTTTTGACAGAACCATCAAAATAGGGAACAAGGTAAGGGCATCCACAGGGATAAACAGGGGAAGCGTCTCTGTGGGCTCCATGGCGGTTAATCTGGCATATGAATATTTTGATGACATAAACGAGAAAGAAATTTTGCTGATAGGCTCAGGCGAAGGGGCAAGCCTGATAGCAAAAGCATTAAAACAGAGGAACATAAGGTTTTTCATTACCAGCAGGACATTTGATAGGGCAAGATCCTTTTCAGACACAGTTGCCGGCATACCAATACCATTTGACGAGGCATTACAGAAATTAAACGAAAACACAGACATTGTGTTTATATCCACTGTCGCACCATACTATCTGCTAACATACGATAGAATGGCAAACATAATGCAAAAGAGAGAAAAAGGTTTAATGATTTTTGATTTGTCAAACCCCAGAACAGTTGAAGACAAAATTGCCACACTGAACAATGTCAAATTGGTAAACATAGACCAAATCTCAGAAATTGTTGAGAAAAACGTAAGGAAAAGGAAAAAGGAAATAGAGTCCGCAGAAAAAATAATAGAAGAGGAAATATTCTTGATTAATGAAACGTTAAAAAGAAAAAGCTCAGAACCTGTGATAATAACAATTTTTAAAGATGCAGACGCCATTAGGGAGAGAGAGCTTAAAAAAGCACTATCACTAATGAGAAACAAAATAGACGAAAAAGACATGAAGGTCTTTGAGCAGTTCTCCTATGCGTTGATAGAAGGCATTCTCTCCACACCGATGAATAACCTAAGGAGAGAATTTTCCCAAAACAACAAAAACAATAGTGAATTGATAAATTTGGCAATGAGGTTGTTTAATTATGAAAAGACATAGCGCAGTAAAAGGCAACATGCAAGAGAACCCAGGCAATAAAGCAAACGATGATGATGATGACATCAAAAGCATAATAAACAATTTCAGCGGAGCCTACAACGCTTTTCCAAAAATGAGGTTAAGAAGACTAAGGAAAAGTGAAGCAATAAGAGATCTTTTGCAAGAGACACACCTCTCAGTCAAGGACCTGGTGTTCCCATTGTTTGTTCAAGAAGGAATCAATGAAAAGTTAGAAATAGAGTCAATGCCAGGAATTTTCAGGTTCCCCATTGGGGAAATATCAAAGGAAATAGAGGAGATTGCCTCACTAGGGATTAAGGCAATAATCCTTTTTGGAATTCCATCAAAAAAAGGTGACTCAGGCGACAGCTCATTCGATAACAATGGCATAGTACAAAAGGCAACAAAGATAACTAAAGACACTTTTGGCGACAAATTAGCAGTTATTACCGATGTTTGTCTTTGCCAGTATACAACCCATAGTCATTGTGGGATAATCAAAAACAATAAAATTGACAATGATCAAACCCTCCACACCCTTTCAAAAATTGCCCTAAGTCATGCAATGGCAGGTGCAGACATGGTAGCGCCATCAGCCATGATGGACGGCCAGGTAAAAACATTAAGGGACATATTGGATAAAAACGAATACCAAGACACACTGATCATGGGATATTCAGCAAAGCAAGCATCATCATTTTTTTCCCCTTTTCGAGATGCGGCCCATTCGCTACCTAGCTTTGGTAATAGGCTATCATACCAGATGCCCTTTACAAATCCACGAGAAGCCCGTAGAGAAATAATTGCAGATATGGAGGAGGGGGCGGATATTCTGATGGTAAAACCAGCCATTCCAAATCTTGACTTAATATATGCAGCAAAACAGAATTCCCTTCACCCTATTGCTGCATACAGTGTTTCAGGTGAATACTCGATGATCAAAGCAGCGTCAATAAATAATTGGATAGATGAAAACGCGGCAGTAACAGAATTGCTGACATCCATTAAAAGAGCAGGAGCGGACATCATAATCTCATACCACGCAAAAAAAATGGCAGAAACCCTTGCAGACAAGAAAAATTAAAAATCCGATACAATTATTAACTTTTTTAAAGAGTACACAATTTATTTGATATTTGACAAATCCAAGACATTATTTGAAAGAGCATGTAGAATAATTCCTGGTGGAGTTAACAGCCCTGTCAGATTCTTTCAGCCATATCCATTTTTTGTTGATTCAGGCAACGGCAGCAGAATATTTACCAAAGAGGGCAATACCTTAATTGATTATTGTATGGGCTATGGAGCAGTTTTTCTGGGCCATAGCAATCAAGAAATTGCACTGGAGGTGAAAAACCAAATAGACAAAGGAAGCTTATTTTGCATACCTACCGAAAAAGAAATCGAATTGGCAGAACTATGCAATAAAATAATACCAAGTGCAGAAATGGTAAGAATTACAAATACAGGAGCGGAAGCAACTATGCATGCAATCAGGCTTGCTAGGGCATACACAAGGAAGACAAAAATTATCAAATTCGATGGAGGTTACCATGGCGCTTTTGATTACGTTTTGAACAAGGCAGGTTCAGGCGCCTCAGAATTAGAGCATACAGATGGGATACTAGATGAAAGTGTAAGAAAGACCATAACAATTCCTTATAACAACATAGAGGCATTGGAATCAGCCATCAAAAAAGACAAGGAAAGTGGTGATAGCGACATTGCGTGCGTAATAATAGAACCAGTAATGGCTAATTCTGGACTGATACTGCCAGAGAAAGACTATTTAAATCAAATAAGAAAAATCACCAAGCAAAATGACATAGTTTTGATTTTTGATGAGGTGGTCACAGGGTTCAGGCTTGCCCTTGGGGGGGCAAGTGAGTTTTTTGGAATCAAATCAGATATAACAACATTTGCAAAAGCTTTGGGAAACGGACACCCTATTTCCCTAATTGCGGGAAAAAAAGAGATAATGTCACAGCTAGCACCTAGCGGAAAAGTGTACCAAGCTAGCACATTTGCAGGAAATCCAATATCTGTCACAGCCTCACTGAAAACACTAAGGATTTTAAGTGAAAATAAAGACATAATTTACCCACAAGTAGGCAAAACATGCGACAGATTAGTAAATGGAATAAAAGATGTCGCCCATGATAAAGGAATAGAATTGACAATAAACTCGATAGGCTCGATGTTTCAGGCATTCTTTACAAAAAGACCAGTCAACAGCTATAATGACGTAAAAACATCAAGCATTACAAAATTTAGTGAATTATTCAAAGGACTGCTTGATAATGGAACATTTATTCCACCTTCACAATTTGAAACGTGTTTCATATCAACAAGCCATAATGAGGAAGACATAGAAAAAACCATTGAATCCTTCGAAAATGCATTAACAAGGGTGAAAGAAATTTAACGAGCTGATAATTGCAACAAGGGCGAGCAAATTAGCCATTCATCAAACCAACTCAATTATAAAATTATTAAAAAAAGAAAATCCGGAAA
>JADDOQ010000034.1 GCA_016782315.1 Nitrososphaeraceae archaeon | reverse complement strand
GATATCGGTTGTTGAGTAATCACAATTCTGAAGTTCTTGTACATTATAACAAAACAGCCTTCAAATGCGATTTCAATATTGGATATTCTTTTATTTTTTTTTACCGAAAATAAGAAATCTATTACTTTACCTAGGATGGTTTTATCCAGTTTCTCGTTTGAGATTTTTTCTAACACAAAATTACCTGGTGTCCCTTTTTTAGCTAAAGGCTCTATTCCCTCTATTAGATGTACGCTCATTGTTCTCTCATCAAAATAACTCTCAATGTCATACTCTTCTGATATCTCCGTTTTTTTGTGAACATTTAAAATTCCTGTGGCATCTGCGACAAGGTGCTGAATATAATCAGCCGTAAATAAAGTGGCATTTTCATTCTTTGCTATGTCGTTGATTATGGCATCTATTCTTCCATTCTTTGCTAATTTTATCTCAGCAAGGCTTGGCTTTTCTCCAGCATAGTTAACATCAATTTTTTTTTCAATACTTTTCTCTCTGATTTTTTTTAACTCTAGCAGTCCGTCTGTGCCATACTCTTTTTGTTTACAGGCTTGCGATTGTAATTCATCAATTACTGCTCGAGGAATTATTATTTCATAATTTTCATTAATCTCGTTATTGTCAATTTTTTTGCTTATTTCGCCATCTATTATAATGCTTGTGTCCAATACAATTTTAGTCTTCAATGTGATCTATAGTTTATTTATTGATTGAATTATTAAAAAAGGTTACTAGATGAAAGATTCAGATAACTTATTTTTTTGCTGTCTTTTGCTGTATTATTGTTTTTAATAGGTTAGCAATTTGTTAGGTATTAACAAGTTATATTATTGGGATAAAAATATTATAATAGTTTAGTTGAGCAAGTTAGAAATTAGAAACATATCTAAAATATTCTCACTCAATAGTGACAAAGGTGAAAGAAACAAAGTTTTAGCTGTTAATAATGTAAATTTGTCAATTGAAGAAGGTGAATTTGTTTGCTTTGTCGGCCCTTCTGGATGTGGCAAATCCACACTATTGAATATCATTGCTGGATTGGAAAAGCCTTCAAGTGGAGAGTTGGTGTTGAATGGGAGGCCGGTTTTTGAAACAGGACCGGACAGAATAATGGTATTTCAAGAAAATGCGTTGTTTCCTTGGTTAAGTGTGATTGATAACGTTGAATTCGGACTAAAGATGGTGGGGGTTGAAAAAGAAAAAAGGCAGAAGATCGCCATGCACTACCTAGATATGATGGATCTCGGTAAATTTGCCAAGTCTTATACCTATCAGCTTTCTGGTGGCATGAAACAGAGGGTTGCCATATCTCGTGCTTTATCTATGGACCCCGATATTTTGCTAATGGATGAACCGTTTGCTGCATTGGATTCTCAAACCCGTGATTTATTATTAGTTGAACTCCAATTAATATGGGCAAAGACTAGAAAAACAATAATTTTTGTAACTCACAACATCTCTGAATCAATATGTCTAGGCGATAGGGTTGTTGTTTTTACCAAAAGACCCGCATCTGTAAAGAAGGAGATCGTGGTTGATTATCGAAGACCGCGGTTATCTGAGGATTCAAATTTATTTGAATATGCGAGATTAGTTTTGGACGAATTAAAAACCGAAATAATCCAGAGTAAAAAAAGTTAGATTTTACTGATTTTTTTTAAGACCTCTACACCCTCATTGAAGTTATTTGGCGATGTAATCAATATCTGCTCAGTAATTTTCCCAATCTTGTAAATAAATTCCAGAACGTTATTTTCGTATTCTTTCCAGTCAAGTCCAATCATTTTTGCAGCTTGAATGTTTTTTTTAGATGGTATCATTACACATGGAATCAATTTTATTTTATGGGGTTCCAATAACCCTTTCAGGTCTTTTACTTCTTGGAGCGTGTCAATTGATTGCGTTATCATTGCATAAGGATTTGATTTGGTTTTTTTTGTAAACTTGTTGAAATCAGATACCTTATTAGGTATTGATAAATTTAAATTTATCCACTTGTTATATCCTAAAGAGTTTAGTATTGTCATGACCTCTGTGGGTTTTGAAAGTGACTCTTTTGTAACAGCATTAATACTTATTTGGGGCTCATCACCCATAATAAACAATAGATCTTTTACATTCAAAGATATTGACTGGGTTGCAAATTGAATTATTGAGTTTATATTTCTGTCTCTTGTCCTAACACTACAGCTAACATTGATGTCTGCATTGTTTATGTTCTCCCTTATCAAAGCAGCTCCGTGGATACTAGAAATTCTAGGTATTCCCAAAACTGAATCCGTAATGTGTATAAATTTGGTAAATTCCAGGATTGTCCGGCTCCTGTTCAAAAACTTTTCAATTTCTTGAGATAATGTATCCATATTTATGTTTGAGCCGTAAAAAATTTTAGGCGGATTAAGTTCGTAAATAATTTCCATCTTTTATTTTATAATAAGGAGTTTATTATATATAAAAAAAAGTTTTTTAGATATTTTATAATTTATATCTTTTGTATTATTGATATCCGAAAAACAATTCTGTGATTTACTTTTAAATAGTGAAAGATTAAAAATTACCCGGGATAAGGATATCATGCACCTAAACTATCCAAACAGCGGAAAAATTTTTTCCAGTGTGTTGGTTATTATCCATTTTCCAGAAAAAATCCCCTCAGTGATTTTAACCAAGCGTAGTTCTTTTTTAACTAATCATTCAGGAGAAATATCATTTCCCGGTGGTAAATTTTCATCCAATGACAAAACAATTTTGGATACTGCGATTAGGGAGACATATGAGGAGATAGGTATTGTTGTAGACAAAAAAAAAGTTATTGGATGCCTCCAACCCACATATACTTACACTTCTAAAATATTGATATATCCTTTTGTTGCTTTAGAAGAAAAAATATCCGATAATCTTAAACCAAATGTGGAGGTCGAGCAAATTATTAGTTTACCTATCGAAAAATTAATGAGATCTTTTTCTGAGGATGAGCTTCATTCAACTAAAAAATATCGAATGTTCAAATTTTTGGTCGAGGAATATATAATTTGGGGCGCTACAGCAAGGATTTTAAAAGATTTGCTTGATGTAATAATGCAATGACGGATATTATTCATATCCAAGCTGATCTAATATTTCTATAAATTTTTTATTAAATTCAAATGTGGACAAATTTCCACCAATGTCTTTTGTTTTTATGTTGTTTGTAAAGATTTTATCCACTGCTTTATCGATTTTTATTGACTGGTTCAGTATGCTTTTATCATTGTATTTTTCCCCCAGCCATTCAAACATCATTTTCAGTGCCAAAATAAAAGATGTGGGATTGGCAATATTCTTGCCTGCAATATCAAATGCAGCGCCATGGACAGGTTCAAACATGGCAAATTTATCTCCAATATTTGCAGCTGGAGCTAAACCTATGCTTCCAGTAATTTGTGCCGCTTCATCTGAAATTATATCCCCAAACAAATTAGTTGTTAAAATTATATCAAATCGATTAGGGTTCCTAACCAGCTCCATGGAACAAGCGTCAACATACATCTCCTCTACATCTATATCAGGAAATTGTTTTGATGTTTCTTTGGCGGTATCAATAAAGAGCCTATCGCTTTTTCTTAATACATTGGATTTGTGAACTATTGTAACCTTTTTATTTGCTCTTTTACTTGCCAATTTGAAACCGTATTCTGAAATCTTTCTAGAAGCTTCCCTGCTTGTTTTTCTTAAAGAGATAACTGTGTCCTCATCAGAAAAAAACTCCCATCCTACATAGAGATCTTCTGTGTTTTCTCTAACTGTTATCAAATCTACGTTTTTTGATATGGCTGGGATGTTGGGATAGTTTTTTGACGGGCGAATATTTGCAAATAATTTAAAATACCTTCTTAAAACCAAAACAACATCAGCGGCAGATTCCCCAACGGGTGATTTCAAACAAGCTTGGGAGTCTTTTATTGTGCTAAATGATGTTTCTGGTAAAGCTGAATTAAATTTCAGTAGCGCATTGTCCCCTGCCTCTACTTTTTGTATTTCAAATTTCAAAGAGGATGATTTATCGTGTATGTTAATTAATAATCTATTTACGCATTCCGAAAGTTCGGGTCCTATTCCATCGCCCACCAGCAATGAAATTCTATAAGTTGTCATAATGGTATGAAAACAGAAACATTGTCAATTAACTTGATTTTCATTTTCCAATAAATTTTTCAACATGCTTGTATTGATGGCGTCAATTACAGCTTGAACTGATGTTACTACTATGTCTTTGCCAGATTTTCGTGAGGATATTACGTTACCTTCCTTATCTTCCACTTTGACTGAAACCTCTGCAGAAGCATCTGAACCTCCTGTGATCGAATCCAGTTTGTATTCCCTGATCTTTATGCTGGCAATATCATTAGCAATGGTTTGGATTGCCTTTAGTACCGCATCAACTGGCCCGACACCTGTTTCTGATGCAATAAAGTCTTTGTCATGTATATTTAACTTTACTACAGCTGTAGGGATGATATGTAGACCAGTAACTATATGAAACTCGTTTAGTTTGAACTTTCCGTCAAATTTCTTGTTTTTTATTACTTCGGATGCTATGGATAATAAATCTGATGTTGTTATCGCTTGACCCGAGTCAGCTATTATCTTTTGTTTATCTACAATTTGTTTTAACTGTTCCTCTGTAGTCCTAAGGGCAAATTCGTCTAATATTGATTTGATGCCGTGCGCTCCTGCATGTTTTCCCGCTTGTAGCCATCTCTTTCGGCCGACCAATTCGGGGCTAATTGGTTCATATGTAAGAGGGTTATTTAATACTCCGTGGGTATGAATCCCTGATTCATGACCAAATGCGTTTTCGCCAATTATTGCTTTGTTTGGTTGAACAATTATTCCCATTGTGTTTGAAACAAACTTTGAAACATCATACAAAATAGTTGTTTTGATGTTGTGTCTGTAGTTATAAAGGCACTGTAATGCCATTACTACTTCCTCAAGTGATGCATTCCCTGCTCTTTCGCCCAATCCATTTATGGTTACATGTGCACAGGATGCCCCTGCTTCAAATCCTGCGATGGAATTTGCAACGGCAAGGCCAAAATCATTATGGCAATGCACACTTACAGGTAATCGGGTGTTCTCAATTACGTCATTTACCAGTACAGAGATATACTTTGGAGTGGAATACCCTACTGTATCTGGGATATCTATTCTATCTGCACCTGCCTCCGCTACTGCTTTGAATACTCTATTAAGAAACTGCCTGTCTGATCTTGTGGCGTCTTCTGCAGAGAACTCGACTTTTAGGCCATGCTTTTTGGCGTACTCCACAGCGAATACCGCTTTATCCAAAACTTGTTCTCTTGTCATTTTTAGTTTATATTGTAGGTGAATATCTGATGTTGCAATAAAAGTGTGGATGTATCTTAAATCACAATCAATTGCCATGTCTATATCATTTCGTATGGTTCGGGCTAGACCGCATATGTCCGCCTTTAGTCCCATCTTGCAGATTTTTTTTATCGCTTCTACCTCTCCCGGGGACACTACAGGAAATCCCGCCTCTATTGCATCGACTCCAAGCTCATCAAGCTTCATTGCGATGTCTATTTTCTGAGATGGAGAAACTGAAACCCCTGGGGTCTGTTCACCATCTCTCAGTGTGGTATCAAAAATTCTAACCTTTCGACCATTAGAGCTCATCATTGATTGCACCTCTCGCTAATGCTGATACCCCAGTTCGTGCTACTTGTATTATTCCATAGCTTGAGACTAGATTTTTAAAAGCGTCAATTTTATCTGGGGTTCCTATTAGCTCAACTGTAATGGTTTCATTGCTAATGTCCATTATATTTCCCCTGTATATTGATGCAAAGTTGGCTATCTCGATTCTGGTCGTTGGATCTCTAGCATTCATCTTAATCAGGGCTAGTTCTCTGTATACTGCGTTTTCTTTGTCTAAAACGTTAACCTGGATTACATCAATTGTTTTCCTTAATTGTTTTACTAGTTGTTCCAATGTTTTTACATCTGATTTAGTTGTTATAGTCATTCTAGATAAGTCCGGTTTTTCAGTGATTCCAACAGTAATGCTTTCAATGTTGAAGTTTCTTGACCTGAAAAGATTAGTAATTCTAAACAAAACTCCGGGCTTGTTTTCTACAATCACTGACAAGATATAGAGGGCGGTATTGCTATTGTTTGTGAAAATGGGTTTATTATACATAAAGATCATGCTCCTACGACCATGTCTTTTAACCCTGTACCTGGGGCAACAAATGGGTACACATCTTCATTGGGATCAATTGGAATATCGATTACTGTAGCTATATTTGAATTTACGGCAGTTTTTATTGCCTTTTCTAACTCCTCCATTGACTGAACACGAATACCCTGAGCACCATATGCTTCTGCAATTTTGCAATAATCCGGAGTGTTCTTTTGGTGAACTCCGCTATATCTCCTGTTGTAGAAGGTACGCTGCCACTGGGCAACCATTCCTAACATGTAGTTATTTAGTATAAAAACAATTACGGGTAGATCTTCTAGAACTGATACCGCCAGGGAATTTTCAGTCATATTAAATGAGCCGTCGCCTGCAATATCCACTACAGGAACGTTATTTCTTGCAGCTTTTGCTCCTATCGATGCCGGAAACCCAAAACCCATAGTACCTAATCCGGTAGAGCTAAAGAATGTGCCTGGCGTAATGACATCAAAATGCAAAGATGCCCACATTTGACATTGGCCCACTTCTGTTGTAACTATTCCGTCTGCGGGTAATATCTCCCTTAATTTTTTTAAAGCTTTTTTAGCCGTAATTTCCCTTGAATAGTCCTTTAGGGTATCTTCATAATATGACACTAATTCTTTTTTTCTGTTTAGCCATTGCTTAGAAACCTCTTCGTCGGATTTGAATGTTTTTGGTATCATTTTAATTAATGTTCTCAATGATGATTTTACGTCACCAATTACCGCTGCGTTTACTGCTTTGTTTTTGCCTATTTCAGCTGGATCTATGTCAAAATGAATCACGTTGATGTCTTTACCAAACTCATCGAATCTTCCTACTGTCCTATCGGAAAACCTGGCACCTATTGCCATTATGCAATCTGCCTCAAGTATCATTCTATTTGCCTCAGCATGTCCGTGCATACCTATAGGCCCTAAAGCTAAATGATGGTTTTCAGGAAACGCCCCCTTACCTTTGAATGTTGTAACTACGGGAATTGTTAGCAACTCCGCCAGTGCCTGCAACTCCGAAAAAGCACCTGAAAGAATCACGCCGCCGCCTGCCATAATTACGGGTTTTTCCGCCTTTAACAGCATTTCGCAAGCCTTATTTATCTCGGACAAGTCAGGATCAACAGCTGGATTATATCCTCTAACCTTAATGTATTCCGGAAAATCTATCTTTGTTACTTGCTGTTGTATGTCTTTTGGAATGTCAATTAGCACGGGACCAGGCCTCCCACTTTCAGCAATATAAAATGACTTTTTGACCATCTCGGGTATCTCGGAGGCATGTCTTGGCTGAAAGGCATATTTTGTGCAGGGATTAGTTATTCCAATAATGTCTATTTCCTGAAAAGCGTCTTTTCCTATCATTGGTAATGCAACTTGGCCGGTTACGGCTACAATTGGGGCAGAATCAGCATAGGCTGTGGCGATTCCGGTTACAAGATTGGTCGCTCCTGGCCCTGAGGTGGCAAAACATACCCCTGCCTTTCTTTTTATTCTGGCATATCCATCAGCCATATGAGCAGCAGATTGCTCATGCCTAACCAATATATGTCTTATTTTAGAGTCAACTAATGCATCATAAATTGGAAGATTTGCTCCTCCAGGTAGACCAAAGATATACTCTACCTTTTCTCTTTCTAAGGCAGATAGTAATGCAGATGCGCCAGATATTTCACTCATTAATTATCAAAACAACTCCTAACTAAAATATTTAAAATTTAGATTGGTAAAAAACTTTTAAACGAAAATATAATGCCATATGTTGTATCATAATCAGCTGATTTTTCCAATACCATTGAATGTCTGTTCTTTGTTTTAATTTATACGTTTTGTTAAAAAATGACTTGAGATAAGAAGATAAAGTTTACTTGGTTTATTTGTCATTGCTTTTTGTTTTCGATTTGTTTTTCGTATTGGATTTTGCTATTTGCCTTGGATTCTGTTACAAATAGATTGTAGGCCTCCTGGAAATTGCAATTCTCATGTACTATTGATTTTATTGCTTTAATCATCGCAACAGGATGGTCTGATTGCCAAATGTTTCTCCCCATATCTACACCCGACGCACCATCATTTATGGCATCAAAAGTCAATTGCAATGCGTCTCTCTCGGAAGTTTTTTTGCCTCCCGCTATAATTATAGGAATAGGGCAACTTTCAACCACCTTTGTAAAATCTTTACAATAATATGTTTTTACAATGTGTGCTCCCAGCTCAGATGCGATTCTGCATGCCAATCCTAAATATCTTGAATCTCTGGCCATTTCTTTCCCAACTGCAGTCACGGCCAAAACGGGAATTTCGTATTTTTCCCCATTATCAACCAGTTCCGATAAATTAGATAGTGTTTGGGACTCGTATTTGCTACCTATAAAAATGGATAATGCTAGACATGAGGCATTCAATTTAATCGATTCTTCTATGGATGTGATAATTGATTCCTTGGATAGATCTTCTCCAATAATGCTTGAACCCCCTGAAACTCTTAAAACTATTGGTACATTGCTTTCAGGAGGGACGGAGGTTCTTAGAATACCTCTTGTAAGCATTATGGAATCTGCGTGATTTAATAAGGGCTTTATTGTCTCCTTTGGATTTTCAAGCCTTTCTGTAGGTCCTAGAAAATAGCCATGATCTACTGCCAACATAACACAGCGACCATCGTCTGGTTTAATTATTTTTGAAAATCTGTTTTTCATTCCCCAATCCATTTAATTCACTTCTATTGTCTTTCTTTGTATATTATAAAAATTTTAATAATCAATCTGGTGAGGTTATTATTATTTTCATTGAATCTTTTGCTTTGTGTGCATACTCTAAAGCATCAAATGAATCACTTAAACTAAATTTATGAGTTATCAGTGGTTCAATATCTATTATGTTATTTTCGAGTAAGGTTATTGTTTGGTGTATCTCTTTCTCAGATGTGGCATAGCTAGGAATAATCTTCAATTCTTTTGAATAAATCAGATTTAAATCGATTCTTAAATCAGAGTCTTTTGAAGGCACGCCAAAAAGGGACACAGTTCCACCTCTTCTAGTAATTTTTATGGATTTAACAAATGCATCTAGATTACTAGTGGATATTATCGAGATGTCTGACCCCATCTGCCCAACACTGGAGAATACTTTATTATTAAACTCATTGGCGTCTTTATCTTTTAGATTTATTGTGGTAATGTCTGGGTCCATCTTTTTTGCAAAGTTTAACCTAAATTCATTTATGTCTACTATAACTATTTTTGATGCCCCAAAAAGCTTGGTTAAAATCATGTGAATTAAACCTGTGGACCCAGCCCCAAAAATCGCAATTTTATCTGCCTTTTTGAGGTTCAGCTTATTTATTGATCTAAGACAACACGCAATGGGTTCTATCAGGGCCGCCTGATTGAAGTTGACGTTATCTGGAAGTTTTACTAGGCCTCCCCGAAGGACGTTCCACTCGGGTACAAGAATGTATTCTGACAATCCTGAAGGTTCTATGTTACTTGATTGGTATTTCTCACACATTGTAAAGTCATCGTTATAGCAATAATGACATGCATAACAAGGGACATGGTGATGAATGAAAACCCTTTCTCCTGCACTGAAGGCCTTTACGTTTTCTCCAACTTCTGTTATTTCCCCTGCCGGTTCATGGCCTATTCTGGAGGATCTCATCCCATAGTTGCCAAATATTTTTTCTAAATCCGATCCACAAATACCACAAGTTTTCATCCTAACTAATACATCATTTTTACCCACTTTGGGTAAATCCCTATTTACTATTTTTACTATTTTATTGTCAAGTATTGCTGTCTTCATCTATAACTAACAGATACTCCCATATCCTAAAATATTTGTTATTTTGAGTATTTCTTTGGTTTTTTTTCGAACAATCTTTTACATCCTTCACAGCAAAAGAAAAATGTTTTTTGGTTATACTCAATGGTTGTGGCTAGCTCTTTATCTAACTCGATTCCGCAAACAGGGTCTACAGGCACATATAAAAAAAAATTGGCTAGGTATTTATTATTTCCCTTAAACTTACGGATGTGTAAATACATACTGTTAAATTATTATATAATTTAATTCTATTTTATTTTATTTTAAAGTCAATAATAGTTAACTATATCTTAATTTATTGAGCGAGAGGTATTAGAAATGGAATGTCGTGTCCAATGATAGATGTCTATTGTGATAAATGCGGAAGCAAAATAAAGCATATGATCACTCTCAAGCCAATTAAAGATATACTTAGAGCCACAAAAAACAAGTGCTCATCCTGTGGGATTGGTCTAAACCCTCAAGATTTTACAATTGAATTGGAAAAATTTTGAATAGGCTGTCTTTTAATTTGTGTTGCAGAGAAAAACAGACAGACGACAGACGGACAGATAGTTATAAATCTCTTTATATTTATTATAACTGAAATATTGGTATATCAAAAAACTTTTTTCCCTAGTAGGTTCACAATAGGCTCAAAAATTTTTTTAGGTTATACTGAAAATAATGGTGCTCATTCATTAGATTTCAAAGAAAACGATAAAGAAAGAGTTTACCTTAGCTTATTAGAAATTGGGGTATTTTTAGATAGTTTGCCAAACCGCTATAATGTTGATTTAGTTAGGGCAACATGTCATAGCATTAAAGAAGGTTTTGCAAATGAGGCATATCTAATGACAATCTGTCAATTGGTTATATCGTGGAATAAATTCTGTAGGGATTTCCACCGGTTATTTGAAATTAAAGTAATTTCAGTGTGTGTTAGGTTAAGAAACATAAACCTAAAGATTCTGCCAACAAGTAGGGCTTTAAAATTATCACTAAAACCCATTAGTTTTACACCTAAAGTGTTTAGTGCATCGTTTTTGCATAAAAAAGTGAAAAATCGTTTCAATGCTAATTTCCTCAGTATGGGGCTTTACAGTCATTCGGCGATCAAGACTTATAATTAATAGCAATAAAAAGCATGCCATATAAAATAAACATTTGGCTTAGAGCCATCAGATTTAGGTTCCTTGCGGCTTCAGCCATTGCTGTTACTAATGGGTTAGCTTTAAGTTATTTGGATCAGCCGTATGTTTTTAATCTTTATTATGCGATCCTGACGTATATCGGAATTTTCTGTCTGCATTCGAGTGTGGATTTATTCAATGATTATTGGGACTTTAAGCGTGGAATAGATTTGATTACCCAAAAAACTAGATTTAGTGGAGGCACTGGAGTCCTTCCCGAAGGCCTGCTAAAGCCGCGTGAGGTTTACCGTGCTGCGATATTGCTCTTAATATTGGGGTTATTAATCGGTGCCACTTTTATCTATGTTCGGGGTTACATTGTTGCTCTGATACTTGGTTTTGCAACGTTTTCTATAATTTTGTATTCTAGCAAATTGGTCAATTTGGGGTTGGGTGAGCTTTTTGTTGGAATCAAAGGTGTTCTTATAGTTATTGGCGCCTTTTATGTTCAGACCAATACTATAAACCTGGAATCTGTTTTTGTGGGTGTGATTATTGGGCTTTTATCGTCACTAGTTCTTTACATCAATTCAGTTCCTGATATTAAAGCAGATAGGGAAAAAGGCAGAAAAACCTTGGCTATCCTTTTAGATAATCAATCATCAGCAAAAATGACATTTGGGTTTGTTTTCGGTTTTTTTATCTCCATCTATTTGTTGACTGTGGTTTTTTACATTCAAGTGCTGAACAGCATTTATTTGGTTATTTTAAATGCTTTCCTACTACCTTGGGCTATACTCATACTTTACAAGTTTTATAATTACTTACTTTACCGCCAATCAATTAGTCCGTTTTATGAAAAAATCATGGAAAAAACAGTTCTCTTTTCTCGGTTATATGGTTTTTCTATTGCAGTAGGAATTATAATATATATATGCGTGGCAAATACAAATATGATTAAATAATGTGACATGATGTGTTATTCTTAACGCTGTTGTGGAAATTTTATTTGTCTAAAAAGTGCCAGATAAACTTTATTTCAGAAATTGCCAATTTATCTACACCCGGTTTCATTTTCAACGATTTTTACTATTTTAATAGAATATCATCAACCCAGGACTTTGCATTTAAAATCATCCAAAGAAAAAAAAAGATTAGACCCTCTGTAATTATTTGTAACATCCAGAGCAGTGGTAAAGGAAGGAAAGGTTATTTATGGTCTTCACCAAAAGGCGGAATATGGGTATCTATTTTTTTGGAAACGGTATTGAAACTAGAAGGTTTGTTTTTCTTTGCTATGGTCTCTGCGATCTGTATTTGCGAAACAATAGAAAAGAAAACCAACCTAAAACCCAAGGTAAAATGGCCTAATGATATTTTTGTTAACGGAAAAAAGCTCGCAGGGATCTTGTTGGATGTTCAAACTACCGCTGATAATTGTAAAAACAAAGTTATCATTGGAATGGGAATAAATACCAATAATGACCTAAATCTGACAAAAAGCAAAATCCAAAAAGAACATCAGTATTATTACCAAATAACAACTCTCAAAGATGAAGTTGGTGAACCAACCATTTCAAATGTTCATTTTTTATCAAGCCTGCTAAACAACCTAAGTCTTTATTTGTCAAAGATTGACCGTGACGATTTCGTTAAAGAACTTGTCCAAAAAAACTACCAACAACGAATTATGGAATCGAAAAACCATCTCAATTATTCATTTAATGTAGACGATATGAAATTTGATGGCGAGATAGTTGATGTGGATGTTGATGGATCGCTTTTAGTTAAAGACATTCGACAACAAAAGATTATAAGCATATCCTCGGCAAATAGTGTAAATTTAAAATAAAGAGCATTTTTTAAATTCATATTCGTTTAAGAAATGCTAAGAGCCTATCATTCCCGGAAGTTTGATGGGACTTCTGAATTCTTTATTGATGTCTATCCCCTCTCTAGTTTTAATGTTGACACTATTCAATGAAGCGCCTGAAGGGGGAGAAAGAATTATAGTTTCCCCTGGTTTGATTGTGTTAATTTTTTCATTGAATTTTATGTTCTTATCATAAACAATGTTAATATCGTTTAGAGGCTGTATTCCCGAATTTTTTAAAACTACTCTGGAATTTACATGGAGTGATTCTGGATCCTTAAGTGCATCAATTTCCAATGAATAGTTTCTTGTGGGAATGGAGTTTACTAGATTATAAATTATTATGCCGCCTATTATTGTAATTAAAATTCCTAATATTGCTTCAGGCCTCTTTAGTTTTGTGTGTTTCTTTCTTTTTGACATATGGAGAAAATATAATTCGTTTATAATTATAGTTATATCTCAATAATTATTCATAGATGTTTGGGATATACACAATAATTAAAACAATACGTTTTATTTTATAATAGATTACAGCATTTTATAATTTATCATGGCGTGGTGCTATTAATAGTCTGTTATATTATGCATATGGCGGTTGCTATGGCGGTTGCTATGGCGGTTGCATGATTAAAAGGAAAAGTATAGTCTTCAAAAATAAATTTGAAATTCTCCTATTTTTGCATTTTATTTTGAAAATATGTACCTATTATTGATACCTATACACAATCTTTAGAGTCAGAATCTTAAATAGGTAAGTCTTGGCTGTTAAGAAAACAATTGAATTTTTGATGCTATGAGCGAAACTAGGTCTCATGTAGGCTCTTGATGCCAATTAGTTACAAAGCTTTTAGGTATGGTACAGCGTTTAAATAGTATAATGCTGTTAATATAGATACATCGACCAAACCGAAGGGGAACATGCTTGGTTGAATGACTTAGTCATTCAACCAAGCAATTTTAAATTATTACTTTGATAAAAACTTAAATGTTGATATCATATCTTTAACTGTGCTCTCATACTGGGAGTATTTGTCTATGGATGCCTTGTATGTAAAAATAAATACGTTGGTACTATCAGTTGTGATTATTTGAAAAGCTTTTCTGTTTTGAAACTTGCTATCTGTGGCGGTAAATATTATTTGTTTTGCATTTTTTCCGTCTACCATGAGATTGCTTGTTGATTCTAGTTTGAAATCATTGTATTCTTTTTTTAGCTCGTTTGTTAATGCATTAGACAGGGTTCCTACAGAGACATTTTTTGATTGAAGCGGTACAACTTTTATTATGAGGCCGGCCGGATTGCTTACAGCGTCTTTTTCCTTTGGAGAAACAAATACAATTTCGTTATTTATTTTAACTGATCGTTCCCAGTTACCTGGATAGTCGATTTTAAAATCAAACTCATTATTCTGATATGATAGCATTGTTTGTTTTTGTTTGTCATGGAATAACCCTAAAGCTTCTGAATTGTTATCAATAACAATTTGGTTGATTTGAATTATTAAAATTGATATGGCTACAAGAAAAGGTATATTATATCTATAACTGCTAAATAAAAAACCAAGTATATTACGCATGAATACTATTTAAAAAAGCCTTTATTAAATTTAAATTATTATTATTATTATTTCTGACAAGAATTGAGGATAAAATTGCCTTCGTTAATCATTTTGATCTGGAAATCGATACATCAATTGTAGATACATTTCTAGGTTTTTCTCCTTCTTCGCTAGACAAAAGATCCGATCCCAATTTTACGCTTGCCACTCTGTATCCAAGTGAGTCCATTCTTTTTACTATTATCTGTGCTACATCAACAGCTCTTGTAATGCTTTTCCCTCTTGCTTTGATTACGACTGTTGGTTCGTTAGCTAATTGGACAAGTGTGGCAGTTACGTATGTCATTAGTGGTTTTTTGCCAATAAAAATCTCATTTCCTTTTCTATTACCTGATTCGTATTTACCGTTCGACATTAACAATTATGCATAGAGAAGCATATAATAATATTTCAATTTTAATTTTAGCGACTGCAAATTGTTTTGATTTTATATGCATATTTGCCATTTACTTATTTGTTGAACCCTTCAAGAATTTCTATTATTTTATCGGGATTGTTGATTATCTTTTCTTTGGTTTCTTTATCTGAGATCTCATAACAGTGAATCAGTTTGTTTTCGTCTTTAAAAAACAAAAAGACAGAGTTTTCGTGAATTAAGGGATAAAGTTTTTCCTCTACCATCAATTCTGGTTTAAGCTTGATTTTATTTTCATTGTCTATCTCAATTGGATTGTTTTGCATTCCTGTAGCTTTCCCATTTATTTATATTGTAAATGAACCCAAGAACCTTTATTGTATATTCTTCAAAATTTTGTCAATTCATACTGCAGATGCTTTATTATTCTTAAATTAAAGATAAAGTTTCTTTTACTCAAAAAGTGATCCTACGAACTTAAAAACAAAACCGATACCACCAATAGCTCCAATTGCTAGCAATACTAATCTGAGATGGGTAAAATAGTCGTCCTTGCTTGTTTTTTTGGCTAACTTTAAAGTCTGAAACATTACTATTATTTTTTTCTGAATTGTATTTGGTAGGGAAGATATCGATAACAAATGATTTCTAACCTTCTAAAGTTAAAATGTTATTTTAATATTTCTAATTTGGATCCAAAATCTATAGTATAATTCAAAAGGCATTTGTATTGGATTGAATCATGTAAATAGGCTCCTTGTCTGTTCTTTGCATTTCTACGAATGTTTCAGTTGTTTGGATTCCTTCGATTTTTCCTATTCTCTCTATAACCACTTTGTGCAATTCCTCTAGTGTTCTTGCATAAACTGTTAGTATTATATCAAAACGACCTGTAACCTCAATCAAAGAACGAACTTCTGGAATCTTTAGCAATTCTGTATGCAGTGGTTCTTTTAGTTTTGGATCCCTGTTGATTCCGACTGTAGCTTTGATGTTGATACCAAGTTGAGTCTCATTAATGATGACTGTAAATTTTTTAATGAGATCCCTTTTCACCAATCTTTTTATTCTGCTGTATAACACAGAAGAGTTAATGTTTAGTTTTTTACTTAGCTGAGGAATTGAAATACTTGCATCTTTTGTTAATTCTGATAATATTTTCATATCTAGCTCATCAAATCTTTGCAAGTTTTATTCATTTTTATCATTCTTTGCTACATTAATAAATGTAATTAAATAATTTTAGATAAAACATTGAAAAAATTAAAAAAAGTGAATTAATGACTTTTGGTTTTTAGCAAATAATATATTATAATCTTATTCTTTTTTTATTATGTTTGGATCAAAAATTCGCACCGGTGGTTTCATTTTTGCAGTGAGAAGAGACGAAATTTCAAATTTTATAATTATTGGGAGAATTATGGCAGAAGGCAACAACAAAACCTATGATGTTAAAGGATCTTTTTTTAGGCCTATAGGATTAATTGAAAGGATAAAATCCGGAAAGGCCCAAGGTAAACCCGTAGAAGCACTTAACAATCCAAATCCAAACAACTGTATATTTTTGATTTTAGAGAAGGTTGATACAGGTATCTATAACGATAAAGTTGACTCAAAATACGATAAACTTTATCCCATAAATGAAAACCGATATTTTGTTTTGGACGGGTGGATTAAGGAGAGTTTTTCAGATCTTTTTAGCAGCTTTTTTAATTCCCCTACTCAAGAAGAGAGAATGGAGGCAAGAAATGTTTTAATCAACAAGATGAATTCACTTATATCCCCAGAGTTAAAAGAGCATGTTTATGCAGTAGCGCGAAGCTCCAGAATTTTATAAAGTTTTATATTATGGTAAAACCAAATTTTCATCTATCATGGAATATGTATATGCTGCTTTACTATTGCATAAATTAAAGCAAGATATTAATGAAGATAATATTAAAAATGTAATCAAAGCTACTGGAGTTTCCCCTGATGATGTTAGGGTTAAATCGCTGGTTGCTGCTATAAGTGAAGTAAATATTGAAGATGCACTAAAAGCGGCCCCAATAGCTGCCGCCGCCGCACCAGCTGCCGCACCAACTGCCTCAAACGCTGGAGCTGCTGCGGATAAAGAAGACGAGAAAAAAGAAGAGAAAAAAGAAGAGGAAGCCTTGGAAGGTTTGTCTTCTTTATTCGGTTAATTTTTTTACTTTTATTTATTATTTTAAATAAAAATTTCTTTAAATCCTCTAGTTTTATTGTTTATCTGCATTAAACAATATTTTGCAAAACCTGTACCTAGAGGGATAATGTATTTATTTAGTAAAGGATTTTGGAAAGGCTAATAAATGAACTATGATAAAAAAAGAAAGTTAGTTAGCTATTAACTTTATAGCCCTTTGAATCAAGTTGTTGAGATAAGCTAGTGGCGATTGAATTGGCTTTTGATATCACTAATTCGGCAGTATCTGGAGATATGTATCCTGACTCGCTTGATAATGAGACGGCATGTTGTTTTGCTTTGATTAAAATAAGCGGCATTGTTTCTTTGCTAAAGTATGCTGCTTCTACCGACAATGCCAAAGCTTCTTGGTAGGATCTCACTAGATCTTGAACATATTCTTCAATGACAATCTTGAGATCTTTTTCTTTAAATTCTAGGCCTTCTGATATTGCAAAATTAACCGCAATACCGGCTTCTATTGGTTTGATGTTTAGTTTGCTTAAGAGGGCTGCTAATTTTTGTGAAATAACATCTCCAGGTTTTGCAACAACCGTGTCTTTTGATACCCAAATTGTACCCTGGTCTATTCTTGTTGGGACTTTGGATTCTTTGAATTCAGATAAAACCGGACCTGGGTTAATTCCTGTGTTTCCTGCAGGAATAACCAGTTCATTTGGAGCGATATCTCCCCCTTTAGCTGCTAAAAATATTTTATTTTTGTCAAATGTTAGGTTTAGTTTAAAGGGGCTTATATTGGTGAACATTAAAGCGCATTGGCCTTCAAGCTCATGATTTAGAAATTCTAGTCCTTTGACGTCATCAAATATTTTCTCAAAAGATCTTTGAG
>JADDOQ010000282.1 GCA_016782315.1 Nitrososphaeraceae archaeon | reverse complement strand
TTCATAGGTGGTGCCATTGTCTCCGTAGCGGCAACAATAGTAGCATTACTCTACATAAAAATAAAATTCTAAAATCAGAAAAAATATCCTTCAATACAAACTCATAATACATAAAGAGATGTCTTCAACCCTTTTTGTTATAATTTTGTTTATTCGAGTCGAATTGTAAATAGAACCAATCGCTTTATTTTTTGTTGCAAGATTTTGTCATGGTATGCTCCAAGTCATAGGCTTTTTGTATTTATTTTCAATATATCTCCCACCTCTATACCATTTGTTTGAGTATACCCAGAATTGACTTCCAACACATATTTTGCAGGTTGGCTGGATACATAGCTTTGGCAATTTTGGACGACACAAGGCTGAACATTCTCCTTAATATCTACAACCCTAAATTTGTCGTCTATGAATATCATATCCAAAGGAATAAGCGTATTTTTCATCCAAAACGACAGGTTCTCTTCGTCATCAAACACAAATAACATTCCATTATTCCATTCCAGGTTCGTCCTATGCATCAGCCCTTTGCTTTGCTCATTGGAATCATCTGCTATTTCCACAAAAATTGGCGGAGTGGTGGACTTATTTCCTGAGTCAAAGCTTATTGATGGCTTCTTCATCACAATTTGGTGAGGTTCTAGTCCAGTTGGAATGGTTGAAACAACTTTGTCGGTTTTCGAATCTATCACGGAAATATCATTGCTGTGCATGTTGCTAATATAAATAAAATCGCCATCAGCGCTGAATGCTATGCCATGAGGTCCCTCTCCAACAGGAATCTCCCTTGTTACTTCTAATGTGCCCAAGTCTATTTTTGAGGTAGTATTGGCTCCTAAATTGGTTACATATGCAAACCTTTCATCAGGACTTAGTTTTACATATTCTGGTTTATTGCCAACTTTAATATTGTGAATTACTTCATGCCTGTTGGAATCGATAATTGAGAGGCTGTTGCTATACATATTTACTATGTATAGCCTGGAGCCATTAGCGTTAAATGACAGACCATGAGGTGTTTCTCCTGAATCTATGCTTTTTATCACGGAAGGGTTTTCCTCCTGCAGGTCTACGACTGATATTGGACTCCACAGGTTTGCAACATAAAGAAATTGTTTATTTGGACTAATCTCCAAATATTCGGGCCCAGCACCAACATTTATTTTGCCCGTTATGTTAGTTCCATTAACAACCAAAACCCTGTTTCCATATACATCCCCAACATACAAAATTGGATTTGCGTTATCTCCAATGCCTTTTCTGGTGTTGTTGCTTAGATTATTGTTTTCGTTTTCGCTAATTGCGATACCATGAAGAGCCCTCACCCCCTTGGTAGGGATTTGTTTGATAAGCGTGTTGTTGGTTGCATTGACAACTGAGATTGTTGATGAATCTGTATCTGTGGTGAACACTCTTTGCTGGTCATCTGAAATTTTTATGTCATGGGGGCTCTCCCCCACTGAAATATTTTTAATGATGCGGTTGTTGTCAAGGTCAATTACAGAAACGGTGTTGGATTTGGCATT
>JADDOQ010000033.1 GCA_016782315.1 Nitrososphaeraceae archaeon | reverse complement strand
CGCTGCTGTGCATTTGCATAACCAAAACGGTTTAGAAGTAAACAAATCTTTGGCCTTCTTATTAAAAGGAGATTCAGAATACAACGGATCTCCTTTAAAGTACGACTTTTCAATTTATAGAGGGAACTTTTAATCCCAAACAAACCATTAGGAAATTTCCAAATAATTTGGTGAAACAAAAGAATGTTACCTCTAAATGAATTTATACTATTGCCGAAAATGTTTGCTACTTATTAAGAAACAATAGTATTGAAGCAGAGATATTGATTAGATAAGGGGTTTGAATCCATTCATTCATATAATTTAACCATTACTATGGATGGATATTGATGGAATGATAGTAAACAAAATGAGACCTGTAATTGATTCCTGATATCGAGATTTAACTTGACCTTACTAGTTAATAATGTTATTAATTCCAAGACTTTTGATTTCGTTAAAGTATTTCTCAAATAGAATTTCCTGCAATAATATACTGTGCTCTTCATTTGATAAAGATGCAACTAATTTGTTGCCGTATCCATGCTTTATTTGTATCACAATCTTTCCATCACTTATTATTACCACTTCATTAATGCTACCAAGTTTATTTGTATATCCGAGTTGGATGTGCTTATTTTTATTCGTATTATTTATTGCAGCTAGATGGCTTAGAAGTTGTCCGTCAATGTTGTCCGTTAGAATCCTGATTGCTACACCTCTTCGTAAAAGTAATTTAACCTTGCTTAAAATATTATTCTCATTGAGAATATCATGCAATATATTTATGGATGAAAACACTAATAGTTATCTTTCGCTTTGCTCTATAATCGAGTTTACTTCATCTTGAATCTCATTATAATTTGTTAGAATTTTACTATAATTTGGCTTTTCTTGATTCTCTAACTCCTTTATTCTATGAGATAATGGAATGGCGATTTCCCAAAGCTTGTCAAATAGCTCCTGTTGTCTGTCTACAAATCCTTTGGAGTTACTAAAAAAAGATTGGGCTGGTGGTTCATTTTCATTGTGAAATATTTGAACCATGTAACATCGACCATCCAAAATTGCAAAATTTCCTATAGTGCCATTAAGATGTCTTATATAATGAAATTTAATTGATTTTATAAAATCCATGTTTTCTTTTGTAATCTCCACAACTAGTCTTAATCTGATACCTTTGTCTTTGGCCTATTTTTCAGCAATATGAATGCCATATTTAAAATTTTTCCATAAAAAATTAGACATTATTTTATCCCATATTATATCAAATCCATAATCAATATTATTAATTGCAACTAAACCCATTTCTAACATTTTATTGTAGTCGAATATGACCTCTGTAATTTCAGGATGACGGAAACAAGACTCCTTTAATTGACTAAAGGTTGAATCATCCACTATAGCGAATTAACAATCCAATTGTAAAAAACTTGTTGTTTGATTGATATATCTGTGAGAATAATTCTCAATTATTGAATTCTACTATTTCATAATTAGATTGTTAATTTTACTTCTAATTCAGCTATCTCCAATGTTTCATCCGTGCGGCCCATCATGACAAAAACCTAATCATAATGCTACTGACAATATGGAAGACAACATAAAGCTTGGGAACCGTGAGGGTCCCGAGGGTTCAAATCAATCTCCCAACAGCAATATGCCTCAAAAAACTACCAAAACCCGTAATTTCGATATAAAAAACAAAAGAAAATCAGCGCCGGGAGAGGGATTCGAACCCTCGGGACCTTGCGGTCACAAGCTTTTTGTAATCTTATTCCAGGCTTGCGCCCTACCAGGCTAGGCGACCCCGGCTCGTCTTTGTTGACTACCGTTTTCTCTGAACCTATCTAATATTAATTTATATTTTGCAGACCATTAAGACATGATGTTGTAAAAACCCTCTTTTTGTGGTTTAAGACACCATCATACCCATTTTCCGCTTTGTCCTTTTTTTATGAATTCATTTGGTTTGTTTTGCTACAGAATAACATTATCATTAACCTGCAAATATTTTCCGTTCACAAAACTAATGATTTTATTCCTTCTTGCCTTTTGTCAATTATTTTTACCATTGTTTTGACTGGGGTAATCACTGGTTTTATTTGTGTTTGTGGGGTTTATCCCTTAAAAATTTAAATAAATTTGGTTTCAATTTAGTCTGTGAGAGAACAACTTGTTTATTTTGTATCTTTGCTTATTATATTAATACTCGCATTGTCCATTTTGCTGCAACAAGCTCAATCATACCATAAGGTGATAAAAGACGCAAAAAATTTTGTAAATAATAGGAATTTCAAAAAAAACATTTGGAAAAAGAACCGCAATAAATTTGGGGTTTTCAAATGAATGATTGATTTAACTAATTTATGGTGAAATAAATGGCCCACTGAGACTTGATGTTCTGCAGTAGTTTACTGCAACAATATACCAAACATGTCTGATGTAAAAATATTCACAACGACTTGTTGGTTACGTAACTATGCTTGTTGTTTCCTAGTTCATTTCAATCCTGTCTATCATTTTCCCCGATAGTAAATCAAATTTGTATATCCTTGAATGGCCTGTACTTGCATTATGGTCTTGGATATCTGAGTAAAACAGAAAATTTTGATTACATTGGGTACACACCCAAACAATATTTAAATCACGATCGTTCATCTTTTGAGTCTACAGTAGGAGTTCATACATATGATATAAGCAGTTTGAAAACAAATAATGTTAATTTATTTTGATTTATTTTAGGTAACATTATCTTTAACTATTAATACTCTTGATCTTCTTTGGGAATGTGCTGTAAACAATTTCTTTATATCAAGTTTCATTAAAGATTGCATAACCATATTGTATAACAACCATATATGTCTTGTCAACTTTTAAATTTCCAACATAATAAATCGTATGAAATGACTGTAAAATTGGGATTCCATGTTTCTATCAGTGGCTCCCTATCTAAATCAATTGACAATGCTTTGGCTCTTGGTTGTTCTGCATTTCAAATTTTCACTCGAAGCCCAAGACAATGGAAAACAAAGGATATTTCTATTGAGGATTCGACACTTTTCATAAAAAAACTAAAAGAAAGCCAGATAGGTTTTGATTCGGTAGTTGTTCACATGCCTTATCTGCCAAATCTCTCGGCACCCCAAAGCGAAATGTACACAAAGTCTGTTGAAGTTCTAAAGGAAGAGCTCATCAGGTGCAACCTCCTTAATATCCCAAATCTTGTTATTCATTTGGGAAGCCATTTGGGCAAAGGGCCAAAAAAGGGGATAACTCAGCTAACTAATGCATGCAATAGCGTCCTGAATGATTTCCATGACTCTGGCGCGAAAAAAAACACCGTAAAAATACTATTGGAAAATAGCGCCGGACAGAAAAACAGTGTCGGTAGCTCCATTGAGGAAATTTCGGAAATCTTTGATGGATTGAAACCCGATGATTTTGGACTGTGCCTTGATACTTGTCATGCTTTTGGTGCAGGATATGATATTGCAAACGAAAGCGGTGTCGTCCACCTAATGGATCTGATATCAGATAAAATTGGCATCAGTAGACTAAAGGTAATTCATTTAAATGATTCAAAGGGTCAATTAGGGTCAAATCTTGACAGGCATTATCATATAGGCATTGGGAAAATTGGTGAGAACGCCTTTAAGTTTCTATTGAATAAAAAAGAGTTGCGCCATATTCCTTTCATCATGGAAACGCCAATTGATAATGTGAGAAGTAACTCTGATAATATGGTGTTTGCAAAAAACTTGCTACATGGTAGTACTTGATTCTAAAGGAGAGTGTGAGCCATGCCAAATTATAATGATGCTATAATGCCATAAGAAATATGGTATCTGTGAATTTGCAAACCAAAAGCAAAACACTTTGGTATGTTATCTCCGTTTCTCAGTGATGGGCTTGAAATTGTGATCCTGTTTGCAGACCCGTATACAAAATGCGGATGTCACAAACAACAACAAATGATACCATAAAATGATTTGTTATGATGTGCTATGCTATGTCAATACAATGCGTTGACTTTGAAGCGGTGTGGACCTGATTTATCATCGTTCTGCTTTATGGTGAAGCATAAAAAAAATGTTTTGTTTATTTGTTCGCCAAGTACAATGTCATTTTGCATTACCTTAGAAATCCTCTGTCTATTAGTATTTTCTCAATATCGTGGTATGTATCAGACCGAAGAGTTTCGATATATTCAAACAATTTAATTTTGCCTAATTCCCTTAACTCCCCGATTTCTTTAAAGTAAATGTTGTGAAGCTGGGGCAATTCGTCATTATCAAAAAGATTGTGTTGCCTTTCATTTATCTCCACACTCCACAATAAAATCGTAAGGTCCGGAGTAAGGTGTTTGATGTTTCTTAAAACGTTTGTAAATTGCCTGATTCTCTCATCTAGTGCTTTGGATTGGTACTCAAAATAAACAGTATTTGATAGATGGTATTGATTTAGGATAACGAGGTTTTTTCTTGCTTCGTTGTGAATCTTCAATTTGTTTTCTATAAAGTCATTCTCAATTACGGCGTGCTTAAAGATTAGTTTCTCGGGACTGTTGTCAAAATTTGCGGATAAAAGTTCCCTATACTTTGGGGTTGGAAAGGTGAATGTTTTTATCCTATCAGGATATTTTTGTAAAAGCTGGTCAATTATTGTTGTTTTTAAGGTATCGTTAATCCCTTCAAATACTACAAGAGGCATTATCTGTTTACACCATCATGCCTATAATATTGCTTATCTATGGTGTGCATAAATTGGGATTATGGATACCAAACCAGCAAAGGTCTTTGATGTCTGTTATGTTTGGTTAGGTCAGTGGGAGTCCTGTATTTTGGATCGGTAATAGTATCTGAGAAGAGAGACCTGAACTGTAACTTTTCACCTTGAGCCGCAGTTGTTATTTCGCATTAAAATGTAATTGGATGGTGATTTTGGTTGTTAGCTATTGCTTTATAATTTTGCAACATGCATTGTTCCCTCCTGTGTTGAGTTTACTCTATATCTGTTTTAATTAGGAAACAATCAACATTGTTATGCAATATTGATTGTGTTTTTCTTACGGGCAATTTACAAATAGATTTAAGGCTCTGATTTTTCATATTAAATTGATTATTGATGAGTACTTACGACGATATTGTTCAACTAGCTTTAGAGAGGGGCTTTTATTTTCCTAGTTGCGAACTTTATTCTGATTCTAGCGCAGGATTCTGGGAATATGGTCCTAATGGCGTTAAAATCAAAAACAATTTTCTGGATTTATGGAGGCGAGAATTGGTAAGAAGAGATGCTATGCTTGAGATAGATGGTACTCAAATAATGAGCAGGAGTGTCTTCCAGGCGTCAGGCCACCTTACAAATTTCTCTGACCCTGTGGTAAAATGCACAAAATGCAAAAGTTCTTTCAGGGCAGATAAATTGATACAGGAGGAGGTAAACATAGAGGTTCCAGAGCGTTTGCAAAATGATAAGGTGGACATGCTTATTAAAGAAAATAACATAAGGTGCCCCAGTTGCAAAGGCGAACTGTCCACTTCTGAGAGGTTCAATATGATGTTTAAGGTTGAAATTGGTCCTAATCACGAAGAGGCATATCTAAGGCCCGAGACTTGCCAGTCTATTTTTGTAGACTTTCAACGCATATTTAAAGTGAGCCGTAGAAAATTACCATTGGGGATAGCACAGATAGGCAAAAGTTTTAGAAATGAGATTTCCCCGCGTCAGGGTTTATTGCGCCTTAGGGAGTTTTATCAGGCTGAAATTGAGATTTTCTGCAACCCCGACAAACTGAATGATTTACAAAAGTTTGAAAGTGTGAGAAACACTGTTTTGAGAATTTATGACAATCAGCAAACGATGGAGGTCACTGCTGCTGAAGCATTGGAACAAAAAATCATTCCTAACAAACTTGTTGCATACTATCTGGCGTTATTAGTGGAATTCTTCAATAAAACGGGCATAGTTAACAAAAGAACGAGACTTAGGCGATTATCAGACGATGAAAAGGCGTTCTATTCTAGCGTTGCGTTTGATTTTGAGGTGGACACGTCATCTGGTTGGTTGGAGCTTGTGGCTTGCAATTACCGTTCAGATTATGATTTACTGTCACACTCTGCCACAAGCAAAGCAAATCTTCAAGTCATGGATGATGATGTTAAAGTCCTACCCCATGTGTTTGAGTTGTCTCTGGGTGTGGACAGGTGCATTTACTCTATTTTGGAACATTCCTATTTTATAGATAGGGAAAAGGACGATAGAATACTGCTAAAGTTAAAGCCTTATCTGTCCCCAATTCATGCAGGTGTTTTACCGTTGCTAAAAAAGGATGAGTTTAAATCTAAATCGTTTGACCTGGTGTCACTTTTAAACAGGGACTTTGATATTTTTTATGATGAATCTGGTTCTATAGGGAGGCGTTATCGTCGTTTAGAGGAAATAGGCACCCCATTTGCATTCACTGTCGATCATCAGACAATGGATGATGATACTGTTACGATAAGATACAGGGACTCTATGAATCAGGAAAGAATAAAAATAAATGATGTGCATTCTTTTTTGACTAAAAGCCTTTCCGTCGACAGGTAGTTTTGAAACCAAATGCGTTACCAATAAGCGCTTTCACTCTCCTCAATTCTTTTATTGTGATTTGAGGTGTCACCCTGTTGGTGTATTTGTCGTGGTTGCGACAGTTTGTTTTGTTTTTCCTTTAACTGTTTTATATAATTCCTTATCTTCTCTTCTTCCCTATAGATGCCCCCTTCTGCAATTACTGATGGGGTCCTTGTAGTGGGCAACTCACCACAACAGCTTTCCTCAAATTTTTTTATGTGGTATTCCACAAAATCTACCTCGCTTTCACAAAATAATCTTTTGATTCTTTGCGAATCAATTGAGTCGTCTATCAGCAATATTGGCTTTCTTTTCTTTTTCGTTGCATTCATTCCAATTGTTTTTTTGAGAGTTAATTTAATTTAATTTTATTTGAAACAGTCGATGGGGCAAATAGGGTAAATAGAGTAAACTAAAAATATTTTCGGTTATTATAGTACTTAAAAACTATTGAAAACACTGTTGATAAATAATTTCTCCCCATATCTCCATAACATTATTGAAATATTAAATGATCTTGACAATGATTTTGCCTGCTATGATTGCAACCATCTTTTCTCTATGGGGAATGATGACTATCTTGATCTTTTGAAAGGTTATGATAATGTGATTCTATCGGGGAGACAACGCAATTCTGTACTTATCAATAAAGTGAATTCTTGCATTGTTAAAGGGTGTCTAATTTACGATAAGCCATTGCTAGGGATATGCTATGGTGGCCAAATACTCGCTCTAACTTTGGGTTGCACATTGAAAAAAATGGAGAAAATTCGGGACATTGTAAAAATCGATATACTGAAAGCCTCTGCATTGTTACCCGATTATGAATCTGTGCAAATGTTTGAAAGCCACAATTTTTGTGTGTCTAAACTATCTGAAAAATTCACGTTATTAGGCAGTTCCAAGGCGTGCGACAATGAATTCTTTTGCCTTAATGGAAAACCGTTGTTTGGAACTCAGTTTCACCCCGAGAAAAGTGGAAAACATGGTAAATATATGATGGAAAACTTTCTAAAAATATAGCCGGGATATAACATATACATACCCATAAAAACACACACTCTTTTTATGTTCATTAAATCGTTTTTCCATTTTGTGTTATTTTGGAGCAATACTGTCTTTTCACTACACACGGCAAAAAATCGGTTGAAAATTCCCGGCTTTCCTTAATCCTGCGATAATCCCGCCATCTAGGAAAAACCGTGTGTTTTTATCCGTATTGGCAAGGATCTATTTCCAACATTATGATTTTTATTTAATGATGCATTCTGTAAAGTTGTGCAAAGAGACAAAAATGACAACATGGATCAAATAATATTACCTCTAGTTAACAAAAATGAGGAAAATGTGGTTTTTCCTCTTGTAATCAACGTTTTGTCTAGGTTTTGGGGTGAAGAAATACCCCTTGATGAAATTGAGAAAAGATCTCTTCAATACAAAAACTTTAGGGGAACTGTTTTTATCGAGGGCCTTGAGATAATTGAGAAAAAATTGAATCTTTCGTCTATCGTTTACAGGGGATCTCTTGGTGATCTGAAAAAAAGGGTTACCCAGGGTTTTCCAGTTATTGTTGTTCTTCCTGGCATTGGGGAAACAGTTCAATTTGCAACTATTGCATGCGGTTATGATGCCAATGAAAACCGGGTCTTAACATACGTAACTGAACCTGACTCCTATGGTGCAATTCCGGAAGATAAATTTGAAGATGATTGGTCTCAGGATGACTATTTCTCAATTTTGATATTTCCAAAAGACATGATTGATATATTTAAAAATGAGCAGTTTAAATTTGAAAAATCTAATAGGATTTACCTTGAAACTGAAAGATTAAAAATTCAGGGTAAACTGCAAGAATCCATTGACCTGTTGAATCTTATTTTGAATACCAACTCACCAAATAAGGAAGAGAATGAGAATCCTCAAATCTTGTGCTTACTTGCTGGAATTCTAAATGAACTTAATGACGAAAAATGTGTATCTCTCTATAAGCGAGTTCTTGATATAAACCCAAAGTTTTATTTGGCCTATAGGGGATTGGGAAACTTTTACCTTAAAAATAAAAACTATCCGTTGGCAAGGGAATATTATTCTAAAGCAATAGAAATAAATCCAATACGATTTGGGCCAATATACAAAAATCTGGGGGTTGTCCTATTGAATCTTGGCATTGATGAGGACGCAAGGGATTCATTTAGGGAATATTTAAAGCATGTTCCAGATGCCGCTGATAAGGAAAATATACTGCAATTTCTCAATTCTTGACCTTGACTTAGTCTTTATTTATATATTTTCCATTGTACAAACTAAAAATGAATGATGAAAAAAAGGTTCTGGTGTTAGAACCTGTAATCAAGTCGGATACATTTTTGGATTACCTGTATAACTTGGTAAGGGATACTTTAAATGAAAACAGTATATTGTTTTTAGCGATAAAAAAAGATGGGTTTTACTTTATTGTAGAATTGAAAAACACTAAAGAAATGGTTTTTACGATGGGTCTCTTAAGCAAGATTTCTGGAATATCATGTATTTTTGTAGCCAAATGCCTAATGATTGACTTTGATGTTTTGTCACAAACAGTTACCCGAATTGGAAAAGAAATTTTATTGCCTAATGAGAAGTTTTCTATTACGATAAGAATGTCTAAAATGGATGATTCAAAAGATAATGACGATTTTTTATTTTTCAAAAAGGATCTTGAATTTCTTGTGATAAGTGAGATCTCCAGCCTGTCTCCTTGCATAAAGTATGTTACTAATGAATCTGAAGCGGATAAAAATTTATTTGTGCTAATCGGGAGTGATTTTGCGTATGTCAGTATTCTGCTAACTAAAAATAAAGAAGTCATTCCCTTTAAGTTCTTTAGGGAGGCAGTCATTTGCCCAATTTATGACGATTACTCTTTTCTATCCCTTATCTCAATCTTAAACAATGGGTTTTTCCCAATCCCGTTTGTCTTTTATGATGGTGAAAGTAACCTGATACAAACTTTGAAGACATTTGATAGGATCATCAAAAAATACCCAATCAATAACATTGTAATTAATTTAACCGATCTCACCCACCTGTATCCAAATACCGACAAGTCGTTTTTAGATTATGGTTTTAGCTCAAATCAAAGCAAAAGGGTGATGATGAAGAAATTACTAATTGATGAAACCATTGTCACATTTTTGTTACAGATGAAGGCTGAAACAAATTTCATTTGCCTTCCCTTTTTACCTTTTTTGCATCCTCTATGGTTCTTTAAAAAAAACATTCTACTGTCTTTTGAATCGGGAAAAATTCCATTGACTCCATTTCTTTTTAATTATGAATTTAAACATCATCTGAGATATTTTTATAGTATCAATAGCAATACTGTTGATGAAAAGTCTTCAGGCTTTTGTCCTTTATATTTAGACGTTACCCAGAAGGATTTCGAACTTGTTTTTCAAAAAATCAAAACTAATCACTTGAATGGAGTTTCCTTGAAAGAAACCAGACAATTCGAC
This sequence comes from Nitrososphaeraceae archaeon, assembly GCA_016782315.1. Taxonomy (GTDB): domain Archaea; phylum Thermoproteota; class Nitrososphaeria; order Nitrososphaerales; family Nitrososphaeraceae; genus Nitrosocosmicus. The sequence continues at coordinate 8,257 of JADDOQ010000033.1, read as the reverse complement.
TTAGATGTGAGAAAGGACGATATTCTTGATATTCTCAATTCCGTCTAGATTGTTGCTTATCTCCATCAATTGAGATGCCTTTTTTTTGTATTTGTTGTCGTTGCTTATCTTTTCGATTGATTTTTTTATGATTGATGGTTCTATTATTTTGGGATTAAGGGTTATTCCAATGCCTAGTTTTTGTATTTTAATGGAGTTAGAAAGCTGCTCACCGTGATTTTCTATGGGTATTGATATGAATGGCTTTCCAAACTGAATTGCTTGTGATATTGCTGTGTGCCCTCCCCTAATTATCAAAATGTCCGATAGTTGGAATATTTCGTCTCTATGGGGACACCATTCATAATACCATATGTTGCTTGAAACTTTTTTTGGACGGTTATCTCCATTTGCTTTTCCTTCGGAAAAAATGAACTGAATATTGGTTAGATTTTGGCATGCCTCCATAATTTTCACAATAATTGGTTTTCTTGTTTCCTTGGGGCCGCTAATATGAACGAAGATCAGTAATTTGGTTTTATCTATCTGAAGCAGTTTTATGATGCTGTTTGTTCTCTCATTTGAAAGGATCTTTTTAGGTGATATGAATCCAATGTGCTTTATTCTGGATTTTGTGGATTTAACCGAATTTATTGTATCTTCTGAAATTGTGTATGGTGGGGGTAAATCTGGTATCAAGATGTTGTCTGATATATTCCATAAACCCCCCATTGATTCCCCAAGGCATGTCTCAAAAAATTTTGCGGTTTGAAATTCTCTAAGCCTTGGTGTCAATAATAGTTTTATTTGGTTAATGAGTAAAATCGTTGGGATGTTTAGCAGTTTCCCCGCAACCAGTGATGATACCCTTGTGTCTGAAATTATGATTTCTGGATTAAACTTTTTAATGTATCTTATTTCTCTATTTATTTGAATTGGCAGGTTAGTCACCCATTTTGGGATCTTTGATATGTTATGCTTTAGTGAGAACTCCCCATCCCTTCCCCACAAAAACTCAACTGGCGGCACCAAATTACACTCATACCCATGTAGGTTCAGGTAGCTTTTTGCCTCGCCAAATGATGAGAATTTTGATTCAAATTGGTACTCTCTAAAATAATCCGCCAAAACTAAAAGGCGGCTTGCATGACCTAAACCCACGCCATATGGTGTAAAATACAGTCTCCGCAATATTATGACGATTTTCTATAAAGCGTTTAAAAATGTTAGTTTGTTGATGTTGGCATAACTTTGCTAATGGTAATATTGATATAATAAAGTTATCTAGACTTTATTAAGTGAATGTTATGTCTATGATTTGCCAAAAAAATTTTTTCCATTTTGCGTTTTTCTTTGTCGCAGTTTTTTCCATTTTATCGGCTTCTCCAATATTCTCAAACAGCAAAACAATCGCATTGGCAACATCAGGTAATTCTTTATCTTTGATTGGTGAAGTTCAGGATTCTATTACCGAAAATCCCTCCTGTGGCCAGGTAATAAAAGGTGAAGTGAAACTAATTTCCAATCTGATATGTACTGGTGATGGATTAATCGTAGGCGACAAAAATACACGAATAGATCTCAATGGATTTTCCATAAAGGGCCCGGGAATGAATAGCAATAAAGTTGGAATAATGATAGGTGGTCAGGAAAATACCACAATAACGGGTAATGGTATTATTTCCGGATTTCAATCCGGGATTTATATCTCCGGAAGTAATGATACTATTGCTAGAAACCTAAATATAAATAACAATAAAGTTGCCCTTTACGTTACAGGATCCACATCATTTGATATAACCAATAACATGGTGAGTAATAACACCATTGGGATTGCGTCTCATACCTCCGATCAAACAAATATCAAATACAACCTATTTAGCGAAAATAACCTTACTGGAATAACTTTCATAAATACTGTTGATTCTGTAATAGATGGGAACAATATATTTAACACCACAAACGGTGTTTTTTTGGATGTTCAAAGTTCTTTCAATAGAGTTAATTTTAATAATGTTTTCAATAATGTGTTGGATATTAATAATGCCAATAGCCTTCCAATTAACATTAATAAAAACTATTTCACAAATAATAATTGCATTAGTAGTCTGCCTTCTGGTTTATGCATTGGTAGGTAATAATGGCATGGAAAAACTATCATCTTAGCTGGGTAAAAAACTAAAAAAATAGGGACTCCAAACAAACTATGGATTTTATTTTGTATTGTTAGTTGTATTGCCTTTGCTATCGATATGCCATTCATCATTAAATGATCCCTTTTTCGATTTTTCATTTTTGGCATTATGCATTCTGTGCCATAAGGTGAATCCAATTTTTTCACTGCTTGGGAATCCTTAATCATTGTTTTATCACTTTGATTCGCTTTTTGCAATTGTGAAAGAGCCATAAATTGATTGTTGCAAAAATGGTTAACTGTTTTTAGTAGATAAATGGAAATATCTGTTGTATTTTTATTTGCATAGTAAGATTGGTGGTAACATTGATGCTGACTGGGATGCCTTGCATATTTTTGAAGCAGTGCTATTGAATGTTATTACTTGCCTGTTGATGCGTATTATTTATTTACATTTGCATTGTTGCTTATTTTATAAATGGGTGGGGTAGAGGCACGTTTGCCAAGACACCTTTAGAATTCAGTTAAAGTGGAAAAAACACTAAAGAACCGTCAATCGTTTGATCTTTTTATTTGTTTATGCATCCATTGGTCTGATGTGATCCAGTTGTTATTTGCACTTGAAATTGAATCAAAATGGGCGTTTGTTGATTTGGAGTGATTAAGTCGGCATGGTTTTTCCTAACAGGGAAATCAGATTCCTGCAATTATAAAAGCGGTAGCGATTTCAAAATAGCTTGTGTATTTTACACAATAACATTGTATAAAAAAATAAACCCAAACCTTCAAAATATTAGAGTTGCAGAAACTTTGTAAAAAAAACAGAAAATGTTTAAAATAAACTATTCTTAATCATTTAACTAAAATATATTGTATTCATTAAATTGGCAAAGGGATATAAACATCATAAAATTAAATGGCATAAAGGCAATTGTTAAAAAAGATAAATCCACAAAGGAGATAAATGAATTCCTGTTAATTTTCTTATATTCATTAATATCTTTATTCTTGTTACATCCCTCACCGCCACTCAAACTTGGAAAATCAATTATGACAAACGAAGGTGAAGAAAACAGAAAAAAATTAAATGAAATTGGAATTCCTACACCCAAACTCTATAAAATAGACAAAAATACAATCGTAGAGGAATATATTGAGGGTGGAAATTTATATAAATATTTAAAAAATAACGGCGATTTAGAAATTGTTTTTAAAGTGGGAGTAATTACTGGTAGACTACACAATGCTGGATTCTGTTTTATAGACAACAAGGCACAGAATTATTTGATAACAAAAAGATCCGATATAGTTCGAACGGATTTGGGGCTTATTCAAAAACGAAATTCCACATACTCAAAAAGTTTGGATATAGGGCTTTTTTTATCCAGCCTAATAGACCTTGATAGAAGAAACTACTCTAATATCGAAAGAATATTTTTAGAAGGCTATAGATTTGAATCTAAATCCAAAGTACCCTATTTATCGATTATTGTACGAAATATATCTTCGATAGGTTTAACATCCAATCATTATAATTTAATTGCGAATTTGCTCTACAAAATGGGTTGTGATTAATCATGGATAACTCCTTTGAGGGTTTGTTTATATATTCGGTGAGGACGAAGCCTTTTTTTCGTAACTGACAACTACCTATTAAAATGAAACAAAAATCACCTGTACTATGATCATCCTTTTTATCGTTGCATAAATTTCAACAGGCTGGCCTTGTTGCAAACACATTAGAGCCAACATGTAAACCATATATTTATATTCTATATGGCATATATGTACATGAAATAATAATGGATGATTTTGATAAAGATTTTTCAGGATTTGATTGGAAAAATACTCCTGCCTATAAGCATCCTGGGGGAAAGGATTGTCCATGTCCAAAACATGAGTATATTCGAGAACAGATTAATGTTGCAAAGAATCTGAATTCAGCTACTAAAAACCTCGATATGAATAAGAGGCCATCGTCTAATGTGACTCTTAAATTTTGTCCTGATCATTATAATGTTTATTTTAAAGAAGTAATTCCTGCAATGCCATTGAAGTTCAGAATTATGACAAAGATTGCGTTGAAATTAGGTGCTGTTGTTATTCAACAAATCCCATATATGATGTCAGATAAATGCTTTTATTGCAAGTTTGGTTCTGGTGGGTTTGACAAGAAAGTTGAATTGCCTCCTATATAGTCATAACCTAAATTTTTTGATAACTTGACATAACTATAAGATCCACAAAAAAATCTTTTTCCTTCCTTTTATCAATCAGAATAAATCATTATAAAGTATTTCATTTGTGTGTGGGTAAAAATTTCAAAAAACAATATTGTTAACCTTATCTAAAACCAAAAAAAGTGCATTGTGTTTTGCCTTACAATGGTAATGATAAAGATTATATTTTTCCACATATTAATAGTTCTAGGCGGCGTGGTTCAAGAACAGAATGGCGGAAATACAGCTATAGCTTCTACTGCTTCAGCTACAGCTTCTGCAATAAAAAAAGATAACAGAATGAATAATTCAATAGATTCAAATCAAAAGACTCTTTTAGAATTCAAAAGACAACTTATAGAGGAACAAAAAAAAGGGGAAAGTCAGATAGAACGAATTAATCAGAAAATAGAGGAAACAAAAAAAATAATTGATGAAGAAAGGGTAAAGTTGGAGGAAGAGCGATTAAAATTAAAGCATACAAATGAAGCAAAAGATGCTGATTACACCAAATTCACCGAGTTAAAAAATAATTTAATTGAAGAGAGAAAAAGGATGAAAACCTTGGATACCAAAGCTTCTTCCAATGGAGTTGGAGGCGGAGGCAGACCTAGGCGAGACCGTTATAATATTTCAAATTTAACAAAGGCATTAGACCAGATAGAAAAAGATATTCAAACAAAGAAATTATCTAAAGATGAGGAAAGAAGGCTAGTCTTAAAATCTAAGGAAATTGCAACTAGGCTTCATGCGTTAAAAGTCATCAACAAAAAAGAAGATACCTATAAATCCATGGCTATGAAATTTGACGATCTTCGGGGAAAGATGACAAAAATATTTGACCAAAAGGCGGAAATTGGAAAGGGGATCGGAAAGTTAAAAGAAAATTTGGACGAGTTATTGAATAAAAGGGAGGATCTCTATGAGGAGAGAAGAATGATTATTCATCAAGTAAGAGAAGCTGGCGCAAAATTAGAGATGGTGGATACTCAACTAAATGCAATAGAGTTCAAAAAGTCTCGATTGCAATATTCTTCTGATAGGCAGCGAAGACAAAATGTTGATAGAAGAAGTAGACAACATGACATTCCCCAAGATAAGATGAAAAAGAATAGAGAAAACCATGAACTATGGAATTCATTAAAAGAGGCAGCAATGAAGAAGATGTCTGGTGGAGGAAAACTCACATTTGACGAAATGAAGTTGATTTATTCTGATGAGTCAGATTGATAACAGAGAGTAAAAAAATACTTTAATTTTTATTTAATCTAATAATTTTAATCTTTTTTTTAAACTAAAAACTAGCAATTATGCATGTCAGAATCACTCTGATCTTAATAGACCTGCTTTTTCTTTTACTAAAAACGATAATGGTCTTTCGATAGTTTCAATAATGTAATTTATGGGGTTTATTTTGGATTGAATGTTTCCAATGTTTTTTGAATGTTCTTTTATGAGGTTGACAAATGATGAGGAAATTGAGACTGTGGCTATATCCAATCTAACCATGCCGTCTTCTACACAAATAACTTTACGAGATGATAAAAAATGATTTGATGAGATACATACCTTCCAAAAAACATAAAAAAAATAAAACAGCCTGTTTATTTCTTTAGCTATAATTAATCCTGCAGTCCTATTTATTTTTCAACAAGATCATCATACCTTCTTTTAAGTTCCAGATAATCATCTGGTGAAATATCTGGAGCATTTATGTATAGATAGTTTTTGACCGGCTCATTCTTTTGGAATCTATTCCAATTGTCTAAAAACTTTTTTGTAAAGTCCTTAATTATCTCCTCTGTGGTAATTCCAGTAGAGTCTATTTTCAGAGTCTCATTAATTAGGCATACTTCCTCTTTACTATCTCCACTAATGTATTCTATTGGGATGGGCTTAAATTTTGTATCCTTGACTTTAAAGGGTAGTATTATTGCAATATACGATTTGGATTGTTCTGGTATGTTTGATTGCTGTTTCATTATTGTTATAATATGAAATTATTGATTAAAAATTCTTTGATCAAATTATGATAAGAAAAAGTGCAGTTAAACCTTATTCTATTGTAGATGTGTTTTTTTTTGTGTCTGTTGATTAATTGACTATTGATTGGGTGTTTGATATTTTGTTTGTAAAGTGGATGTTTTTGCCTGCGTGTTATTTTTAGCGCCCATTAGATAAGTGGATAAAACAAGTTTGATCCGCCCAATTTAATCTGCATTTAATATAAAAAGTCCACCTTGTTGCATAAATGACATTCTGTTGGCGAGATGCATTGCCTGTGCATTTTGGCTCCTGATGTTGCCATTGTGATGCAAAACATAAACACGAATTCATTTGTTCCGGCTTCTAATTGCATTGATAAACCAACTAGGTAGAATATTTTGGTTCTTTTTTACAAAATAACCAAATGCAGAATCCAAAACATATGTCTTTGCCCAATCTTCTTTTGACCTGACGGATCTGCCATATGCCTGTATTATCTTTAATGCTGTCTGCCAATAGTACCACTCTTCGTCTTCTTTTCTTTTTGCATTGATCCATCTGTCGCTTTTATTTGGATAAGGCACCTTTGTTATTATTTGAAACCTTGAGAGATTGTTCCTTAAATTAAGACCAGTATGCAAAGATGGGGAGATGAGGACGGTTGGTTTTGGTGTATACACGTGTTGGAAAAGGACCTCATCTCTTTGTATTTCTGGATCCGTTACCAACAACCTTCTTGCATTTTCTTGTGATATGTTTTCTTTGATGGATCTAAGCTGTTCGTATGACGATGTGTGAATTATCCCCTTATCGTTCTTGTGAACAAACATTAAGTTGTCAACAGTCTTCGCAATACGAGAGATCACATCACTAGATTGCAGATTGCTGTAATTAAGATACGCAATGTCAAGGGGGTGTATAGGCCTATTTTTAATTGGAAAGTCTGATTGTATCTGTATGTATTTTACCTCATCGGGTTTGAGGCCAACACTTCTACAAAATGTTTTGTGGTTTAATATCGTTGCACTCATTATCAATGTTTTTGAGGCTTTTCCAAATACAAATTTGCAATAGGGTGCAATATCCAATGGTTTAAACTCTACTCTACCTACTTTGTAATCTTCCTTTCTTATTTCAGAGACTATCCAATTATTTGGATTTGCTAGGATGCTGTTTATAGTTCTTGTAAGTCTTTCGGTATCCCTTATGATATCAACGGAAAGCTCGCTACCAAAGTTCGTTAATTTGTTTGGCACTGTACTTTCGTTATCGTATTTTTTTGCAATTTCCTCGTCACTTTCAAACAAATCAGACGCAGAAACCAATTTCTTTCTGATTTCTTTATTGTCCTCCTTATTGCATCTGATTTTCCCTTCACAGTAATTGAATTTGACATTTCTTTCAATCATCAGTGATTCTGCTAAAGATCTATTGCCAATTAACCCAAGCATTTTTGACTCTAGATCTATCAGAAAATCGACCCATCTCTCTATGCTGTCGTACCCATAATCGGTAATTTCAAAATTGCCGATGTATTATCTCCACCTTCTTTTAGATATTGCTAACCCTCTAAACTTTACAATTTCTGTTTCTAACAGATGCCCCTCATCCAGTACCAGTAGATCTCTTTCATGAAAACTTTTGTTGTGTGAAACAAGCGCCAAGAAAATGGAATAATTGAATATGGAATGGCTGGAGGCTAATGCAATGTTTAACTGATCAAAGTATCCACATGGCCTCCACTCCTTTTTTTGTTCTTTAAGGTTTTTTATTGGCAGCCATTGGCGGTATTCCTTTTGATAGTGTTGTTTTTGTTCTTTAGGGATATATGCATGTTCCTGTTTTGTTCCCCTATTGCTAATTTCGTAATCTTTTGCAAATGTTCTATATTTGCAGCCATCTGCTTTGAATGACTCATCTGTTACGCAGGGCCCATACT
>JADDOQ010000281.1:1461-1533 GCA_016782315.1 Nitrososphaeraceae archaeon | reverse complement strand
TTATTATTCTCACAGAAACGCAACAGATTCTTTTGGTATAGGAAGGGATGAAACTCCACTTGGTTTATTGCT
>JADDOQ010000281.1:0-1449 GCA_016782315.1 Nitrososphaeraceae archaeon | reverse complement strand
GACGTTTTCATGGTTTTCCCGTAGTTCACCCATCTGGTAATTACTCACACCAATTGCCCCGGATTTACCCTCTTTTAGTATCCTAACCATAGCCTTCCATGTTTCAGCAATCTTGCCTAGGACTAGCCAGTGAATAAGATAAAGATCAACATAGGCCAAGTTTAGGCGCCTCAAGCTGCCTTCAAGTGCCCTTAGAGTCAAATCATACCCCTGTTCGCTGTTCCAGACCTTTGTTGTGACAAATATTTCATCTCGCGGGATTCCGCTTTCCATTACTGCCCTTCCAACATCACCCTCATTGCCATACAGTTTTGCAGTATCAATATGACGATACCCAACGATCAATGCATATTTTACGGCTTGAAATGTCATTTCTCCTGGTGGGATTTGATAGACCCCAAGTCCCAGGTTAGGGATTTTGGTCCCATTGTTTAACTGGGTTTTAGAATTCAGGTTCAATGACATTTAAAATAGTATCGTTTTGACTGCTCTATTAATCCTATTGATAAACAAATACCATCAAAAACAAGCCATAACGCAAAAAGATCAAAGAAAATGCAGTGACACTCCCAATAATGCACAAGTCAAAGTTAATTGTATCCTATAGGGGAAGGTTTTGGTTTTTTCAACATTAACAAGTTCATCAAAAAGATAAGGATCTCACCATGCCAAAAAAAACATAAATCAAAATAATTTTGAAAAATCGCCATGCCATCTAGAGGTTATTTTAGCACATTTGGATGGCATGTTATTATTTTTGATATGCCCCTACAATGATAATAATAATACCAACGGTGCACCAAAGTCTTTTTTGACCTTGTTAAAATATGTTATAATATATCCTCAATAAAGCTATTTGATGGAATTAACAGGGGGGAAAAATTCCTGGAAAATGTTTAGGGGGGACAATGGGCGAACAGGGGCATCATACTCTTCCAGTTTGTCAAAAAGACCTCATCTCCTATGGGTCATTGAGTTGGGCCCACTCATTGCGTCACCTGTTGTTGATAACGGGGTTCTTTATGCCTCAACTATCACGGGAAGGGTTTTTGCAATACAAATAAGCCAAAGGCAAATTAAATGGCACTCAAACATAGGCAGCCCCATCGTATCCACCCCATTGATTCAGGATAGTGTTCTGGTAACTGCCACATTTGACTCATGGATAAGAGAAACAAAATTTCTTGGTAAAAATCTAGTTTTGGCGTTGAATGCAAATACAGGGGAGCAAATATGGAATTTTGAGATTGATGGTGGGGCATTTTCCTCACCAGTCATAGCACATGACATGATTATTATTGGGACTATGAACAAAGGGTTGCACGCAATAGACAAGATTGGAAATCCAAAATGGACATTTAACACACAGGGGGAGGTGTGGTCATCGCCTTCCTTCAATGGCGAACTAATATTTGTAGGCTCTGACGATGGCTATCTATACTGCTTGGA
>JADDOQ010000280.1 GCA_016782315.1 Nitrososphaeraceae archaeon | reverse complement strand
GTAAATTGAAACAGCCCTTTTCCTTTTTATAAATTTGTGTCATTGCTATTTTTTAACAATCATTCTATGGAGTAAGTCTTTCTTTCAACCATTCTGTTATAATATCTGATCCGGATACAACACCAATAATTTTATTAGCATTATCCCCTACAACAGGCACCATTACAACCCCTTTTTCAATCATGACATCAATTACATCATTTATTGGTGCATCTTTTTTTACTACATATGGATTAGGAGTCATTATGTCTTTTGCTATCATAGTTTTCAGGGTTTTGCCTTCTCGTATGGTTTTTAGTATATCAATAGCAGTCACAATACCATCAACATAATCATTATCATCCACTACCGTAACCCCGTTAAATCCCCCTGCAAACAATTGGGTATTAATTACTGCCATCGTTGCCCCCTTTAGCAACACAATTGGAGCTGTATCATACTACCGCCGTATCATTTCTAACCCTCATTATACCCCATAATCCCCCTTCAACAAATCTTTCTAGTTTCGTATCTGCATACAGGTAATCTCCAGTTTTGTTATGAATTTCCCCGTCTCCCCCCAATAACTCAGCATCCAACGCTTTGCCTACAGTCAGGGCAGGCATCATCACTTCCACAATTCCACCGTGTCCCCATCTAAAACCCCAATGCCTGACCTATTATCATTTAGTTTTAGATCATAAGCTAAGGCGATGGTACCATAAAGAGAGCTCCAGCCAAGTGATGAGTAAAGTCCCTCGGCTTAATATCTTTCCGCCATGTGTCTCTATAATGTTTCGAAATATAGAGACTAAGGCCAATACCATGAAATGAATTAGCATCAAATTTTGTAAACAATCTTGGAAATATCTCCTCGTCTATTCCTTTTCTGGTATCTTTTATACCGACAACAATCAATTCCTGTACATATCCATTGTTGTCATTTCCTATTTCTTTCTGTTCTGAGGTAATAGATATAGTACCCAGTATTATACAAAGATTAATCAAAACTAAATTTTTTTATTAATTATCTACTTTTCATATGTCTATACTAAAAATAGGATAAACAGTTGTCTAATTTATTTACTACTTGTCTATATCAGTACTAACAAACAGATTGTTTGCGCCAAGTTTATTATGAATAGATATGGCGCAAAAATACAATAGAAAAGATCTAGATGTTATTATAAAGATTTTAAAACATATTTATTGTTTTATATTCAACTTTTACTTTTAATCACTCTAGCCTATACTATAGTAGTAGTTCAGTTCTTTTCATTAGTATTTTCGAAATATCTAAATACCTTTGTTGTAGTGTTATTTGCAAGATCCTTAGAAATGTCCATCCATATTTTAGCATAATCTTGCCATAGACTAAATCCCGGCATAAACAGATTATATGATTTGTTATTTTCATGATAGTTATTCTCTTTGAGTTTAATAGGCTCTTCCTGAG
>JADDOQ010000147.1 GCA_016782315.1 Nitrososphaeraceae archaeon | reverse complement strand
CATGCGGTCCAGCGTTATCACTATCACCATGCAACATCATCATCATTTCCATAAATGACATTTGTTGAGATGTCAGGATATTTCCATTTCCAGGATCCACTATTACTTTGTGCGGATTGTTGTTAGCGTCTAATGCATAAACATTGTATACTATATACTCCCTTTCGGGATGAATAAATGCTGCTAAGGTGGTAGCGTTATTTCCAAGGGATTGCTCTGCAGTTGAAATTGCATCGGTTAGACTGGTATTTATGGATGATTTGAATTCGTTTATTATTGGTTGGAATATTGAAATAGATCCTGTAAAGTTATCTGCATTGGAAATTTTAGATGATATGATACTATCAGCCATGTCATTCATAGACATTGTATTTGCCCCTTGAGAAGCTGATGTGTTTAAGCTATTAGTCGGTGTTTGAGCATATACATTAGCAGATGCAAGAATTGAAACTAGGCCTATGAATACGGTGAAAAATATTGTTGATTTTTCAAATTTTGAATTAATCGTCAAACTATAGCATACTATGACATTAAACTATAAAAAACATACCATAAATATCAAAGTAATAACAGGGCATTATAATTTTAAAGATCTAACATACCTAATTATTGTTATTACCGTTCACTAATTCACTGTTAATATGGATTAATATGTGATTCTGCAGAAGGCGATTGATGTCGTGGAACCATTTTTAAATGCGTGACTGATTTATTTATCTGCAAAAAAAAGAAAAACAAACCAGAGATTACCATGAGTTGGATGCATTATTTTGCAGATTATCATGCTAAAGAATTAAAGGCTCAACTGAGCAGGTGCAAAGAAATGCTTTGGTGGTTTCGTAATTGATTTTAAAGATAATGACAAAAGGTTTTTGGGTTTTTAGGTTCTATCCTAGTGTTGATTTGAATAAACTACATGTTTTAGCGGGTAGTAGCTCGTTAGTTTGACAATTAAATAATGAGTTGATAGTTATTTTGATTGGCAAAGTGAGATGCCTTTGTATATTGCATCATAGAAAATGAAATATTGTTATACCAACTAGAAATCCAAGTCCGGCAGATATACCAATGTGCCATTCATTTTTTTTATATGCTTCAGGAATAAGGTTCTCTACAATAAACGCCATCACATCGCCGGCTGCAAATCCTATGATGATGGATAAATACTCATTATCAAGTGGCCTTGCCAAGAAATAACCAATTGGCCCAGCAACAACAACTGATATGAAAACATATGTCCACCTTTTTAGTATCTGGTTCCTTGACTTTCCTTCCTCAGACATCCTTCTTGCATCTTCTATCGAAGCAGTGCTATTTCCTATAATCAGCGAAATAACAGCTGCTAAAAGTCCCCTCAAGTCCAATGCGACTATAACACCTATGAACAATGCCTTTGGAATGCTATCCATCAGTTTTCCAACTATTACCGAGTTTCCATGACCCCGCCCTAGTTTTTTTGTTGGAATGCCTTCTTTTTCTTTTTGTTTTCCTTTTTTGGACTCTAGGGGTTTTTCTCATCATCTATTTCATTTTTTACGATTCTTATAGAGTCCTGTATAAGTGGCATCTCTTTCTTCAAAAACTTATGGGAAAGACTATATGTGATTAATCCACATTATCTTAAAAAGATGAGATTCTTCATTCCAGGACACCGAGCTACGGGTATGGCTTCAAAGCATAAAGGGTTAGTACACTAATTTTTTGTGGCATAGACACATAAATATGTGTTGAGTCCTCTCCTAGAGATGCATTCAACCTAGGATATGACGTAATAGTGGTTTATGATGCTACTGCTTCTGGAATAAAGAATCATTATGAAACGACAATAGAAGGATCAGGGACTATTATGGAATAGTAGTTGATTTAAGCAACCTACAAAAAATGATAAAGATATTAGAACTAATTAATGATGGGGAATCCGAATACAGTAATGAAACCAACGAGCGAATCATATAATTTCTTGAGAAACACAATTTAATTGATATTAGAAAAAAAAAGAAGGACACAAAATTAGGACATTCAGAACATACACAACCTGGTGATATAGATTTAACCTATAATCAACACTATTGAATTGTGTATGAACATGAACGATTTACCAATGATTTTAATGCGTAACTTAAAGTAATTTATTGTGGAAAAGGCATTATGATTATTTATGCATTGAAATCTTTGTATCTTTGACAGTTGATCTAGAATTAGAATCCCTAATAGAGAACCAATATCTTCAATACCCCCTTAGGACCACGCCAATTTTGACTATATTATTTGGTCCAAAAATATTTTCATTCATAAACGTGTTTGATATGGTTGTAGTTTGCGATAACTGTCCATCACAAGTGATAAGACAATTTTGAATAAGCAGGTTTGCTCCTTTTTTTGGCGGGATTAACCGTTCTGATTTATGCGGGTTGAATTGTTAATCTCACGTGGGCATTAGGGAAACCTTTGCCTTGGTTGAAACCGAAGGCGCACCATCTTTCACATCCCAATAATTTTGAACTTACCTTAAAAAGTTATGCATCCCGATTAGGTACTTTCAACAAATTTGCACGGGATTTTTTTGATTTTGCCCTAGAATTCTGTATATTTCGGCAGTTTTATATACAACCAAAGCCATCGTAATTTCTGTATCTACTGTTAGGAAAGAAAACCCGCATCCAATCAGTTTGGCTAAAACAATGGTTCCTCCTCCTCCGGCGACATATGCCTGCCTCTTTTTTCTTTAACGTGTCGGCCTGCGAATGCCCTCACCATTCACCAAGGTGCCTAAACTTCATTTGCCCTTGTTTCCCATATGGAAAGTAATCGACAGGGTTTTTGATGGCCATGCCTTTTGGATGCCAATTTATACCGCCACATTCAAACCATGCTTTTCCGATAATGGTGTATGTGATGGTCTTGCCCCTGTATAGTGTTTAAGGGCAAAGACTGGTGAAACTAAAGATAACAATGTAAAAGAGACACTGAATTCATAGCTATGCCATTTGATTGGGTATAGGGAACCTTTCCAAAACTGCAAGCGGCATCCTAATGCCCAAAAATGCACAGAGCGAGAAGAGATGGAGCTCCATGCTCAATATTCCAAGGAGCGTGTATGAATGGAAAACAAACACTGGTGTTGTAATGTTGTGTTATGTTCCACCACTCAATGGACTGTTTCATTTAGGTTAGCCGCTGAGTCTCCACGCCCTGGTTCACGCTGAATGTTCAGGTTCAATGACCTGTTAACTTACAGTTTTCAGGAAAATACTTGGTCATTTGTTCTAATACCATCAAGGAAATGTGTTGTTATTGATTACCATGCAAAAAACTAGGGCGGCGTTTTTCTTTCTAACTGCCACAGCCTCCTGCCAATATGAGATACCTTGCAGATAAGAGGCTATTGAAGGCAATAAGCAATCACTTGATTTGGATTCCATTCATTTCTGAATCACATCGCACTTGGTCCATTGATTTGATTACCTGAATGTCTTTAGGACTGCTTATTTAATTAATAATGGAACCGTTATATGATAAAATAATATTTGTGAAAAAAATTGGTTGGTTGCAAGTAACCAGGCAAATGAATATTTGGAAAAGATCATTTTAAAAGACTGATATTTGAGATCCGTAACATATATTTTACTGAAATCCTTGGGCCCACTAACTACATGGGCTCATTTTCATAAAAACCACTAAAGGGCATTCCTTTTCCAATTGCTATAAAAGCGTTTTCAGGCTTTTCAGTAATTAATATCATAGTGTGAAACATTTTCATCAAGTTCAATTCATATTCGTCTATCGATTTTGTGGTAAACGCTAATAAACCCAATTGCATACTACCGGGAATGCCAAAAATAGTTTATACCGTATACGACACTGATGATGAAAAAGAGGAAAGTAAAAATCATAAATTTATTCATACACAAAAAATGCAATTGCCAGAAAATTAGGAATGCAACCATGATAAAAGAGTGGGACAAAGTGGGTAGGTTATCTTTCAGCTAGTTTGTCAAACATACGGGTCTTAGTTTTTCAACCGGATTGATGTAAATTATCTCACTTGTTAAACGAAGAGAAACAAGACAACAAAATCAAAGTGTTAACATCATTTGCAAGGTTTTTAAATATTCTTAAAATATTGAAATTACATACACTAAGACCTTTAATGATTTATTATTATATGAAAGAAATACAGTTGTTACATTTATTCTGCATACTGACCAATAATCAAATTGATTTCACATGTATTTTGATCTAAATATTTTTTTATTTTACTATGGCTTTCCAGACTCATCTTTAAAACCGCCTACACTTTTGAAAGTATCAACCCTGCTCACATAATTATCCTTGATTTTAAGTGCATTTGAGAGTAAGTCGTCTCGGATATGATCTAAACTATTCAACAATTTGTCCTTTGATTGTTCGGTTGAATTTAGAAAATCTCTTTTTGTATTTTCAAGATTATTTAACAAATTATTGTTTCCATATACTCGGACATAATTTTCAATGCTCAATGCATTTGTCTCAATCATTTGCCTGTTTTGAAAATATGCTTTCTCAATCATATCTTTAATTTTGTTGTTATCTATCATTTTTTATTGACATATTCTAATACAAATACTATTTAAAGAAAAAGGCTGGTTCTGTCACTAAAATAGCAAATCTAATAAATTAGGTTTTATTTTTGATAGAATTCAAAACCCTTTACCACAAGGAGTTTAATCTCCACGGGCCCACGTCAAATTTGACCATATTATGGGGTTCTAATTTTAACTTTAATCATTTTCGATATAATTATAGTATGTAATAATTAATATCAAAAATAAATTTGACAAGGATCAATCATACTTATTCCAAATAGTTTAAATTTCCCCTCATTTATTAGGCTCTCAAAGCCAAATTTTGGGTCTGATATGTGAAACAGATTGTCTGTAACCATAACTCAAATCATTTATAGTTTATATGGACATGTTAAAGAGTGGGCACACAACTTTATTCTGCTAAACGGGGAATTGCCACCGAAGAAATGAGACAGGTGGCAAAGGATGAGGACTTGGATATAGATTATGTTGTAAAGAGCGTTGCCAAGGGTTCCGTAATCATTCCAAAAAACATTGCCAGAAAACAGAAAATCAAGGTGGTTGGAATTGGAAAGGGCCTGAAAACAAAGGTTAATGTGAATATAGGAACGTCAACTTTGTATCAGAATCTAGATGCAGAGATTTCAAAAGCAAAGGTTGCGGTGAAATATGGCGCAGACACAATGATGGACCTTTCCGATGGTGGCGACCTAAACCTCATCCGG
>JADDOQ010000279.1 GCA_016782315.1 Nitrososphaeraceae archaeon | reverse complement strand
TGAAGTTGTTGAATTATTTGATTTAAATGACATCACTATCTATTAGTTAACATGCTATATAAGTATTGGTATTTAATGGAATTTGCAACCATTAAAATCCTTGTTGGTAATTTAGATTTCATATAAGAATTATTTTTTACTACATTTTATTGTCTTAATTTTTGCAGCTTTATGGGAGTTAAATTCAAAATATTTAGAAGTAGCGAAATTAAAAAAGCGACATGTTGTCTCTTAACATTATTCTTTATGCCTTATTCTACCTATAATGACTATGTCGGAAATAAAAGACTCTGTTGAAACTGCAGGAGAAAAGATGAAAAGGGATGCAAAGAAGACTGGAAACAGAATTGAAGAAGGGGCCGAGGAAACAAAAGACAAGGTAGACTAATCAGCCCATGCTTGTCTATATCAATATAGATATAGATATTGAGAAATTTAATAAAATAGACATACTTTGCTTTGTCTCTTCAAATTCTTCTTTTATCTCCACTTAATTCACCATACTTGAGAGTTTTTCTTCTATCTTAGTGAACTTTTGTTTCTTTTTCTAATGTTTAACACATTTCTTAGAATATAGGAAACCAAACCAATCAAACCTTTACCCATTTTCATATCCTTTAATTTACACTATAGTTTATAATATTTACATACTATATTGTTTTACCTACTTTCACTTTATTATTATTGACATATTAAAATAATTAAGACTATTGTACGGAAAGTCAGTTATGCTAATGTCAAAGCCCACTCAAATGACAGGTACAATGGGTAATAAGATTCAAAAGAGCATTAGTTTCTAACTTTTGATTTTCTTCATCAGTATAGCCGTCTTCTTTAGATTTCTTTTTATGAAATTTAAATAGGCTCATACTTACAGTAACATTAATTTATTAATAAACTTGCATTATCTGTTTCTGTTTTGTTTAGGATGATCGAAATGGTTAAAATAGAAAAATATAATTTTTTAATCTAAAATTATTCTAACTTAAAAGTTGATTGCATTGACAGTCAGATCTCATACGCTTTGTGATGCATTAGAATCGGAAATCATGTTCTATTGTTGCAAGACTACAATCTACAATTTTTTCATTAGTATAGATAATGCTAGAAAATATAAAAAAAATCAAGATCTATAATTCCTCATTGATCATATGAGAGCCCTGAATATTGAATGTTGAATTTCTCCTATGTATGCTACTCTCTTTCATCCTGTAACTGATTCGATCCATCCATAATACGATGGATTAGTTTTTCACGCTCATCCATTCCTAAAATATCATCCAGCCTTCTTTCTGATTCATCCTCTTTCCATTGTTCCAGAATATCCAAAACAGATTCTTTGGTATTCGGGCTTAAGTCTCTTATAGCATCATTAATGATTATTCTTCGGTGTTTTTCTGATAGGTCTTTGGGTCTAAAAACAGATCCCATATAACAATTATACATTTGAAAATAATAAACCTAATGGAATGATATGTCGAGTCATCCAACAGATATTACATAACAATAGTTTTTCTCTTCATCACCAGTAAATCAACAAATGGAACAGGTTTAGGATTGTACTTGTCAAAAAACATAA
>JADDOQ010000032.1 GCA_016782315.1 Nitrososphaeraceae archaeon | reverse complement strand
CATCCTTTGCTTTTTGGTTCCGCACCGGTATTGGACCTAAAATAATCAATTTTGACAATCCAGCATGGGTGTCAGGGATTTTGTACTGTTGTTTCAGCAAATACAATGCTAGCCATAGGCCAATATGGTATGTCAACTGAGTAGGCCTTAGATTAACTTGATGCAGGATGCTAAATGGGTGAATAAGCATTACTGATTTTATGGTTATCGGCGGACATCGTATGACCGGATGACGAAGAGGAAGAGGTGGAGCAAGAAGAATAGAAAACAATGACATAATAACCCCATCTTATCTGACACACCTAAAAGCAAAAAAAAAGGAAAATAGATCATTATCTCTTTTTAAGTGGAATGATAGTATTCAGCATAATTTATAGAATTGATAACAATAGGTTACAATCTTTTTTTATACCCATAATATGTAAACTATATGAGTAGAAACAACCCCCCCCCTTTTGAAAGGAAGGTTCAAGTCCCATTATTCCTTAGACAAAGGTAATACACCAAAGTTAACCATCAAGACAACTAATCTTATATCAGCATGTTTACGGGTAAAACTGCTAAATATGCCATCAACCCCTCATACCAATACATCAAAATTTTGGTCACTGTTTTTTAATTTAAAATGTTTAGGAATTAAAATTTTAAAGGTTGGGTTAAACAATAGCTTCATGATGGATAACGAAGATTGGGAGAGAAAAAGCCTAGATAGGTTCACACTGGATTATATCTATAACAAAATAATTGAGTTAGAACTAAAAAACATTGAAAACAAGAACATAGGTTATGAGTATAAAGATAGAGCTTATAGTGAAATCATACGTATAATATCTGATTCAAAAATAGATAACAGAACAATTCAGAAGCTAAAGAAAAGGAGAACCGATCTAAGCTGAATATCACAATACTAATCGTTTCGTTTTCATTCATTATTTGATTTATTATTCTAAATACTAGAAATCAGATAAAGCCTATCCAATATTTGACAATGGCTCAGCTTACTCATATCTTGATGATGCGACCGCTTATGTAACAATAGAGCCGATCGTTATCTGACTTGTATATCTCTGTATATCCTAACATCAATTCCGCCATAGACTGATTGTGAATACTAAAGAAATATTGGGATTCTGATTATTATGGGCTTGATATGGCCGTTATTTTATCAACCAATCCATTTTGCCAATTGGATATTATTTGCCATGGTACTCAAAAGCGTTGAGAGTCAAGTTGAAACCATTGCAGGTCATATGGCTAGTTTTTAGTTCTTTTCGCGGCTGTTGTAATAATGGTGGGGCTATCTAGTGAAGCAAAGTCATACTGTTTGCTTGTATGCCGCTATGCATATAATTAAGGGATAACCATTTTTAACATTCCTACGGCAGAAATTAAATGAATATAGGGGTCTCTGAAGATATATCATCATATCAGGAATTATCCTTAATGTAATCTGTCTATGACCAGCCAATAAATAAACACTTGATTCAACATGGAATCCAACGGTTGCAGTAAAGCAACTGCTGCCGCAATCATTTGATCTATGAAACTTGCTACATGCCATTGCTGCTTATGTCTTTGACGCAACAGTAACTAGATATTCAAGCCTCAATCCATTGTCGCGGATATAGGTGTCCATTCGTTACTCAATGGTACTTAAAGCAATATATGTTGAAGGATAAAAACAACGGATTGGTATAACTACTGTATATGGTGCTGCAGCATCCCAGAAAAAATACGGGCATACCCTTGTCTGTTCTCGATCTAGTAATGGTAAATGTCGATGGCTCCCCAAGGCAATCAATGCAAAACAGTTTGGATTTGGCCCAGCATGCCGAGCGTTGGGGATACAAGCGCTACTGGTTGGCCGAGCACCACAATACCAAAGGTATAGCCAGTACCGCAACTTCGGTATTAATCGGCTTTATAGCCTCAGGCACTTCCACCATTAGGGTTGGTTCAGGTGGGGTAATGCTTCCTAATCATAGTCCGCTGGTAATAGCAGAGCAGTTTGGAACTTTGGAGTCACTGTATCCGGGCAGAATTGACCTTGGCTTGGGCCGCGCTCCGGGAACCGACAGGATGACGGCCATGGCCTTAAGGCGCATCTTGAACGGTTCGGAAGAAGAAGACGATTTTCCTAACAGCGTTATTGAGTTACAGAGCTATTTTGCACCACCAAAGCATGAAGACAAGGTTAGGGCAACACCAGGTGAGGGATTGAAAATCCCCATTTGGTTGTTAGGCTCCAGCACATTTAGCGCCCAGCTGGCTGCAATATTGGGCTTGCCATTTGCGTTTGCAAGCCATTTTGCCCCAGCATACCTGGATGCAGCTATCGGGATTTATAGGGACAGGTTCCAGCCATCTGAAACACTAAAGGAGCCTTATGTCATAACTGCTGTAAATGTGGTTGCGGCTGGCACAGACAAAGAGGCAAATCGGTTGTTCACATCCATACAGTTAAGGGCACTTGCAATGATTAGGGGAAACCACACGCCATTGCAATCTCCAGTAAATGACATCGATAGCGTATGCAGCAAAACCGAGAAGCACGCCGTGGACCAAAGGCTCAAGTATTCTTTTGTTGGAGGGCCCATCACTGTCAAAAAGGATCTGCAGTCTTTTTTGGACAGGACACAGGTAGACGAAATCATGGCTGTATCGCACATATATGAGCATGCAGCAAGGCTGCGCTCCTATGAGATTTTGTCTTCCCTTTGACAGCATATTGACAACAACATCATTAGAGAACTCCAAAATGGGTTGCTAGTCAATGCAATAGAGTATAAAAAAAGAAATGATGACAGGTACTTACTTTTGTATTCTGGCCTGTAATTGTTATTCACAATGGCATCCATTGTTTCTTCTAAAATTATGTATTAGACCAAAAAAAATTGGGTTCTATGAGAATAGGTTTTTTTACGTGTGTTAGAGTTTTATTGCAATAATAAAAAGTCTAAAGAACTGCATTAGATGAATTTAATGCTCAAATTCTCACTCACCATATCATCCGTCAGAAGGTACATGTGGATTATGACTTTTCCCATCTGAAGCATTCCTAGAAAACTGAACACCAAAATCTTTTATGGTTATTGAGTTACCGTGCATCTCTCCTAGTAGCTTTTTTTCCTATATCGCCCCATTTGTCACCATTTTGAGATATGATACAAAATCCATCGTAATACTTGTAGGCGCTATCTCTGGATTATGTCCCTATTGATTTGGCATGACATAGAATAAGCAATTATTCACAGGATTACTCTAACGGCATTATCCAACATTCTTGGGGCCAGTAAAGACCTGAAATGACATATTTGCAAAAATCTTGGGCATTATAAGAATAACAAGTTCACAATATTAACACTGCCGCACTTATTACTGTTGTCCACAGGCCATCCTTATTTCCTTCTGCGGACTGTGTGAAATTTTGTGTTTTGTAAATCTTTCCTGAAAGCTTCCATTGCTCCTCATTTTGATCCCACGTAAGTGTTGGATCAGAAGGTAAGCCAATTGTTGTTGCAAGCATTTCCATAGCCATATCCTCAGCATAATCTCCAGCCTTCAAAGCTGTCTCTCCAGTTGAATGATGCTCTGACAAATATCCATACTGAGCATCATCCGCTGGTCTGGCCAAACCAATTGACGCAGCGATTAGTCTATTTGGCTCATTGGTGGCCGACTTGGCCATAACCGTAAAAACAATTTGTCCTGGCATGAGGTATTTTCTTCCCTCATCTCTGTTTACTATTTTGCAGTGAGGAGGCTTGATACTGGAAACGGATACTAGGTTTAGATCGCTTATCGAGGCGTCACGCAAAGCAAGTTCAAAGCTTGTAAGATAGTCTTTGTGGATGCCTTTGCCTTTAGTAAAAAACATTATTTTTGGAATATATAGCACAGGATTTGACAGGAGAGTCATTTTGCTTGTGTTGTATTCTTCATCCATCTCTAATCAAACTAGGTAATGACATGTTGCAGATATAATTCATTGATCACAAACACATAGATCGCTCTGCTCACTTAAGAAATGTTTTCACCATTTCAACAATTTTGTGATCTCACGTCAAATAAACTTCAAAGGATTCCATATCGTTCAATTTGGTTTTTTATTTAGGTCAATGCGTCTTAAAACAACAATCAATACATCAAGAACTGTTACAAATCGCTAAAGTGAAGAGTCAACGAAAAAATAAATAGGTTTAAGCACATGACACGAATTCCTATTGGAAAGCAATTCAAAGAACATAAAAAATTCAAATGCAATTTGAAAAAAATCGATTTTTAGACACTAACTAAATAAATAATTATTTATGATTTCAAATTGTTTTTTTACTGAATCAGTATTCTATTTTACTTTATTTATTAAATAAAGAGTCTAACAAACTACAGGCCTTCAATCAGTGTGCTATAATTATCTGCGCTTCTATCTACAAGAGTATTGTTTGTTGTTCCGAATAGTTTTTCGATTAGTTTTGGGTTTTTTAGGGAATATTCTGAAATGTCATCTCTCTTTGTTTTTATTATGACCTCTGCTTCAGATAGTCGCTTTAGATGCCATGATGCTGTTGATGGGGCTTTATCAACATGCAAAACAATTTCATTGAAGGTGCAAAATTTTTTGTTATAGAGCAATGTTATAATTTGCTTTGTTGTTTTTATTTTTAAATACCCTCTTAATATGGTTTCATCAGATGATATGGAGGCAGGATAGTATCTTGTGATATTACTGTTCTCCGTTCGCAAAACCTTTATTGAGGAGTTTTTTTCCAGCTTTGTCAAATGATGTGATAAAGTCCCATTGTTAAGTTTGGCAAACCTTGACAGGTCTTTATACCTTATGCCGGGAAAAAAAGTTATTAATTTTAATAAGACGTTTTTTTTATCATTCTTATCATTGAATGCAAAAACATACCCTGTTTCTTCCTTTTCCTCTACACTCATCTTTTTTCGACCCTTATTACCCCAATAGCAAACAGCGTGAGCATTAACAGCAACAGAATATGTGGTACCTCTATCTCAATAAAAGGTATGTGAAACTCCCCGAGGGTATTGCTTGCCTGTAACAAATACAGTAACTCTACCGCCAATAAAGTACCAAAACTTATTGAGGTAAGCAATACCTTTTTGCTTTTAGTCTTTTTAAAAGATAAAATTGATATGAAAGTTAAAAACAATGCCACATCAAAACTGATTATATGAATGGCTATATGGTAAATCATCGAAGGGTGGGTAAAGTGCGGCAAAATTAACGGATAGACTATAATAGACAGAAAAATAATGGACAAAGCCAAAAAAAGGTTTGTTTTGTTACTTAGCAAAACCTGAAAATATTCATAATAGCTAATATTGGTGTCCTTTTTAAGCAATATTATTTAATCTAAAAAGTGATTTAAAAAGTAATTGGTACATTAATAAAACAGAGCATCCGTTTTTTATGATTTTTACGTCTTTTATCCAATCCGGAAACGAAACTTTTATTGCTAAAGATGCAAATGTTCATTATTGCCATTAATGTGAAAATAGAAAAAGAGGCAGAGGAATTTCTCCTCTTATCCTCTTTCGGTTACTAAACTAAAATACTTTAGCAATTATTTGCAATTTCTGTTCGCTATCCGCCAAGGTCAACAGTCCAATGTTTTCCTTGCTGATGTAAGGTAACAAAACGACAATATAAGGCTCTTGATTCATTCGTCGATTGTACAAATTCTAAATTGCCATGCTCTTATTATATTCAACAGCTTTGCATGAATATTGGGCTCAATGAACTTGGTGTATGAATCAGGTCTCTTAAAACAGATCAAATATTTTAGTTAGTAATGTTGAATCTAAAGATTTGTTACATCTCTAGTGAACGTTTTTTTACAATACACACTAACAACAGAGAATCAAGAGTTGGCTTATATTGTTATCAGTTTAGCCTGATAATGTTTGTGATGTTATCATAAAGAAAAAATCAAAATGCAAATAAGATATTCACCCTAAGTCATTATAACTGCGTTTACTGCGGTGTTGCAATTCGGTTCTGCCAATTTAGCATTTTCTCAGGCTGTTGACCCGCTTCCTATAAATACTGGCATGAAACCCTTGATAGCAGTTTACTCGTATTTTATGATTGCATAGAAGAAGCAGTAGACTCAAGTGCAAATGCACCTCTTCAGATGACATATTTTGAGGACGAACCATCAAAGAACGAAGTGAGAGAGTGTTATCAAGTATTGGTTAATAATCCATTATTAGAAGAGAAAGGAGAGGCAGAATAGACATGCATATTAAAAATTAAAACAAAATGGCAACATTAAGCATATTAGGTATTTCAGCAGTCCTAGTAATTTTGATTCAAATCACTTTGATAGATACTGCTAAGGGTTTGACAAGGTATTATAATTGTGTAACGAGGGATGCAAACAATCACGGAACGCTTTCTTTGGCGGATGTTGAGATTTGTTATGATAATGTGTTTAAGGGCGCTCAAAATGTAGATGATGATGGTAAACCCTTAAGTTGAATTTGCATAGATTAAGGAAACAGCAAAGTAAATCTACTTCGATTAGAACAATCATTAAATTTCCAAAGTAGATATTTACCAGTATCTTCTGCTAACACCATAAAAAGAATGAAATATATGTAATTTATTTCAATAAAAAACCCGTATCCTTAGTTTGTTATATTCTACTGTTCGATAGTTGTACAAAATTACTTTAATATCCCGAAAGATAGAATTTTAGTCTAGATTGAGAAATAAAAATTTAGCATGGATTGGCATTTTTGCCATGATGTCGATTATTACAGCACCTATTATGCAGGTAGCAGATGCACACCAAAGAGCATTGTTTACCATAAACGGTAAAGACTATTTATTTGTGATAGGTTCGTTAAACGAACCTATATTTGTAGACGATAAAACAGGCGTAGAATTGAGAGCCATTTGGCCAAACTCTACTGATCCAACTAATTCCAATACAAACGGTACACAACCAATAACTGGATTAGAAAACTCATTGAAGGTAGAAATATTGGCAGGTGATAAAAATATGACCTCCAATTTGCAACCAGCTTATGGAGAAGTAGGAAGTTACGAATCCGAGATATTTTACCCGACCATACCAACAACACTAAGTTATAGAATATTTGGCGATATGAACGGAACTAACTTTGACGCTACTTTCTCTTGTACACCAGAGGGCGAACAAAGACCACCTGACAATTCAACTGTTGAAATTTCAGAAAACGTGGTTAGAAAAGCATTGCAAGGAGGCTATGGTTGTCCAGAAGAGAGAGTAGGATTCCCTGAGCCATATGTCTCACAGTATGAAATAAGCCAAATGTTAAACAAAACTACCTCACCATAATTTATTTTCTTATTTGTGTAATTTGTAATTGACCAAACACAGTAAAGTTAAAAATTGATTTCTGAATTAATACATATACAAATATAGTTGATCATGATAAGATTGAAATTGCTCTTAATAGCTAAAATAGCATTACTTTCATTCTCGATGTATACATCCCAACTGCCAATGGCAACATTTGCTCAACAAGAATTCTCTAATTCAAATTCAACAGAAGCAGTGACTTCAACTAATGATGCAATTCTAAAATCAATTTTAATTGTTTCGCAGGTATCAGTTATAGGCATAACGTTTAGCTATTTCTTTTTTCATAGGATTTCAGATAAAAGGACACACAAACACAAAGAGAGCAAGGAAGAAGAAGAAAATAAAGATTTTATTTATGGTAATGATCAATACCTAAAGAGGTTCACAGTCATAATATCATTGTGTTGCATAGCTATAACATTTACTTCTACCGGAATAATATTGGTTTCAGCATACGAATTGTCAAAGGAAACAACAATGGATTTATTCTCCACTTTTTCCATATTGTATCCTACCTCTATTGGGCAAGTTTGGGCAATAAGAATTGCAACCTCCTTGTTAACAATGGGGTTGGCCATTACCCACTATGCCCTAAAAAAGAGAGCCACAAAGAAAAAGATTAATGGCGATAATCATGTCAAAAACCATTCAAGCAAAACACCTAGCCCCATTATTTTGATACCTTTAATAGTAATTATCATTATCAGTTCGATAAACCTTTATTCAAATAGCATGATTAGCCATAGTAACGCATTACCATTTCTTAGCTCTTTGGCAATATCCATGGATTGGATTCACTTTATGGCAGTTTCCATTTGGATTGGAGGTTTGTTTTTTCTGTCAACCATTCTTTTGAAAGGCCTAAAGTCTTCACTTTACAATCATCGTTCTGGAAACGTAAATACAAATAATAATGACAATAAAGATGAAATGAAAAACAGCATAAAAAACACACAACATACCTTAATTTTACTAACGTATTTTTCGCTTATTGCCATTGTATCGCTAACAATTATTGGGATAACCGGAATGTATTTGGGTTTGGTTCATCTCCAAAGCATAAATGCCATTTTAAATACAGCATATGGCAATATCCTCATCATAAAACTCTCACTGGCATTTCCATTGATTTTTCTTGGTAGGTACAACCAACTCAAAATCCAAAAATATGCCAAATCATCAAAAAACATTTTAATAGCAAATTTCAACAATGAAAACCCCAATACCCCTTTTATAGCGCATAATGAAAATGGTTTGAGTTTTTTCAACACCGTCAATAGATCAATTAAAATAGAATCAATAATTGGCATATCTGTGCTTGTTGCGGCTTCATTTCTTTCAGTTACATCACCCCCATCTCTATCAGTATCCACTCAGGATCTCATTTCAAATGGAAATAACAATAATAATAATAATGCCGGTGCTACATCAACCAGCATAATCGCTTCAGACTTTTCGGCATTAGCAATAATTCTATCAGTTGTTATATTGGTATTGGGAATAATCAACTTTAGGAAAAACCAACAGAACATTAAAGATATGTCCATCACAGATTGAAAATCAATTTATAAAATAATGCAAGAGGGGCAAAAGAAGGTTGAACATCAAATAAAATGTTTAAGGTAACGTATTTGATAACAGTTCAACTATCTGATAATGATGACGGTCTGAAACAATAGCCTGGATTTCTTTATACAGGCCAAAAGGCAATGCTAATGATGGTCATAATTTGCACAAAATATATTGATCTTTTGGAAAAGAAGAACATAAAGTCAGATGCTATTTGAAATTGATAGAACAATAAATAACAATATCAATGGTTGGTTAAATCATGACAAATAATTCTTTAATAATAACTAACAAAAACTTACTCATAAAGCATATATGAAAAAAGATTAGGAGGCGTGTCCGTGCGCCTCGGATGACAGTTCAGATATTTCATTAACCCCTATAACGACAGTGCTGGTTGCTGGAAAGTTTATGTCACCTGTAGAATTATTTTGTATTGCGATGTCTGTTATAGTGTTTGCGGAATTGGATGCTAAATCAGCATGGTATAGACATAGCCCACCGGCATTTGAAAGCTCGGGAACAAATTCCAGTTCGGATGAACTAACATTAGGTGCCTGGCCCACTAAAACGTTGACATCTGTTGCGTTATCAGTATTGCAAGGCAATTTTGCAGCCACATGGCCACTTACTATTTTGTATGGGGTTGTATCATAAAGGTGAATGAAGCTGCCTGCAGGTATTGTCACACCTTCCAATAGTACTGTTGCAGAGTCTCTTACTACATGACCTGAGGTTGTATTTCCTGTAGCATTATGTTCTGCATTTTCAGTTTCACTATGTACTGCATTTTCTGTAGCATTGGTTTGCGACTGATTTGTGGTTTCTTGGGAGTAAACACTTCCGTTTATTGAGAGTAGACCGGAAACTAGTACAAAAGCTGTAAAAATAGTTAATGTTTTACCAATATATTGTTTCATATCATTTTAGCATAAAAAAAGTGATTTATGAACTTGTTTGTACAATCGTCGAACCGACTTACAGGTTATAATAATAAGAAATAGCCTTAACTAAACAGAATCGTTCTTTTACGCATTTATCTTAAGTATTACTGTATTGTCTGTCATTTCTGCTTGTGCATTTTGCACATTAAAATGCTCAAATACCGATTGCATCTGTGTCTTAAAATACAGTGAAAATTTCCTTCCCAAATCAAATTGTATCACATATGTATCCGTACCATTAAGGCTATCGATCCTAAAACGATAGCCTGACGAATCCAACCAAAAGCAAAGCCCCTCCATAAAGGATGAGAAAGTGTGTGAGGACCTTAGCATATGCGTTATGTCCCTTAGGTGTTGGCTGCAAAATTCCTCTGTCATGTTTATCACTTGCTCATCAGTAAGGTGGTCCATTGATTTAGCCAAAAGAACCTTGGAAAAATACCCTAGGCCAGCGTTTCTCGCGGGTTTATGCCATTGCACATATGACTTTATTATTTGATTTACCAATGTATTGACGCTTTCCATTTTTTGATCAGCTTCTGATCATAGCTCATCCAAAACTGATTTTTCAATTCTAAAGGTTATGCTCTCACTTTCAATTTTTCCTTTTTTGTTTTCTTTGATTTTAGGCATGCCCTTTTGCCGTTATAACGATAGATTCTGTTTCACTCATATAATTGCATAATTTATGCTTAAATTAAATCACAATGTTTGTTGCAAAAAATTCATAATTTATAAGTATACACGACACCTTTTTGGAAATGTTGTCTATTGCATATCAGAAAGAAAATAAGAAGGAGCGTTATCAAAGGCTCAGACACAGTACAGTCGACTTGATGCGACAAAACTATTTTCTATTATGTAAAAATTGTTTTTGGATGGCATCCACTATGCCTGCTTTATCATCTACATGCTTAAATCGATTCAAAAAATGTCCTGTTTGTGTAAATATGATAAACAGATTTCTAATTTGCAGATATAGGTTATGATGGGGTGAGCTAGTCAAAAGTGAGTACCACATATCACAGTAGTTTAAAATCACCAAAATTGAAAGCCGCGATTTTAGAACATGTCTTATTATCCTGTATTAATGGAATTTCCATTGGTGAGCTTTTATTTGAAATGCAAAGAACATTACCATTGTTGTCACATAAAACCCTCAAAAAATATTTGTTTTACCTAATTAACTATGAGCTTGTATCATATAATGGACAAAGAAAATCATATTTAACAGAGGACGGAGGGCTTGACCTGCTGCAAATGATTAACAAAGAGAAAAAGATGGCAATGGTAGACAGTGAAGATATTGTAATTACCATAGAAAAGTGATTATCTCTAAAGTACTAATCCACTGGTCCATCGATATTTGATGTAGTTGCTCCCAAAGGTATTGTTACCGTAAATGATTATGCAAATGCAAAATTGTCACCAATTGAATGAAGAAAGAACAAGCCGGAGACAAGCACAATAAGGAATTTGACCAACATTGATCTTTGAGAGAACTATTCATTACTTATTTAAATTACCCTTCAAATAATATGTAACCAAGCATTCAACTCATATCTTTAGTATAATTAAAATCATAGGCACATACAAAACTATAATAAGACGAAACTGAAATCTTGATTAACGAAATCATAAATTGGTTTAGCAATACCTAAAATACAAGTTATGAGTTCAATTCCATTACCAATGGTTGCTAACCCTATTCTGAACCAATTGGTAAGCAGTATGGATATGATAAACAACAGTTATTGAAATTATCCAAATATTACCCTCAATATCGTCATATAATCTCAACAATGCTTGGTTTTAGTGGGAGCTCTTAAATGTAGCTTTGGGAAAGCCAATCCTTATCGGATGCCTGAATGCCGGATGAATCATAATTAATTCCCCCTTATTTAGCCTAACGATATTGTTTTTTGTGCTTTCATCTAGCATGGAGTATGGGTCTTTGGATAACTCAGATATTCCTAATTTCCCTGTTATGTGCAGCCCGGTATTTTCTTGTAATTTGTAGTCTGTAGCGCTTTTGAACTGCTGAGCAGAAAACAAAATGGTTCCCCTGGACCTTCCCGCAATTACTGTTCTCATAATCTGTTCTGAAACCGCATTGACTCTTCCAAATGAGGATTTAGGTATATACCTATTGATCTCGTCAATAAAGACAAAAATATATGGCGTTTTTTCTTTGTTTTTGAGATTGTCATTGGAGGTATCAGCAAAAGGGTTTGAAGAATACATCTCATCAATGCTTTTCATTACGTCCCCAACAACAAATGCTTGTTCTTCAACAGAAGATATTGTTGCCACATCTATTACAAAGACCTGGCCTGATTTGATTCTCTTTATTTCTTCTCCAAGGTAAGTGCTTGTCACTTTTTTATCGATGAACATGGGAGATTTTCTGATTCTTTGCAGTCGGCCTAAAAAGTGCAATATGGAAGATTTGTGTGAGACTATTGAATCAGGGTATTCTTTGAGTTCAGACAGATCGGTCCATGTTTTTACCTCCTTTCCAAAGTTGTCTCTTAGAGGCCATGATTCATAGATATAGTCTATTATTGACGAGAGATTGAAACGAGTGTCATATGCTTCATGAAACAGTAATTCGAGCCTATCATAGACATCTTGTAACTCATATGAATAAGTTTTGAAGTTCTTTGGTATATGCATTGAATTGGGCTTGCCGTCTTTACCTCTTGGCAAAAAATACATAACATTATCAAAAGGCTCTATTTCTAAATCAAGAATATCAAATATCCGCTCTGTCCTCTCTTTGATGTCTGTTGATTTTTTATCTATCTGAAGGAGATCCTTTTCTTTGGTATTGAAAATGATTAGTGCAATGTTCTCATTCATCTTTTCAAATAGTGTCTGATAGGCAGATTGCAACAGGAACAGAATATAGGTGCTTTTCCTGTTTCCCGAGATTCCGGAGGCATTTACATGCGCGGTATCGGGCCCGGTCAAATAGGTTAATGCTAATGAAATAGGAACCTGTAAGCCATTTGTTGTTTCTATAATTCCTGCAGGTATTGGGTCCACCATCTCCGGAATGCCTAATGCAAAAATAATCTCATCTTCAGTAGCAAACCTAACCGATTTGCCTATTCCCACTGGGAAATTTATAGAGATAGCCTCCATACGGGGATCCAGTACCCCCGTATTTGCAATTGTTCCCACCTTTGCCAATATCAATCCTTTTGGGGCATTTTCAGATAGCTGCTGTTGTTTTTCCGCTTCTTTTAGTTGTTCTTGTTCTCTTATGTTCTTCTGGTAATCCGAAAAATAGTCAGCATAATCTTTTTCTGCAACTGCCTGCAGCTCCTTTACAATTCCAATGGTCTTGCTGTTATACAAATTGTCAACTGTAACAAAATCAAAAGAATTTATTATCACATTAGGGCTAATGGCAAACCAGAAACCATCCATATTGTTAGGAAATCTTTCTGATGAAATAGTTTTCCCAATGTCCTTTGGAAAGCTTAAAGCTATTGAGGCGTCTCCAACATTGAAATTTATTGGTTCTTGTTGAGGTTGACTCGGTCCCTGGTTTTCCTCATTATTGTTCATTAACAAGATACTGTAAAAACAATTGATAAGTTTTACCAAAACGATAATTAATTTTTAAGATTACAAATGAACTATTATTTAATATATTTTTGTTTCTTATAGATGCGTATGTAGATGCTGCAAGTATTAACAATGTTGATTCAAAGAACATAAACTTCAGGTTGCCGAATTGGTGCTCACCCCATTAGAAGCATATTTTATTGCAAAGGTATGTGATTCATATAATTTAACATATCAGGTAACAAATAGAAAAAAAGGAAAACAAAAGCCCATGATCCTTTTTTACATTATACTTCTAAATCCATTTCCTAAAAAAAGCAGTAGAGTTGTAAAAAGCACCACACACTAATAATTGATTTGTTGCCATCCTTTCTATTTTTTCTGGATTGTATAGCAAGAAGGTGATTATTACATATGGCAACATGCAACCAATAGATGTTATTCCAAAGACCATCAGTATATCCTGAGTTGACATATTATGCAGATTAGAAACACCATGTCCAAATGCTTCAGGTGAGATAGTTGATTCTACTTATGATTGAGTTTACTTTCAGGGCCTAGGGCCATGTGTTTACTGTTTGATGTAGATGTTGATGATTTTGTGCACAGGTCATTGACCTCTATTAGATATCAAGGTAATATACAACAGGGTTAGAAATGAAATTAACTCGATTGACAAAAATTTGGACAGTATTTTCCAGCTGATTTTATTGAATTGACAATGATTTTTGTTTTAATCTCTTTCTCATTCATACTTCCCATTGGCATTAGGTAGTCATAATTAACAATATTTTTACTTTCTTTATAGATACCTAACAATCAATTAAAAAATATATATATTGTAATGTATATTACATATGATAGGTGAATATTACAAAATGAGCATTATAGATATAGAAAATTATGATTGGTTTAATGGATTTTTTGGTCGCAGTGGTGTTGGTAGCGGCAATAACATCAGAAGAGGGTTTTTTGACATGGACCCATTCAGAGCATTTGAGGAAATGCAACAGGAGATGGGAAGAATATTCAATCAAATAAACACAATTCAAACAAACGCACCTAAAGAACTGGTAAGGGAATACCAAACACCCGACGGCGGAAAGGTAAGGGAAGTGGGTCCAATAGTATACGGATATTCAATGACTATTGGCCCGAATGGCAAACCCAAAGTAAGAGAATTTGGAAATGTCAATTCACTTGGCCAGGCAATAGGAAAGGCAGGAATTGAAGGTGGTAGCAATAATAGGGACAATGACAAAAATGAAGCTAATTCCCAGATAACTGTTGAAAGAGAACCACTAGTTGATGTTAATGTAACAGATAAAGAAGTAAAAGTCGTAATGGAAATGCCTGGTGTAAAAAAAGAAGAAATAAAAATAAACGCTTATGACGGTGAGGTAGAGGTCACAGCAAATGATCCCCAGAGAAAGTACCATAAGACCATAGAATTACCACAGTACGCAGATATTGAAACAGTCAAATCCACATATAATAACGGTATTTTAGAGATAACATTTAACAAAAAGAAAGAGACAAATCCAAAGGGAAGAGAGATAAAAGTAGAGTAAGAGAAAGATAGGTAACTTCCTTTTTTATTCTGGTTTTACATGTCACCACATATCACAACATATAGGCCGCCATAGCATTTTTCCCATAATAATTGTAATTCAAGCTCACTTCTATGCTTAAAAGATTGCCGTCAAGCCGATAGATTCTCAGACCCCCGCGATATTTTGAATCAGATCAAGAATCACCCAAAGATTTTGGTTATTGTCCAATGGCAATTGAAATGAATCAAGATCATTGTTTAATGCAATCAAAAAGCATAATTTATCATGATACCATATCAACGGATTAAATTAACACTTCAACATGAACAAGGCGGTGAGATGGCAAAGTATAAAACCACATAAATAATTATTGCGGCTCTGTTCACTTAACGAAATCTTATAGCTTAAAGACGCCCCATTTCCTTTGTGCACACTAGAAACAGGACACCTTCACAACACGTTGGTTATGGCCTGTACTTTTGTTTTTCGGGACTCTCTTTGAGAAGAGCTTCTGACAGGCTGCCATCATGCTTTATCAAACGAAATCATGTTTCCATATGGAATTAGATACAAAAGTACAGGCCAAAGAAGTTGTATTCAAAGAAAAAGAAGGTGGAGGGGAGTTTGTCGTTGACGAAACAATGATTAAAATTGGTTCGGAATTGGCATGGCTTTGGGCAGCGATTGAGCCTGCCAATGAGGAAACTCTTTCAATAAGCATATCCAGGGAAAGAAACATGTTTGTGGCCGAACGTTTTCCATCCCGCCTTTTAGAGAAACACGGGGAATGCCCTGTCTCGACTGATGGCGGAACATGGCATCCGCAGGCCTGTCAGTTTTTGAAACTAAAGCACCATGTTCACCCATCTTCCTAGAAAAGCATCACTGAGAGGACAATGCAATACATAAAAGACAGAACAGAAAGCTTTGATGACCATCTTCCTTGCAGAAAGAAAAACTGCAAACTCAGGCATGCAAAGTATTGGTTAAACCTATTTGCAATTTTGCATAACAAGGAACTATGCATTAGATGAACAGAGCCATTATTGCATATAAAAAGAATAAGATTTTACTGAAGAATTTTTAAGGATTTCTTTTCTCTCTCTTCACACATTGGGCAGTGCATTTTTTTACTATCTAAATATATGCTCTCTGTTGATTCATAAAACGATATATTCCATAGGCATGTTTCGCATTTCAAAATGTATTTCAAAACCTGGTTGTCTGTGTTGTCATTTGAATCCATGGCATGAACAGGCTCTTTTATTTGTTCGATGAGTAGATTCATTTACATTTTATGTATGGTGCCGTTAGTATATAACTGATTTTGTACAGTTATTTTATACATAGACATGCTGTTTTTTTACATTGATTAGATTTGGTTTTTTATTATTTTTTATAATTTCATCTTGACTTGAATTATCAAATCATCTAGTGAAATCGGTTTTACGATAAATTGATTTTTATCCACTGCATGGTGAAAATCCTTACCCGGATAAGGGGTATCAGTTGCTGTGAAAAAGGCTACTTTGATGTTATTGTCAATTTTTTTCATTTTGTCAAATAACTCAAAGCCATTGATATCAGGCATCTTTACGTCCAGAATTGCAAGGTCGTAGTAACTTGCTTTAAAATTTGATAATGCTAAAAGGGGGTTTGTAAAGGTATCTACTTCAAATCCCAAGTCTTCCAAAGTCATTTTAATCGGGATAAGAATGTCTTCTTCATCGTCTACCAGCAATATTTTTTTACTATTATCTGTTGTCATAATGGCTCCACCTTCCACATTTTCTTCCGTTTCCTTGCTTTGACGAGATATCCTGGTTTTCTCTTTTTAACCGTTGGTTGACGCTATTATTTCCTTTTTGATGGGCAAACTGAAGACAAATGTAGATCCCTTTCCATCCTCATTGTTTTGTGCCCACATCTTTCCGCCATGGGCTTCTACAATGCTCTTGGAGATAAAGAGACCCAGGCCAGTTCCCCCTGTTTCTGATTTTGTTGCAAATTTATTGAACAATCTGGGCAACATTTCTTGTGCTATGCCCATACCAGAATCCTTTACACTAATAATCGCAATATCTGCGTCCAGTCTCTTTGTTATATTGATGTTTATTGTGCCTCCTTTTGTGAACTTAATGGCGTTGATAAGAAGATTAGTAATAACTTGGGTTAGCCTGCCTTTATCTGCTTCAACAATAGCATCATATCGAGGCTCAAACATTATCCTTGCATTGCCATTATCATTCTTTATATGACTTTGGACATCTTGTATCGCAGTAGAAACAATATCAGTAAGATTAACTTTCTCTTTATTTAGCTTAAGGGATTTGCTTTCTATTCTTGAAACATCCAATATGTCTTCAGTAAGTCTCTGAAGCCTTTGTGCATTTCGCAATAATGAATCTGTTATCATTTCTTTTTTTTCCGGATGGGTTTTCAATAGGTGGGTGTATCCCAATAATGATTGCACGGGTGTCCTCATTTCATGACTTGCGATATTGATAAAATCCTTCTGTAAATCAGATAAAAGTTCTGCCTGGCGTTTTGATTCTAAAGCGTTCACATATAAAGTCACTTTTTCTATCGAGTTTCCGATTTGAGAGCCTATGGCTTCAAGAAATGCAATTTCTTCTTTAATGAATGTCCTTGGTTTTGAATCAAACAACAAGAATAACCCAACTAAATCATTTTTTCTTAACGGTACAATAATTAAAGACTCTGAATTAGGAATTGAGATAGCAAGTCTTTGTAATTCCGATTTATTTTCCACTAGAAATATTTTGCCACTTTTAATTACATTTAGGAACACATTAGCAATACCGGCATTATCATATCTGCTAAAAGAAAAAGAAGCAGTAGAATTGCCATTGGCTGAAGTTAAAGAGAATTCTTTAGGAAACACAAATGAATTGCCCATACCGGCAGATAATTGTAATACTGTACCTCTGGCGCCTATTTTGTCTTTACCCATTAGATAGATGACACCTCCTTTTGTTCCTAAAACCTCAGATGATTTTAGTAATACGTTTTTTGTCATCTTGTCAAGGTTAAGTGTGTCATCGGCTGCAGACAGGATGTTGTAGAGTGCCTGTAATTGTTCGTTTTTTATTTTCAGCTTATCCTTGGCTTCTATCAATGCGTTTGGTCCGTCAATAACAATTCCATAGCTCTTCCTTAATGTGAGAAATACCACAGCTATTACGGCAGTAACAATATCAAACAGTACCTGTATCCACAACGTTGGAGCAAGTACAGTTGCATATGTATCAAGTACTATATGCGCGCTAACTAAATGCATAATGTGAGTAATGCCACAACTTATGAACATTGCACCCATCATAACAGATAACTTGCTTACCTGACCTCTGCGGTTTTTCTGAATAATTATTCCCTGCATTATTATGCCAAAAATGATAAGATAAGAAATTCCAATAACCAGATTAGCCCCTTCAAACAAGTAGTGAAAGGTAATCGTTTCAAAGGACATTATTTATTATATAAGCGAAATATGGGTATTAAGGTTTTCCACATATTGGATGTAATCACCAAAATACCAAAATCCAATTTATTGTTTGGACTGATTTGTAAATAGGAATTTTTGATCA
>JADDOQ010000278.1 GCA_016782315.1 Nitrososphaeraceae archaeon | reverse complement strand
AGGATGGCCACTCGAATACATTGTTCCCTCTTTGCTTGGGTTAATCGTAAATCCCATCAAGTCAGACTTGTCATTTCCAACCCCCATCCAGCCAGATGAATTGCCATTTTCCTTTTTAAACAAACCATTGTGTGTTGCAAGGTATATTGCATTGTCTTTTCCTGAGGTGAACACTCCAACCCCATGGATATCCATCCATTTTCCTGTGACGTTTTGGTCGCCGTTTTCTTGACCTGTTCCAATTGCCTCTTTGTTTGGGGAGGCTGTTGTCATATAGGCACCCACTCCAACCACACCTATCGCCAATAATCCTATAATTGCAATAATCAAATTTCTTTTTGAGCTTTTTGTGCGGCTCTCTGCTTTTTTGTTCTTTATTGCCCTGTTTTTCTTGCCCATCTATTTCACTATTATTTGAGAAGTAAACTAACTCATATTAAATACCAGGGGCTTACATTTGTAAAGTGATTTGGATGACTTTCCCTATATATTATCGCAGGTAATATAAATTGAATAAATAGATTCGAGATGAATTTTGTTTGGGAAAGTTACCTCTACAATTATTATTTAGTTTTTATTGCCATTCTTCTACATTCTTGTGCGCATCTTCGACAGGCCTCTGCGCATTTTTGGCAATGGTCCATCTGGTGTCTTTCGCACTCTTTGGCGCCTGCCTCGCAAATTTCAGCACATGTATTGCAAACCTGTTTAACATATTCACTGTCTCTGGACATGAAAGCAGCTGCGGTAAAACAGATATTGGCACAATCCCTATCCAATTGAATGCATCTTACCATTGGTTTTATATCATCTTGCCTTAGGCATGAAGTTGCACAAAACTCACAGCTTTCTGCGCAAGCCATACAGGCGTCTATATAGCTTTGGTATTTTTTTCATTCTGAAGTATTTGGTTAGTAGTCATAGTAAATATATAACTCACATTATATTATAAAACAGTTACAATTTACAAATGGAAGATTATATTATATGTTTCTTTTTCATTTAAATTAAACTCTTTATCGTAATTTTTTTCAATAAATATAATTATTTTAATATATTGATTACTCTTGACACAGCGGAACGTCTCCTAAATTATTAGTTTACAAATGTAAGAAATAAAATCTTCTTGTTTCTGAATTTCAAATAAAAAAAATCTTTTTATCTTTGTCCATTACTATCTAAGCTATGCTTTTGTTTGTATAATGTTAGGCAAAAACTACAGCAAAGATATTTCTCAAAATCACCTACATTAATTTTGTATGAGGAAGAGTGTATAGGTTCGCCACACATCTCACACAATATTCTCATTACACTTTCATTTTGTATTGGGTTAATAGGTTCATCTTTTATAATTTTGTTTAAAATCTGATAGTACAATGACTTGATGCCTTTTATGCCTGACATTTTCTGCCTTATGTCCTCCAATTGAGATTGGCCGTAT
>JADDOQ010000277.1 GCA_016782315.1 Nitrososphaeraceae archaeon | reverse complement strand
CCTAAACCTGCCAAATAGCGTGAAACCAATTGCGTATCTGTGTTTGGGCTATGTTGAAAAGTTTAGTGATATACCCGATTTGGAAGAGGACAATTGGTTGGAGAGAATGAGTCTTTCTGATGTTGTGTTCTTTGAAAAATGGGGTGATAAAGACAATACCAAATGGGTTGGTTTCAAAAACCATATGTAATTTTAGTTATTATTATAATGTCATGGATAATGCCCAAAACTGTTTATAATCTATTTGCCGGCACGATTTCAACCATGTCTGATAATAATTATTTAAATAAAAAATAATTGGTGTTGTTTTATTGTTATTGCCTACACAGTTAAGGATATGGACTTGATATTTGTCCTCTTATCTCACCATTTGGATTTTGTTCGGTGTGGACATTAACATATGTGCTTGAGTTTTTCAATGAGGATATCAATTC
Organism: Nitrososphaeraceae archaeon; assembly: GCA_016782315.1. Taxonomy (GTDB): domain Archaea; phylum Thermoproteota; class Nitrososphaeria; order Nitrososphaerales; family Nitrososphaeraceae; genus Nitrosocosmicus. The sequence continues at coordinate 1,126 of JADDOQ010000277.1, read as the reverse complement.
GGGTATAGTCTTTCCCTCCATAGGTCCTTCCAGGTTATTTGCAGCAATTGTTCCGTTTTCTGAAACCTCATTTTGAGCGGAATCAAATTGGAACAAAGTTACAACAACTGGACCGTTTTCACCTTGGATACCGCTATGAATATGACCTGCTGTTACGCCTTCTATGCCGGTAGCATTAACACTAAAATCTATGGTTTCGTTATTTGGGATAACTGGAATGAATTCTGCTGCACCTGTGGCCTGTGTATCCACTGGAGGCACTTCTTGCTGGCCTGAGAGTGTGGCATTTAATTCATGTTTTGCAAATGCATCTTGACTCAAACCAATTGATGCAATGCCTACAATCCCTGTTGCTATTATAATTGATAGCGTAAAAACTATTGATGTGTTATTTATTATTACCATCATCAGTATTGTCAAAACATAGTATATTACATATTTCCCTAATTGCACCCAAATTCATTGGATTTATTATATCATGATTTGCTCATTGAATTGGTAGAAAAAATCATAATTAAGATGAATTAATACAATATCATTATCTATATTAACTTTAATCTATCTGGACTCTTAATACGTCATTCTATAAGCAATTCCATCCGTTAAAATAAAACTAGTTTTATAAACAATGTATAATAGATAGGTTAATGGACGACATAGATAATTCAGTAAAGAAAATGAAAAACGCAGAGCAAGATGTTGATGCAAAGGCAGAGACAACACAAGATCATGCCGAGGGAAAGCCAAGTTCAGAAACCCTAAACAAGGCAAAAAACAAGGTAAAGGACGCCCTCACATAAATCAATTTATTTTTTATCTTCTTTGCCAATTCTTATACGCTTTTTTTACAATTTGGGCGTTTCATCTATTGATAAGATACTTCTATCTAAAGTGTTGCTTTCAAAAACTAAGATATACGAAAAAGGTAGGAAACATAGGAAATTTAGCCCGCCTCATGCAAATTTTATTTACTATTTATCCATACCAATACAGACAAACCGATTGTTTGGGCCAAGTTTATTACAAACAGATATGGCGCAGCAGCATCTACAATGTTTTTTATTGCAGGTCCAGCAGAATAAAGGTTGAACCAAAATATGACAATTACAATGTTTTGAACCATGAA
>JADDOQ010000276.1 GCA_016782315.1 Nitrososphaeraceae archaeon | reverse complement strand
TGAAGATAATGCCCATTTAGAAAATCACAGAAAAGTTAATGGTGGAAATCCGAGGTATACAAGGGTGATTCGCTAAAAAACGGTTCGCTGGGCAATGGCAAAAATTTCCGTGGGGGGATGCAAACGGCATTGAGGGGGAGGGACTGTTGATGACGATGGTGTGGTGCATTTTGTTGAAGTTTGCTATTTCCTTGAGTATGGTTTGTACCCAATGGCCATGGAAATTCCCATGTTAAGCAAATACTTTGGGGATGTTGTTGAGGTAAAGGATGCACGCTTGAGAACCCACTGCACAATGGAGTGTGAGTTTTGCGACTGCACAAGGAACGTGAAATTTCTTCTTTTAAAGAAATTTTAAATATTTGTGTGTGATGTATTATATACACACATGTCTGAATCAGCGATATCTGATTGGGATAGAATTGTTCACAAAGGAGTTCGCTCTAAAGACAACCAGGATATTGGCAATGTAATATCAATAGAAAAAGACAGCATCACAGTACATGCGGGTGCACGTCATGAGTATATAATATCAAAATCTGATGTAGAAGGCTACAATGGGAGTGAGGTATTTCTAAAACTCAATTATGATGACTTGCGCAGACAAGAAATTAAAACCTAATTTTTTATTACTTTTTACTACTTTTAACCATTATTTGATTTTCTGACTGTGACGGCAAAATCCCTTAGCTCTTCAGCATTGGGTTTCCCCATTTCTGTTATCCAATCATTAATTATTCCGGATACCTTGCCTCCTGATATGCCAACGTCGAGGGCAATCTGATCCCTTGATTTGCCATTTAGGTATTCCTGTATCACTCGTGATCTTATTGTTTGGTTTGACCTGATCAATTTCTATAATACAGTCTTGAATATTGAGAAAAGGTTTATATATAAAATATAATCATTCGTCACTTCCGTCAATCTGCTCGTCACTTTGGTCACTCCCGTCAATAATTAAAGGTTGGTATGGGAGGGAAGGGGCAGAATGGCTGAAGCGGTAATTGCTAGTGGTATATCAAGATCATTTTAGTCCATGACTATTGTCAAAGATGGGACATGCTCTCTGATAAAGCAATAATCTGTTTTATATCCCAGTTTTTCACTATCCACTATTTCTTATGTAACTAATTGGATTGATTAACCATATTTGTTGAATATAGCTAGTATGGATATAAATATGCCAAAATTGTTCTTTATGGTTTTGTTAGATGAATGGCCAGATGCAACAACTATATTTTTACTTGCTATTATACTTCAATATTTTAATATAGCAAAGAAATAGTATTAATCATTAATAAACGGTATTATGAATTTGACTCCACGAAAGAAAAACTCTAAATCAAGAAATAAAGACAATCAGAAAGATAAATTTGTAGATAAAGAAATAGAAGAAAAGACCAGGCAGGAAACTGAGAAGAAGATAAATACGGATGAACAAGATAAAGCCAGGTCAATAATCCTAGAGGCGGAAGATAAAGCCAGGTCAATAATCCTAGAGGCGGAAGATAAAGCCAGGTCAGAAGCTGAAATGAGGTCTAAAGAAACAACAAAAGAGGCGGAAGATAAAGCCAGGTCAATAATCCTAGAGGCGG
>JADDOQ010000275.1 GCA_016782315.1 Nitrososphaeraceae archaeon | reverse complement strand
AAAACTGTTCCTACAATAACCATCTGTATTGTTTCAATAGCGGATTCAAACAGTGTAGGTGCTACCGAAATATCAGGAGGATAAAGTTGGTAAAGAAAATCTAAAAGTTGGGGTATTGCATCAGCAAATTTATCAAAAGTGAATCCAATACCTGTAAATGCCCATGAAAATACGGCAAGGGCTAAAACGATAATAATAATTGTTTTAGCTGATCTATGGATTGAAAAAAGTTTGGATGGCAATTTTGTCAATTTCTTTGATAGATCTATCATATTTTATTTGTCCATTTTTTACTAAAACAATTCGTTTAGCATATTTAAACGCCATCTCTATATCATGAATTACAAATACTACCGTTTTTCCTTTTATGTTTTCACTCTTGAGAATTTCGAGGATAGTTTTAGCAAGTGAAATATCTAGACTTGCCATGGGCTCATCAGCCAATATTCCTAATGGTTCTTGAGCTAAACATCGTGCTATTGCAACCCGTTGTTGTTCTCCACCACTGAGTTTTTTTACTTTCATATCTCGTTTTTCGATCAATCCAACATTAGAAATACAATCTAGCACAATTTTTTTGTCATTTTCTGGATATTTATGCAGGATAGACGAAATAGTACTAAGATATCCTAATCTACCAATCATAACATTCTCAAAAACACTTATTTCTTTGATTAGTTTGAACTGCTGAGGAATATATCCAATCTTCCTTCTGAGTAAAAGCTTCTGCTTTTTGTTGAGTGAGAAAAAATCGATATTGTTGAATAGAACTCCATTCTGGTGAAGAAATGATGGTTTGATTAATCCTGCCATGACTCGCAGTAATGTAGACTTTCCTGCACCACTTTGTCCCAATATTGCTACCATCTCGCCATTTTTTACTTCAAGACTAATATCATCTAAAATTGACTGACTTGTTGATGTTTTGACTGAAATACTATCAAGTCTAATATCAAGACTTGAATTATAGTTAACAACTTCTTCTGTCGTCATAGAGCGAGGTTGTAATACCATGTTATTGTGTCCTTAAATAGGGAATTTTGGTAAGGTTAAGTGCGGTTTCTAGACTAGACAAGTGCTCGTCATGATCTATAGGTACATATTCTGTTGCTCCAAATAGAGATTTATCAAGGAGTTCGGGCTGTTCTTTCTTTAAATCTATCATAGCTTGTTCAAATGCTCCAATTAATTTTGGTGATACTAAATCTGTTCTGTATACTGCACTATGTGTTGGGACTGGACCAAAACTTTCAAGCACTTTAATTTTTGCTTGTTGTTCAGGTGTCAGAAATGTAAAAGCAGCCCAGTCATCACCTGCAGCAACATCTACTTCTTTATTCAATAAAGCATTAAGAGACTGTTGATACCCTCCACTAAAAAAAATATTACTAAAAAATTCGTTTGGGTCGCCACCTTGGGGTAAAAGATTTTGTTTAACTAGTTCAGCTACAGGAAATAAATATCCTCCAGTTGAAAGAGGTGAAGAAAAGGCTACTGATTTATCTCGCATATCCTGTAATGAATTGATATCGTTTCTTTCTTTT
>JADDOQ010000146.1:2055-5349 GCA_016782315.1 Nitrososphaeraceae archaeon | reverse complement strand
GACGCCTTACCACCAACAACTGAGGACGCCTTACCACCAACAACTGAGGACGCCTTACCACCAACCATTGCAAATGCAACATCACCTAGTGAAGAAACAATTACAAACGACGAAGATAATGAATCAAATGACGAGTAAACAGGATCAACCGATCCTAATTTACAGTAAATTTAATTGAAATGGAATTGTTAATATGTAATAATTACTCGAGGATGCCAATCCGAACCAGAGAGACGAACAAGACCAGTGTAGAATTTGAGAATGTACTGCAGGTGATGCGTGTGACCCAAACCTTTTTGATTCAGATGGAGTTGGGATAGTGGACTCAAGGATAGTAAAAAAATAATTAGAGGAGGTCACATGGAAGCAGATGTTAGTGTAGGCACAAATGGTGAAATCAGTGGTACGCTTAAAATAAAGGCTACGGGACTAAAAGGATTTCACGGGGCATTCCAAGTACAGTTCCTTGACGAAAAAGGACGCTTGGTAGGAGAAAGTCGTGAATATGAGGCAGGTGTTAACCCCAAAGCGGTGAATACGGTGAAAGAAGTAGTAAGTGTTTTTGTCCAACCGGTAAAAGAAATACGGGTGGCACCTAGTGAAAGAGTATTGACACTAAAACATTTTAGTGTTGACAAGGAAATGGTAGATAGTACCGCCAAAATCGCACTTTATTTTAAACACGACAAAAAGCCTCTCCGTCTTGATATACCCCCATTTGAATTTGAAAATTATTGCAAACCAATAGTACCGGTATTTGGAGTTCCACTACAACTTTGTGTGAAGGCTGGTTATGATGGCAAAAGGACCTTTATAAAACCATACGACGTCAAGGTTATTTATATGTCTCTAAAAAATATTGACCCAAAAACTAGTCCACTAAAAGTCGAGATAAACGTACAGCAAAAATATACAATTGATGATCTTGCAAAAGAATTCATCGCGGATCCACAACCATTCAAAGACGCAATGGGAATAAAAGGCGATATGGGTGCTATAATTTTTAAATTAAGCGGTGGTGGCGGGCTTGATGTTCCTAAAAATCGTCTTGCTTTTTCAGAATATAAAATAGAAATGGGCGCAGGATTCATGGTAGGATATTGCCTTATGGATCCGAATTTCAAAAACAGAGAATCCATTAAAAAAGAAATGGGGGAAATGGGGATAGAAGAAATCAAAGAAATAGGTGAGGAATTAAAGAAGGATAACTTAGTAGGAAAGATTAAAAATGTATTCCTGAAAAAAGGTAATCTAGATGCAATTATTGCCCTAAAGGATCTGGGAGATAAAAACTCAAAGGGATTAGGTGATTTAATTAAAGTATTTCGGGATGCAAATGTGAGAGTCTTGATTAATGATATTTTGACAACCAAGAAATCAGTTGACGATATATTAGAGGATAAAAAATATCAAGTTGGAACATACACAGAAGCAGTCAAAACATTAAAGGAATTTTCGAAAGTAGTTAACACCATAAAGTCACAACCAGACGTAACCGAAATCTTAAAGGATCCGGCCTATCAAAAATTAATTGATATATTCACAAAATACGGCATCATAAGTGATATGCTTATTGATATATTTAAGGATAAAAACAATAAAGACCAAATTGGAGATATCTGGGACAGCCTAAATCCATTTAATCAAAAAAAATGTAAGTTAATATTTCCGGCTTCACCAAAACAAGAAAATTATTTGAAAGTGGAAGCTAGTTTGAAGGGTGTAGATGGTAAACCTATGTATAAAGACCTGAAAATAGATCTTGAGCAAAAATAATTATCTCCGTCTTTTTCTTGTTTTCTTTTTTTTAGTTTTAGGATTGCATAAGCATTATGGTAACAATTATCAACTTGGCACAATGAAAGTGGAAGGTTATGATATCTTGTTTTAATGTCCGCTTATAACCAAATATGTAAATAGTTTTTGTTGTTGACAGTGATGGGGCACAAGTGCGTTCTATCGCCAATCGGTCTTGTGTGTTATTTCTAATAGTTCGGAATTTTCACTTAAAAAAACTCCATTTAGAGCACTATGGACCGATCTGTTCTTTCTTTCAATGAAGGGACAAAAGGTCCTATTTAGATACTTGTGGTTAAAACATGTACATCTCTTTCTTTAACAAACGCTTAACACAAAAATTCAGTTTTTAGGCATAATTAACAAAACAATGTTAATATTTTAAATGAGGATGACATGATATCTATGGTAAAGATTCTCAGATTAACGTTAATCACAAATGTGTGGCGCATCTCTTTTTGTTAATGATGTGGATGTTTTTAGTCATATAAAAATAATGCCTTTCTCAATATGCAATCTACTTGTCACTTATGTGTATCCATAGGATTGTTTTTCGCGAAGGAGAATATCCATATCTTTCTATATTTTTTGTACATCTAGCTAGGAAAGCCACATTTATCTTGATTTTGAAATAATCGCTGGTGGATTCAGTTTTGGTTTGTTTCCATTGTATTCCATATTGATAAATAAAGTAACTTTGCTGACCGCGGCCTTTTGCCAAAAAATAACAGGGAAAGCAGATTGGACTTTCAGATAACAGTGCTCAACAAAAAAACAACAATGGAAAACACAATGTAACAGTAAAAACAACTACAAAAAAAAATTATATTATATATATTTAAAAACATGCCGCATCACTATGGTGTTATGAGTTAAATATTGATAACAACCAAAATCCAAAAGGAAAACCGCGTTATTGAACTCTATAAGCGGGGCAAAACTATAAGGGAAATTGCCAAAGAGGTTCACATGTCTTTTGGGCCAATCAGCTCGACAATAAAAAAATTTACGGGGGAAGACAAGGGTGGGGAAAAAACCATGTCCAAGGAAACCCTGGCCATAAAGCTGTTCTCCCAGGGCAAGACGCCTGTAGATGTGGTGGTTGAGTTGGATATGGGGCCAGACGAAGCAAGCAGGATTTTCAGGGACTTTTGGAATCTCACAAACCAGTACCATTTGTCTTCCGTATATGGCGAAATAGAAAACGACCTTCCGTCATTTCTAAATCTTTTCAGGCTGGCAAGTGAGAGGGGATACACAGAAAAGGACATTTCCGGGTTAATGCAACACTCAAACCAAATACCATCACTCAGGAAAACTGTTCAATCACTTGAAAAAGATATACAAGTTTTATTACAAAAAAAGGAATCGGCCTCTTCTGAATATCGTGATTTACAAAATAAATTGGAGGAGTGCAAAAACCAGGTGCAGCAAGGCAATCTGGAATTGGATGAATTGAACCATAAAATCAAAGTCCAATCTGCATACTTGACTGTT
>JADDOQ010000146.1:0-1955 GCA_016782315.1 Nitrososphaeraceae archaeon | reverse complement strand
ATTTGCTGGTTACTTCAATTGTGGCAGCAATACTGGCAATAAGTACTCACCATGACAAGGAGATTTTAATGGATTACTTTGGATATTCCTACAACAATGGGAATGACTTTGACGATAAAAACAAGCTGGAAAGATCCCTTTATTCTTTGGAAAGGTATATTCAATCAAACCACTCGCCATTAATCGAAATAACCCACCTTCTTTGTAAAACGCTCATAAAAATAGCCCAAAACCGAATATTTCCGCCATTGCCAAAACTGTGATTGGCGGTCAATTTATGATGATTGTTTTGTTGCCAATGAATATCCGAAAAGCGTGTTATTGGACAAGTATTTGTGTAACTGATTTATAAAAAGGGTTGTTTTGTTTCGCTAGTTAGATTAAAAACAGTATTGGATAGGATAGGGTTACCTGAGGAGAAATTGGAAACCTTGCTTGAGGAGATAAATGTTCACTGTTTTATAGAGTGAACAAACGAAAAAGAGTTTGTATCCAAAGTGGATGAAGTGTTTGAAATGGCGTCTGAACCCAACACTTCGATATGGGAAATCGATTCACAAATTAATCGAAAGAAAATGGAAGTAATAAAACTTGATAAAAAAATAGCGGAAAAACAAGAAGATCTCAAGAAGATACTTGAAAGATATGGCTTAACTGTTGATGAATTGGAGGACTATAGGCTAAGCAGAATGTCAAAAGAAAAATGAATAACAATAAAACTATGCTGTTATCCGTTTATATCTAAACCTATATGTCTCTTGGTTTTAGAAACGACTACTGTTAAAGGTATTATGCCAAACATATGTTGTAAACAGTTCATGTCTAACTCTAATGGTGTTGTTGATAATTCTAATGAAATTAATTGGTCCGAAGTAATAAAGAAAGAGGCAAGAGGACATGATGATGCAGATTTTGGGGAAGTACAAGAAATTGTTTTGCATTATGTGTTGACTGAGAAAGGCATACTTAACAAGGATAAGTTTTATCTTCCAACGGCTTTGGCTGAGGAATTTGATGGAGATAAGTTGAGATTTAACATCTCTGAGGAGGAGGCTAATGAAAAATTCAAAAGAGATGAGGCTCCTGCTGCTGAGGAATATGCTATATTTAACAGAAAAAAAACTTCGGAAAAGGAAGACCTTGAGCAAAAAGAAGTGGATGAACAGAAAGACGAAAAAACCATAGATAACGATTTAGAAGAAAGGATCCGAATTCAGGCAGAAGAAAAGGCAAAGATGGAGGCTGAACGAAAAGCCCAGTCAATAATTCAGCAGGCGGAAGACAAAGCCAAGGTGGAGTTGGTAGAGGTTGTAAAGGTGGAGACTGAAGAAAAAGCTAATGAGATTAGAGACAAAGTGGAGGGAATAGCTAGGAAAGAAGCAGAAGAAAAATCCCAAGCAATAATTCAGCAGGCGGAAGACAAAGAGAGCTTTACAATGATATATTTTTATTTTTTGATTAATAGCCGCCTAAAACTTGATATCCCCCTTTGATATCTATAATAGATTAAATTGAAAAACGAAGTTGACTACCACTCTAGACAGAAAATCACAGATTCAATAAAAATCACAAGTTAATTAATGGCTCAATAACCGAGTTAGATGAATTTTCTCAAAGAATTTAGAACGCTATAAATAAAAAACTCTATTTCTTATCTTAGCTTAAATTAGTTTCGAGGCGAGACGGCTCCACAACTACTTGGACGTTTCTAAGGCCTGATTGTCTTGATGACAAACAATTTGAGGAACAGCTCCAAATGTTTAACCTTGAGATAGATAATTGGAAACACGCATTGGAAGGCAAGAGCAGACTGCGATTCTGACGTAAAACATATGCGTCTTTTTCTTTTGTCTTTGTCCTGTCAAATTGCTTATTACTTTATGGGGTTAGACGGTGAAAATGCTTTTTGGGATCCTTGGGTAATGGGCGATCCCTTAAAACCTATACATTTGCCT
>JADDOQ010000031.1:3598-19350 GCA_016782315.1 Nitrososphaeraceae archaeon | reverse complement strand
TGATATAAAGATGACCATGACCACTAGGGGATGCCCTTTACATGATACTTTGGTCGGTGATGTTAAAAAATATGTCAATAAAATTGAGGGAGTTGGCTCAATCAATGTAGAGATTGTATGGGATCCGCCCTGGTCAATTGAAAAAATGAATCCTGCGGTCAGGGAAAGACTTGGATATGGGAAGCCTTCTTTACGGTTTCAGATTGATTACAACACCTATATGCCATCAAAAAGTGGGAAAATACTTAACCAAGAGGATGGCTCTATAACTTTGGTAAATGATAAAGAACAGGGCTTTATGGTGAATGAAAACATTGTGGAGTTTTGGGAAAATTGCGATGGGACCAAAACAGTCAATCAATTAGCTGACAGTTTTTCTGCAAAGCTAAAACTACCCAGAGAGCAAATCGAGCAAGAGGTCGTTCAGTTAATACAACAATTGCTAGAAGCAGGTCTTTTAAAACCACCTCAATAATCCTATACTATTTTTCCTTATTGATTGAGGTGATTCATCATATACCTCATCGAGCAAAAAAAAACAGCAGTATGTCAGTCATGCCTGAGTTTCTTTTAACTTTGAGGATATTAAATTGCGTATCTCGTCGTCTGACTTTTTTTCTGTGTTTATGTTTAGTGATTTAGCAATTGTCTCCAACTTTTCGCGTTCGGATGACACTGGCCTTTGAATGGCCGGGCCAATATACTGTTTGTGTGCATTTGTTGTTTGTTGATGTAATATGTTGTTTTTTTCACTGATTAAGTTACCTTTTGCTTTTTCATATTCTCCAATGAATTTTCCGATGGTTTTTGATATGCCCGATATCTTACTTGGCACAAGGATTATAACCATTGTTAATAATATTATGAACCATTCTGATCCAGCTATATTCAGAGAGTGAAGCATGATATCCATTATTTAGTTTATTGGTGTGCCATCAGTAATAATTATTTTATTCTCCATGAGCTTTAAACTGACATTATGACACTTTATGTAGTTTTGTCTTGTTAGAGCCTTTTGTTGATTTGTTAGATTATTCTATCTTACACTAATGCCTAAAACATGGTTTCGGAAACACAGATTAACTTGATCAAAAGCTTGGCAAATGCCTCAAAAAATTATACCTAAAATGCTAGTGTGATGGAACTGTTTGAGGGTGCTTAACTTTGATTATTGGTAACATTGACAAAGTTGAGAACCCAAAGAGTGGGGTGTGTTTGACATTTGGTTTGAGGGCTATGCGCTGATTTCACATTGCAACCAAGATATAATAAATGGTTGGCAATCTAAACAAATCATGACCTTGCTGAAAGATGAAAAAATAGAAGAGTCCCTGTTAAATGATTCTTCAACTTTGGAATCTCCCGAATCAGTCACAAAAAAAATTCTGGCCGGTGAGTATCTTGTTGCTGTTTATGGGTTGGGACATGTTGGTGCACCAATTGCATCATCGTGGCTTAGATCAGGTGTGACTGTTATTGGTATTGATAAATCCCAAAAGGTGATGGAAAACGCAAAAAAAGGGCTTACACATATACCGGAACCAGGTGTAAACGAAGCCTTTAGCGAAGGCATAAAAAATGGAAAATTTTTAGTTTATGACGATCCAATCAAGGCCTCTGTTGATTCTAAACTAAAAATGATATGCGTACCCGTTTTAATAAAAAATAAGGCTGCAGACCTTGGCGCAGTCAAAGAAGTTGCATTATCCATAAGCAGGGGCTTAAAACCCCATGATATTGTTTCACTCCATCCAACGGTCCCTCCCTTAACAACAGAAAAGTTTTTGATTCCAATATTGGAAAAAACAAGCAAACTAAAAGCCGGCAAGGATTTCTCTGTTGTTTACAATCCGGAAAGAATCTATGAAGGCCGGGCAATTTATGACATAGAGGAAGGCCATCCAGGAATTGTCGCTGGGTTAGAAAAACACAGTTTGGAATTGGCCGAAAGCATATTCTCTCTAATATTCAAAAAGGGGGTTATTGGAATTTCCAGCATAAAGGCCGCAGAGGCAGAAAAACTGTTTGAGGGTGTCTATAGAGATGTCAACATTGCCCTTGCTAATGAATTGTCCATATTGTGTGAAAAATTGGGGATCGATTTTTGGGAAACAAAAAACGCGGCCAACTCCCAACCGTTTTGCCATATCCATAATCCTGGAATCGGGGTTGGGGGTGCCTGTATTCCCGTTTACCCTCAATTTATCTTGGATGTTGCAACCAAAAACAAGGTTGACTGCAAGATAACAAAAACAAGCCGGGCAATCAATGACAATATGCCCAATTATGCTTTATCCAAAGCATTAAAAATGATCTCCAAAAAGGATGTAAAAAAAGCAAGGGTAACTATATTGGGGCTATCTTTTAGAGGGGGTGTTTCAGATACGCGGCTTTCACCCACCTACAACTTGGTGAAAAAGTTACTACAATTAAAAATCACAAATATAATCATTCACGATCCTATGTCCAACGATGAGTCATTGGTTGCCAAAAACAAAACAATAAAAATAACAAATGACCTTGAATTTTCGATTAAAAACAGGGATCTAATAATTTTGGCCACAGACCACAGGGAGTATTCTGATTTATCCAAAGAAAAAACAGGCAAAACCCCAATCTATGATGGCAGGGGTTTGTTAAACCAAAGTTCATTTGATGCTGCGTTATTTAAGGGAATAGGCCGATCTTTGGTGGGTTACTAGAATGAGAGTTCCACATGATGTTGTGACCGTTTTTATTGTGTGGAAAACATTTATCTTATTTTAACCGTATGTTATTGCATTGGCCAAAACACTTTCCTCTCAAAAATTGACTTCTGGTTCAGTAGCCCCGGATTTTTCGCTAAAGGGGGTAGATAATAAAACATATTCGCTGAAAGACTTTAATTCCAAGTCAATTCTTGTAGTTTTTATCTGTAATCATTGCCCGTATGTTAAAGCAAGGATAGGCGATGTTGTTGATCTTCAAACTAAATTTGACAATGCGGATTTGCAAATTATAGGAATTAACAGTAACGATCCTGACTATGAGGATGAAGGGCTGGACAACATGATAGAATTCTCAAAAGAGTACTCGCTTAATTTCCCATATCTGATAGATGACACTCAGAGAGTGGCAAAAGAATATGGTGCGGTTTGCACTCCAGATCCATTTTTATTTGATGAGGATAGGAAACTGGTTTTCCATGGCAAAATCAACGATGCCTTGGAGCCCAGTATGACCCCCTCAAAAAATACTATGGAGGAGAACATAAATAGACTGTTGAGTGGACTTGCAATTGAAAAGGATTTTGACCCATCAATAGGGTGTTCGATAAAATGGAAGCAATAATAAACTTACCTGGATAGCGGAATTAGTATCGAAAACCACACTTTTTATGTGTTGTTTTCCATACCCAAAAAAAATTAGATAAGTAATTATAAAATGGGCATTGAAACATTTGTTATGGTGGAGATTTCGATTAAAAGTTATGATGATGTTAATCTGACCGACGGCTTATTTGTTGTCGGTTTGCATGAGGATGTTGATTACCCGAATTACTTGGAAAAAATTAACTCCATTGGTTTAAATGAAAAAACCATCAGTCTCATAACCAATGCAAACAAAAACGCAAAAAAATTTGGAAAAAACCTTTTGTTTCTGGTTAAAGGTGAAAGAGACGAATACCTAAGAATTTTATTGGTTGGATTGGGAAAACAAGATGAGTTAGATTCCAACAGAATTCGTCAGATAGGCGGAATCATATCACTAAAGGCAAAAGAATTATTTGCTCATAACATCATTATCTCAAATTTTTATAAAAACACTGTTGACAATGTGCAATCTATTGTTGAGGGTCTGTCCCTTTCTCTTTATGAGTTTAACAAATACAAGGACATTAGTGAAGACAAGTCAAATTTTTATGATTTGTGCAACATATCTATCATATCGGAAGATCTCCATACCGAACTTGAAGAGATCGTTAAAAAAACCTTAATAATTGCCCAATCTGTTTTCTATGCGCGAGACCTGGCCAATTCACCTCCCAATCATCTTAATCCCGCTCAACTGGCGACCTCTGCAATTTCCTTGGAGGAGACGAACAAAGTAAAAGTCAAAGTTTTAGATAAATACCAAATGGAGAATTTGGGCCTGAATGGCATAGTCTCCGTGGGCAAAGGCAGTGAGAACCCACCAAAGTTGATTATATTGGAATACAATCAAGGCATTTCTGGTGAAAAACCTGTTCTTTTGGTTGGCAAAGCTGTTACCTTTGATACAGGCGGAATTTCTATCAAACCCAGTGATAAAATGGATGAAATGAAATTTGATAAAAGTGGTGGATGCACTGTCCTTGGAATAATCAAGGCATTGAGTATGCTTCAACTCCCCATCAACGTTGTAGGCATTGTTCCATCGGTTGAGAACATGCCATCCAGTTCGTCATATCGGCCCGGTGATATCCTAAAGATGTACAATGGCAAAACTGTTGAGGTTTTAAATACTGATGCAGAAGGCCGGTTGATTTTAGACGATGCCCTGTCTTATGGTGTAGAGCATTACTCTCCTAAATGCATAATTGATTTTGCAACCCTGACTGGGGCGTGCATAATTGCCCTAGGGTCAAATGTTGCAGGAATAGTCGGAAACAATGACGACCTTATCCAAAAAATAGTTCGCAGTTCGATGGCGTCTGGTGAAAAAATTTGGCAGTTGCCACTATTTGATGAGTATTTAGAGCTTATAAAAAGTAATGTTGCGAACATTAAAAATATAGGTGGAAGAACGGGCGGCGCAATAACCGCCGCTGCATTCTTATCCCATTTTGTTAATGAATTGCCTTGGGCACATATTGATATTGCTGGTACTGCATGGACTCAGGACGGTACTATTGAAAAAAGTTATAATCCAAAAGGCGCTACTGGATTTGGTATACGAACAACCGTCAAAATGTTGGAGCAAAACCTTTTGTAAGCATTGTTAAGTGTTAAGTGTCAATTTCTATACGGGTCTGCTGACATACATTTTATTTGTATATTTTTTGTCAATTTTATTAATTATTTTTGTCGATATGTGACAAATAGCATTTACAATGCAAGAAAAAACCGTGATGAATTGTAAAATAAGTAAAACATTGATTTTGTTAGGGTGACAATAAAATTAAAGATAAGGCGCCAGCACTGCCGCTTCCCAACGGCTCACGCACGTCAGTATTCAGCAGCGACATGAGGTTTGACTTCCGGGTTCGGAATGGGTCCGGGTCGGACCCTCACGCTATGGCCGGCTACTTATTATAACAATTGGGCCATATATAATTCTTATTGTGCCTTTTGAACCATATCTGTGGAATGGTCCTATTTAGGATTTAAATAGTATCATGGTGATTATTATGTGTTAAATTGGATAAACATGGAAATTTTACTCATAGAATAGCTGTTCTGGACCAAGAGTTGTGTCAACCAAGAAAATGTGGTCAGGAGTGCATTATTTATTGCCCTGTGAATAAAACTGGCGGTGAGTGTATTATCCAAAGGCCAAATGATGGTAAGGCTGTTATCTCTGAAGATTTGTGCACCGGGTGCACAATTTGTGTAAAAAAATGCCCATTTGATGCTATTGTTATAGTCAACCTTGCCCGTGAGATTGGTTTCGATAAGGTTCATCAATATGGTGTAAACAGTTTTAGACTTTACAAATTGCCTATTCCGAAAGAAGGTTCTGTTACTGGCTTGGTAGGCAGAAATGGTATGGGCAAGTCTACGATTATTAATTTACTTTCCGGCAATGTAAAACCTAACTTTGGAAGCTTTGATAAAAACTTGGAGTGGGAGGATGTATTTGATAAACTCTCAAATATCGAACTCAAAAAACATTTTGAAAAGATTTCAACAAAATCTCTGAGAACATCAATAAAGCCACAACTGGTGTACCTTATCCCTAAAATTTTTAAGGGGACCGTTGCGGAATTGTTAAAGAAATATGATGAACGAAAAACCCGAGATTTGTTGGTCGACCAACTAGGGTTAAAAAACTCCCTAACTAAAGACATTTCCACATTAAGTGGCGGTGAACTTCAAAGAGTTGCAGTTGCAGTAGCTGCATCAAAGGATGCCGATTATTATTTCTTTGACGAACCTTCCTCTTACAATGATATTTATCAAAGACTTGCCGTGAGCAAGGTAATCAACGGTTTGGCCAAAGACGGCAAGAGTGTTATGATTGTTGAACATGACATGTCATTATTGGACTATCTGTCGGATAACATCTTTATTATTTATGGGGAACCCGGGTCTTATGGTATAGTGTCCTCTTTACAAAGTACAAAAATAGGCATCAATAACTTTTTGGAAGGCTTTATCCCAACAGAAAACGTACGATTCAGGGACAAAGCCTATAAATTTGATATATCCAGTGCCAATGAAAATATGATATCTAGCACATCTATTGTAAACTATTCCTCCATCAAAAAAACTTTAGGGACGTTTAACCTCAAAGTTAATGGCGGTAAAATTCATCAGGGTGAGGTTGTAGGTATAGTTGGAGCTAACGCCTTGGGAAAAACAACCTTTATGAAAATGCTGTCTGGATTGGAGCGGATTGATGAGGGTCAATTGGATTCAGAGGTACGGATTTCCTACAAACCGCAATACCTAAATCAGGATATAGATGGAGATGTTCGCTCATTAATTTACTCTGCTAATAATGGCCAGTTCGAAGGTTCTTTATTGGAGGAGCAGATTCTGATTCCGTTGGGCCTGAAAAAGCTTTACGACAAATCGGTTAAAGGCCTCAGTGGAGGTGAACTACAAAAAGTTGCTGTTTCCTTGTCTTTGGTGCGGGATGCAGATATTTATGCACTTGATGAACCGTCCGCATTCTTGGACATTGAAGATAGGATTTCTTTGGCGAAGTTTGTACAGAGATTCATAAAATCCAAAGGCAAATCCGCACTCATCATTGATCATGACATCCAACTAGTCGATTTAGTGTCTGATTCATTGATAATTTTTGATGGCATACCTGGAGTCGAGGGAACTGGATATTCACCCATGACCAAAGAGATTGGAATGAATGAGTTTTTAAAATCACTGAACATTTCGTTCAGAAGGGATGAAACCACTGGCCGCCCAAGAGTTAACAAAGAAGAAAGCCGCCTGGATAGGCTACAGAAGAAAGAGGGAAATTATTATTACATAAAAAAATAAACATTTTTTATTAGTTATTTATGACAAAATTACTAAAGAGGTTACTTGGGGATGTCCTATTAGAAACCGAGCTTTCTGATGTCTTTTCCTCCTTTGACATAATTGGGGACATTGCCGTAATTAAGATTCCAGATTCCCTTTTGATGAAAAAAAAACTTATTGGTGATACCCTTTTATCTAATGTTTCAAACTTAAAGACCGTATTCTTGCAGAAAACTGCTGTAGATGGTGAATATAGGCTTAGGGGTTTAGAGTTAATTGCGGGGGAGGACAAATACGTTACTATATATAAAGAATATGGTTGCCAATTTTTTGTAAATGTGGCCACTTCCTATTTTTCCCCGCGCCTGTCGACAGAAAGGCTGAGAATATCAAATCTGGTATCTGAAAACGAGACGGTTATCAACATGTTTGGGGGAATAGGGACATTCTCGATTATTATTGCCAAAAAAACACCTGCATTGGTATATAACATTGATTCAAATCTGGATGCATATGTGTTGAGTAAAATAAACTCAAAACTAAACAAACTTCAAGATCGAATAGTTTCTCTACATGGCAATGCTCGGGACATATTGACTTCTGGGCTGTTTGAAAATAAAGCAGATCGAATCCTTATGCCTTTGCCTGAAAAGGCTTTTGAATTTATAGGCATATCCGTAAATTGCGTAAAGCCATCTGGCGGGTACCTGCATTTCTTTTCGCATATAAAAAGCGACACAAAGTCAAAGGCCGTGATTGATTCTGAAAACCATGTCCATTCCCTATTCTCAAATTACGATTATCAGATAAAACATACTCAAATTGTTAGGGCCGTAGGCCCAAGAGTTTACCAGACCGTTACTGATATTTACATAAAAAACAGCTAGTTTGAGTCATTGGTTGAGTTTTCATCGGTGGTTAGAGTAAAGCCTATCCAACCTATTATAAAAAATATGATTCCAACTATTGATATTGCAGTTATTTTCATCAATATCACCCCAAGGTCTGTAGCAAAAAGAACGTATGAATAAACTAAAAAGCCTATGACTGCTATAGATACTAGCATACTTCCTCTTACTTTTTCTGTTTTAACCATATTTTCTCAGTTCTGAAAATCTTGTATTTAAATTAAAGTATTGAGTTTGCGTGTTGGGATGTGGATCTGCAAAACCGTTTTGTACAGGGTTTAGCGACATTTAAAAAGATACGGGGAGTTTTATGTGGGCCATATTTTCGTCTGCATGGGAAGATAAGGTCAATTTGTTAATGGGAATAGAAAACGAAAACAAAAGATTGCAAAAGATGCATGTCTGAAACTTTTTTCATATTTGCGGGTGTCTTTGTTATGTGATATATATGTCTGCTGCCATTTATTGTGCTCTCAAAAAAAGCAAGGCTTGGCAATTATCATCGCAAGCAAAGTTTTTCAATCAATAGGATATACCACAATAAATTGAAATACGCCAATATCAAAAACATCGATGCTAAATCTGGAAGTTTTAGCCTTAGTAATTTTAAATCCAATAGTTCCTCTTTTTTGTTTGCAATATCCTATACCGAAACCGCCACAATACCCGGATTGACTATTGCTGGAGCAAATACTGAATTAATAAAGTTCACGCCAGCTGCCGACGCGGAATACATACATTATGGAAGATGTAGGTGCATAGATTCCATTCCAGCTACACCGGATGGCAAACCGACACCTGCAATAATAACAAAGACAGCGTTGGAGCTGGCAAATATCCCAATCACCATAATAGATTCTGGTTTGGCGGTAAAACCTATTCTTCCGCATATAGACATAAATTCCACGTTTGGCCGGAATATTGCTGTAGAAAAAGCTTTAGAGTTAAAAGACGTGATGGAAAATTATGAGATGGGTAGACTAATAGGCAAACAGGTATCTAAAAACAATGATCTTTTGATTATTGGCGAAAGCATTCCAGGGGGAACCACAACCGCATTGGGGGTTTTATTGCTGCTAGGTTACGACGCCTACAACAAGGTCAGCAGCAGTATGCCACACAATCCGCATCAACTAAAAAACAAAATAGTGGAAAAGTCCATGCTAAAGTCCGGCATTAAATTTGGCGATCATCAGTACGATCCCTTCAATGCCATCTCCCACCTAGGCGACCCGATGATGCCAACCGTTCTGGGTATGGTGCAGGAGATTCTGTCTAGCAACAAAAAGGTGATTCTAGCTGGAGGAACCCAAATGTGCTGCATTGTCGCGCTATTAAAATCATTAAACATCAGATTCAACAATAACCTGTGCATAGGAACCACATCATATGTAGTAAACGATGCGGAGTCAAGCCTGGATGGGCTGTTAAACCAGATTGCGGATGACGTTCCGATTCTTTATTCGGATTTGGGATTGGACAGTTCCACAAAGGCGGGATTGAGGTCATACTCGGAGGGATTTGTAAAGGAGGGTGCAGGTGCCGGCGGAGCGACAATAGCTGCATACTTAAAAGAACAGTCCATAACCCAAAAAATATTTTTGCATGAGCTGGAAAAGAATTATTCCGCCACGATTGAAAAACCAATATCGTAAAAACACACAATAACAAAACAGTTAGCTCTAGGCTATATGAATGCCATCTAAACAATGGCTAAATCTGCCGTTTTCAAAATTCAAAAGTTGTGTGTTTTTAGGTGACCATCCGATTTATTGCAATAGAATTCTTTCAATGTGTTGTTTCTTTTGATTGATTGAATGAATGTCTCCTGTGCTTTTTTATGTGTGTAGATTATAGATAAAATGGCAAAACCTACCTTTTGGCCAAAAAAAATAGCGTGCATGTCATACCGCATAATTTGCACTCCATCTCTATTTCATGCACCGTCTTTTGTTTTCAATTACCTGTCCATAAAATTTAGAAACTCCTGGCGACTATGAAACTTGAATACAAAATTTGTGCTTTTCTCCTTGCCTAATGTGGATGTTTTGGTGCTTCCATAGTGATGCCCCGGATAAACAATTAAGTTTCCATCAAGGCTGATTAGTTTGTTGTATACGCTATTGTACATCTTATTGGGATCACTGCCCTGAAGGTCCAGCCGCCCACAACTCCCCACAAACAATGTGTCTCCTGTCAACAATATTTTATCGTCAATGATTAAGCAGATGCTGTCTCCCGAATGACCCGGTGTGTGTATTATTTTGATTTCTGATTCACCAAATTTTATGGATTCCCCATCACTTACTCCGATATCTTTCTTTAGGGGGGAACTTTTGTGTTGAATTATTTTAGCACCTGTCCTCTTGACCACTTGATCGTTACCCACTACGTGGTCAAAATGGGAATGTGTGTTTATGATGAATGTGTTTTCTATCCCGTTTTTTTCCAGGAAATCAATAATGATTTCCAGGTCCCATGACGGATCAACTATGATTGATTTTCTGTTTTTCTCATCAATAATTGCATACGTAAAATTATCCATTTTACCCACTAAAAATTGCTCTATTTTTACCATTTTTACAGCACCTCAATTTCTGCCTCAATTGGGATTCCTATTTTAACTGGGTGTATTTCTCCGCTATATCCAATGTTTTCTAAAAGGCCTTTCTTTACCCTGTGAAATGTTATGGTTGAGTCGGCTATTACGGATTTGTCGTAAATTTTGCCGGTGTCTGGATTTAAGCCAGAGGGAATGTCTACAGAAAAGATAAACGATTTTGATTTTTGTTGGTTTATTGTGTCTATTATTTTTGAAAAGGGTTCTTTTATTGCGCCATTGATTCCTGTTCCAAACAATCCGTCTATTATTATGTCCGAATTCCCTATCTCTGTTAGAATATCGTTTATATTTTGTGCATCGAAGCATATTTTCTTTATCGAGTTTATCTTTTCAACCGTCTTCCAGTTAGCCCTGGATTCTTCAGTTTTTATTTGGCCTGGTTTGCCAACCAGAACTAAAACCAAACCATTTCTTTCTGCAGAAAACTTTGAGGATAAAAACGCGGAAAGGTGGCGGGTGGCCACTATTGCGTCACCGCCATTGTTTCCCAAGCCGCAAATAGAGATGATTCTCTTCTTTCCCAGATCGTCCTTAAAGGAGTCTATCAGGAAATCTGCAATCCTGGAACCTGCGTTTTCCATCATCAATAATTTCTTCATTCCAAATACTTTTTCGCCATTATCTTCAATCTTGTACATTTGTTGAGATGTTATCGGTTCAAACCCTTTCTCTACTTCATAATTATTTCTATGCATATGAGATGTCCTTTTTTTAACTTAATCAATCAAACATTATAAATATAGCAATTGTTGCTTACTGAAACGAATGTAGCTGCTTTTCTTTGTGTTTGTTTATTTTTTCCCCAAGTTCTTTGGTGTGTGATGTAGCTATGTGGTTATTGGCACATATGTCGTGAATAATGCTTATTTCGCAAAACTCACATGAGGTTACAAAATCTAGTTCGTCAAATTCTTTGTTGCAAATGCCGCATTTTTCTGACGGTAGGGACTCTGTGAGAAGGGGTTTTATCCATCCCTCTCGCCACAAGATGTTTTTTGTCATTATCGTTAAATTTGCGAATTTCTGTTTTAAATTTGCTGTTGCCAAAAATTGTTTAGGAATCAAAAGGCAACTTAAAGTCCTTTAACTTTACCTTTTTGATTTTTGTTTTGTATATCGCATAAGTGTCTCCATTGTAATTGCATTTGATGATGGGAAAGTTTTTTGGTTTTCCTTTAAATTTGATTATTTTGTAGTATTCCCTTATTTTTCTTGATTGGTACTTTATCTCACCCCCAATCATCAGTCTTTTCTTTCTCATAAACTTGAACGCAAGTATGATGTGGCGATTACTGTACACACCAAACATTTCCGTTATTAAAAAACACCTGTCAATCTGATCGTTTGGTACATATATGCTGCTGCTTGTTCCGGATTTGGCCTCTATTGACAGCAATGTGGATTCCTTGTTGTTGACTGCTACAATATCGGGAAGTCCGGTACTTGAGCCTCCCAACCTTCTTGCCCTCCACTCGCCCATATTCAGCCTTTTGACTAGATTGTGCTCAAAATTATATCCCCTGCTTCTGCGAATATTGGTCAATCGAAACATCTTTGTTATTTTGTCATGTAATAAATTTTTTTTTAGACTTTCTTTGTTGAGATCGGTTCTTTGCTGCTATTATCCTTTTTACTATTTATATCCATACCGACATCAAATTAATTTGTAAATGGATTACAGTGTGAGTTTTGAAAATGTGCAAAATTCTTTAAACAGTCTCTCAAGCCAGATGAAAGAATTAGAACAAAGAAGGGAGTCTTTGATAAAGGAGACCAGGGAAGTCATTTCATTGTGCAGTAAAGCAATAATCCTTTTGCATGGCGATAAAGTCAAAGAATCTGAAACAATGCTAAATAGCGCGTCTTCCTCAATCAAGAAACTTAAAGACTATGTTATTTGCGATTTGGATCGATATTTGTGGCCTGCAGAGCAGGAATATGTTGAAGCATACGTCCTAAAAGAGATCGTTGAAAGAAAATCATTTTTAAGTGGCCATGATAAACTGAATGTTTCCCTAAATGCGTATGTTACTGGGCTATTGGACTGTACCGGCGAAATAAAAAGGATGATCTATGACAACCTCAGGAAAAACAACCATGGCTATTCACTGTCTCTATTTGAGATCATGCAGTCCATATACAACTTGGTTTATCCTTTTTCCTTCTATGATAACCTTATACCCGGGATCAGAAAAAAATTGGATGTTTCCAAAAGAATGATGGAGGATGTCAGAATCACAATGACTGAGGAATACCAAAGGACAATGTTCTTAAATGAATTCAAAAGCATCTCGGAACGGAAACAACAATAGTGGGGTTTGTCAAAGATTTTATTGTTGTAGATTCTGCCAAAAAAAAAAACAAAAATTCTAAAAATAAAATAAAACTACAGAAACCTGGTAAATGCCTCTGTGAGGTATTTATTTAATGTGTTGGACCAGTTAACAAACCCTTCCGGAGTTTCGGGGTAGTTTCTATAGTGGTTTACCAACTTTTCATTCACGCTTGATGTGTATTTCAAGTCCTCTGCTAGTTTTTTATTGAGTGTCCCCCTTATCAGCATGCCAATTTTGTCTAAGGTGCCAAATACCGGGTGTTCGCCATTGGTTATTTTTTCAATATCCATTTTGGACAAAAAGTGTTTCATCCCGTAATTGATCTGCTCGTTTGTTAGTTGCTGCAGCATTCTTCTGAACACCTCCAAACCCGGCGTCTTGTATCCGTACTCATTAATGAAGTTCTTGTTGTATCTCCATAAGCCTTTTTCAGATACGTCATTCTCTTCTATTGCTTCTACTATGTCTTTTCCTGCTATGGTTGCCGCAATTATGGCGGGCCCTATACCCCCTGCATCCAGAGGTTTTGGCATCCAGGCCGAATCACCAACCATTACATATCCGTTTGCTACCAGGCAATCGTTTTGCCTTCTGACTGAAACCTGCCATGTGCCCCACTCATTACCTGTGTCCTCCTCTTCGTCTGATAGCTTTGGGTTTTTAATTGCTGGGTTAATATTCACGTAATCATCAATTAGTTTCTTAAGGTCCCTTTTGCTTCCTAGTTCCTTGTTTGCTTTGTCAAAAAGCTTTTGCTGAACACCCAGTCCTATGTTTACCTTGCTTTTACCTTTGGGAAAAACCCACCCATATCCACCGGGTGAAAGTTTTTGGTCCAGATGTATTATGCAATAGTCTGGATCGAAAAAGGTTTTGTCCTCTTGCCCATCCTCTGAGTCAAAGTCATAGATGTATCTCCCAGTTGCCTCAAGGTCGTTCCTATCTATTCGCCTCTGAATGAATGATTTTATTGGGAGGTTTGTCCTTAGAACCGATGTTACACCTGTACAGTCAACCACTACTTTTGCGGTTTTTCTGAAAATCTCCTTTGTTTCTGTGTTTTCGCCCTCGATGCCTATTACATAGTTGTTATCCGTGAGTGACTTTCTTATTATGGTGTTGTTCGTAACCTCCACCCCTAAATTGGTCGCCTCCCTAAACTGCTTTTGGGGCAGGAGCTTTCTATTTAAGATGTATCCCTCGCCATCAAATGAAACTTTGGTTTGGTGATCAGGGGAAAAGGCCACAACCCCTTTGACGGGGTGTTCAATTTCTGGTGAGCCCCATGAGATTTTTATCCTGTCTTTCATGTAATCCACAGTGTTTTTCCCAACTGCGTCTCCACATATCCAACCTGATATTGTTTTTCTGCCCTGGATTTCCCTTGGATTCTTGTCAACTACAAGTATCCTTAACCTCTGGTTAGAGTAATGTGCTGCAGATGAAGCTACAATCATGCCTGCCAGTCCGCCACCTGCTACAATGATATCGTAGTCTGTTTTTGCCAGGCTCATTTTTTACAAGTCTAGCTATATTAAAGGATAATTAATTATTATCGATATTACATTCAGTTCAATTGACATTAAAAAATTCAATCTATTTTAACAATGGCATATACCCTGTATTTTACAAAATTGATTCAATTGTTTTTACAAAAAGGCTTAAAATTCCGCTATCTGTGATTAGAGCTAATCTGGGCTATGCTGTTACCTTGATCCTTATATCTGCCAAATACTATATTATAAGTTACGTCCTCGGAATTAGAATTTAAAAATTCGAAAAAAGGGTTCACATGCCAACAGTGCGGAATCACTTTTGACAATGCAGATGATGAAGAAGAACACATCAAACTAGAACACAAAGAACATAGAATGCCTAGTGGCTGTGGTTAACTTTTAATTTTTATTTGAATCTGCAATTATACGATTTGGCCTCCATTCTTTACTCTTGGATATGGGTAATCTTGCCTAGTATAAGTGAACATAAACATTTCTTAACTAATGCCGCCTCAATGGATACCTAATGAAATCAAATACCACCGGCACTACAACGTTTGATACTAAGTATTGGTATCAACAATACATGTATTTCTACAAATGAGATTTCGGTATCTGATTAATTTTTGAATTGTTGGTTGACCAACTCAACTCTATGGTTCAAGCAGACATGAATCTATTTAGTCAAATTTACTTTGACAATTAAGAATTAATATTTTTTAACTATTTTAACTAGCTCATCACATTAAAAAAATTTGATAAAGATGTGGTGTTTGGTTCTGTTATATTGTATTTTGGTGCTACAGTGTTTTTTATCCCGAATGCATATGCTATCAATAATACTGAGGCAATAGGAGGTCTGGCCGCAACTGTTGATTAGATAATCCCTTTTATGTTCAGATTTATCAGCATGATGCTGAGCCGCCGCAATCGGAATCGCAACAAAAGCTTTACCTGAACCATACAAACTAAGCAATAATCCATGGAAACTTGAGCGTCAGTCAGGTGTGGAACACCACTGAGACCCTCAGAAATAATAACACAGTCTATCTCCAAGGTTTCAGAAATCTAACGACAGATAATGATATCGATGCGGCAAGTTATAATTTCCAAGCAATAGATAACTATGGTCCAGATAACACTTACGAAAGTAGAGGCGGGCAATTTTGATGATGTTGCTACTGGAAAACTATCATTCCTAGAGAATTCAGTTGCCATCTATA
>JADDOQ010000031.1:0-3442 GCA_016782315.1 Nitrososphaeraceae archaeon | reverse complement strand
ACTATAAACCTAGAATTACGAGTAAATGCGGGAATGGCACATAAGAGCAGCAAAATATTCATGGCATTTAGTGAAATGATTCACAAAATATAGCACTGCATGAATACCTCTGGTATAATTATAATTGTATCAAATTTGCTTCGCAAACCTCTTGACACTCAAAGAGACTTGCCACTGAACCTGAATCCTGACCAATATGTTATAATAGTCCATGTCATTTTGCCACATATCCCACTCGGTCCATTGAATTTTTATGTGTTTTTAGTTCCATGTTGCAGATACTAATGCTAAACTTTGAATTATTTGCGATTTTCATATACATATTATAAGGCTAATATGTGTTGATTAAAGAAAATATCCTCGTAACAAAGCTGATATAGTAATTGAAGTTTTTATCTCATTGCTTTTTAACTTGGATGTTAATTCATCTTTTGTTATTATTTTGACCTTGATTTCTTCACCTTCTTCTAAATTTTGTCCCGAAACTTTTTGTAATTCTTTTGCTACAAAATCATGCACCTTTTGATTCATTTTTGAGGGCCATGTATAAAACCATCCACTATACTCTAATGTTTTAGCTTGATATCCTGTTTCCTCCAATAGCTCTTTTCTGGCTGTGTCCAATGGCTCTTCTTTTTTCTCTATTGTTCCACTAGGTAATTCTAAAAGCGCTTTATCTAACTGATAACGGTAAATTTCTATCATTAACAAAGAGCCATCTGAAAAAATTGGGACTATTACAACATTTTCATTCGGTATGTTGATGCGTTGGTATGTCTTTATTTTATCTTTATTGCCTTCTAAATTTTCTCCGATTATTGTGTCTTCTGCTTTTATTAAATCTTCATATAACTCAAAATAATCGCTTGCGTATATCAAATGAGATTCTATTACTTTAATCATGTTTGATGGACCGATTGAAAAATTAATAAATTTCCCTATGTAATAATTTAAAAAAAGTAGAATGTGTATATACCAAAAACAGTAAAGGGGAGATTTAAAAGCAATAGAATTACTGACAATAAGTGATAATATAACATTATCTTAAACAAACGACCACAAAAGTAGAAGGACAGAATAAAGAAAATGAAATCGTCATTCATGCAAAATTCAAGAAAGAGCCATGTCAAACATAATATGAAATATGCAGGCTAATCTCTACTAAAATGCATTCTAAAAGTAAGGTTCTTAAGCATCTGTCGCGCTTTCACAAACCTCCCTCGTATTACCGTTACTGACATGCAGCCTTTGATGAATCCTTCATAATAGTCATCTCCACACTCGTCATAGGTTTCTTTGATCGAATGGATGGTTTTGTCCATCCATTATGCCTATTTTAAAATACCCATCATCTTCATTATCGGTCGCTATTTGTGGAACATGCAACAAATCCTTCATAATAACCACCAATGAATTCGTCTGTATGGTGAGATGGTTCCTTTTCATCTTGTTACTCCATCGTTTTACAAACATAAGAAATAAAATTGTGATATTATTGTTTTATTTTATATGTATTACCATTTAAGTATATAATCAAGATTTGTATTTGATTTTTAAAAGCCTGTAAAAATAATAAAAGACTTCTTGATACATATCTTGTCATTTTGAAATTATTAATTCCTCGATATTAGTATAAATAAGAAAATATTGATAATTTTAATTATGGAGTTATTTTAAATTATAACTACTTATCAACGATTCATCAATTGGTATGGATTTGGATAATGCGGGCTATTGTAATAATTTGATATTGTTTACTTATGAAAAATGTAAATGGCCCCATCACTTACAGAATGTTCACAAATGAAACGAAATCTCACATGTATACCTGCTAATAATTTATTGGGGTAGAGGAATGAGCATGCTTAAGAATTTCTTCAAATTATATTGTAGTTGTATTGCGATTACGTTATTTTTTGGAAATAGATAAATAAACACTTTTAACGTTACAAAATCAATTGAAACCCTCTACCACAAGGAATTTAATCATCACCAAGCCCATCAGTCCCGTTAATCACATGAGTGGATAGTTTAACCTACGTATAGGAATACATCAATTTGCCTCCGTTACATCCATACATCCAGTAAAGGAAAATATTTATTTTGTTTCTATTCTGCACTGATTATTTAATTCTGTGCTATAATTTCATAATCGACTGTTATCTTATGCTAAATGATCATTTCCGGAGTCTAGAGTACCGGGTGTATTTTTCTTTATTTTACATAAATTAAAAATAGTGTTTTGGCGTTATTCTGCTTTACTTCCAAATTGTTATTTAGTGAATATGCAAAGGATAATTAAAGTTAATTGATGGGAAACCCCCTGCCGGTAAAGCGTATTGTCGGTTTGAGCGACCTATTTTATCCAGCGAACCTGGATCAACGCAAAATGCGTTAATTTTGGTTAACAACGCAATGGTAACAAAAACAAACAATTCGCTAATGGAATTTTTTTCTATATGATGCCGCAACCATAGATGTGCCAATAAATGTTGCTGTAAAATAGAGCCACAGGTTCGCTAACACCCCGGACACTATGGCAGGCGCTAATGAACGCGCGGGGTTCATTGATGCCCCGGATATGAATGACAAAAAGAAAATGCCCAAGCCAACAATCCCGCCAATAGCGATTGCACCAAAACCTCTCAAGCCTTTGGTATGGACCACAACCAAGATCACTGCCATAAGCAGAGCAGAAGCCAATATTTCCACACCAAATATCAAAGGCAGAGGGTAAGCATAGTTTGGGGAATTGGCTCCCAGAAAAGCCTCACTTCCTATCATATACTTTACAAAAATGCTCCCAAGCAAGGCGCCAATTATCTCGGCTGTTACGTAAAGAACGGCAAGTCTTTTTGTGATGTGTTTTGTAACCAGAAAGCCCCGTGTTACTGCCGGGTTAAAGTGCGCCATCGAAACTTTGCCAAACAGGTAGACACCAATTGCAACACCTACAGATGGAGCAAATGCAACAAAAGGTATGCCCAGCGCCCCATTTAGTTTGGCGTCTATAACCACAGAACCTGTGGCCAACACCACTACGATAAATGTTCCAATAACCTCTGCTAGAAACTTCTTTTGATTGGCGGATAATCTATTTCCTATTGCCGTAACCGGACCTGCTTTTTTAGTCATGCCTTCGCTCTTTTTGTTTTAAATATTCGTATCTGATGGCAGAAGAGGTGAGTCTCATTTAGTTATTCGTGTTTTCTTTACCAATCTCTTCAACCATTTCCTTTATTTTCCTCTCAATCTCTTCTCTTATCTCCCTTACCTTTTCTATTGGTTTTCCTTTTGGGTCCTCTATTCCCCAATCCAGGACTTTGGGAACAAATA
Source organism: Nitrososphaeraceae archaeon (assembly GCA_016782315.1). Taxonomy (GTDB): domain Archaea; phylum Thermoproteota; class Nitrososphaeria; order Nitrososphaerales; family Nitrososphaeraceae; genus Nitrosocosmicus. The sequence continues at coordinate 106 of JADDOQ010000031.1, read as the reverse complement.
GAGTAGGGCAGAAATTCTTATCCATACACCCCATATTGATGATTTTGTCTGCGTTTTTTATCATCTCCTCGTTAAGCTCCTTTGGTTTTTGACTGCCAATGTCTAT
>JADDOQ010000030.1:13086-19199 GCA_016782315.1 Nitrososphaeraceae archaeon | reverse complement strand
TAATTACTGCCTATGATTCTATTAAAAATATCATTAACGGTGAAAAGATATTCGAAGGCAAAAAAATCACTTTGGTTGTCAAACCAATAAAATTACTTTTATTAAACAGATTAATTAAAGAACTCCTTGATGCTTAGTTTCCTTTTGCTTTTTTGCGTATCAAAACTGTAAGTGGCATGACATTGTTGTTGTTTCTTAAAAAACATATTCTTTTCTTAATGTAATTTTACTTGAAAGAGTAATAAACTCTCGTTTCCTTCACATGTAATGTATTTACGTTATCTAGTGTTCATTATAGGTGCTTTGATTTGCATTGATTTTGGGTCCAATTTATTTTTAGTTGATTCGGAATTGTTAATTAACAAATCTATATCGCCAAAAATGGACTTTATTTCCGATAACCGTTTCCTTAATGTGATTATATTGATGTTTGCAGAATTGGCTATTTTTGATTGGGATATTTTTTCCTTATTTTTCCTACAGGATGAATATAGTATCGCTGCTGCAATTGACAAGGGATCTTTTCCAATAAATGCTTGATTTTTTCTTATTGAAATCAGTATATCTAAAGCTTTTCGGGTTGTTTTTTCGCTAATGTTGGATTCCTTGGCTATTTTGTGTAAATAAAGCACAGGATCAACTTGAGAATACACTATCTTAAATTCCCTAGTAAGAATGCGATAACATCTTGCAGCAAAAACCTCGTTTCCATTGACTATTTTTGAAATTTCGGACAAAGTCCTGGGCAGATGGATTTTCTTACATGTAATATAAACACAAGCTATTATCATCTCCTTTATTGATCTGCCTTTAATTAACCCTGTCTCCAATGCCTTTCTATAATAAGAGAAAGCTTCTTCGATACAAGCTGAAGTAAGGTTAATTTTGTCCTTTAACCGATTTAACATGTCTAATGCTATCTTTAAATTCCTTTTTTCGTTAGAATAGCTAACAATCTTGTTTAAAAATTCAATCTTGTTTCGAGTTTGCTGACTAGTTGACCATTCGTTTGACTTGGATTTATAAGAGTTTGCAATAGTTGTAGATATGCCCTGATTATAAAGTGACAGTGAATGTGGCAGAACTGTGTTGACATCGTTTTTACTTTTTGGGTATTCATTATCTAGTTCTGTATCATTTAATTTATCTTTTATAACAATTCCACAATGACTGCAGATTTCTTCTCCTTTTTCATAATCATAAATGACTGAATGAATATGTTCGTTATCTCTCTGGGGGCTTATTACTTCTTGTAGGCTGCGTCTCATTATAACCAAAATTAGTGATAGATTATATTTAACACCATGTTTACTATTTGCGTTTTCTGTTACATATAACTACTGATAGTTACAAACAGTTACAAATTTATTCTATAATTACAATTGATAATTGAATAATCATTGCCTACGCCATCCCCATCGTCTTCATCAGTTAGATCCTTTCGTATAGATAAAGCATTCTCTGAAATCTTACATAATGAGGCAGATCGAATGGGGATATCTGTCAATGCAATGATGAATTCCATTCTTAAACAATATACCGAGTTTACTAGATTTCAATCAAAACTTGACATGATTGTGATAAATCGCGAAATATTCACAAGTGTTTTAAATTGTGTTGAAGAAAATCAGGCTTTTGATTTGGGATTGGAAATGGGTACAGAATTACCTAACGATACCATTTTGTTTTGGAAAAAACATGTTTCAATTGAATCAGTTATTGAATACATTGAGAAAATACTATGTATTTACGGAAAGATTGGAACCTATGATGAAATAACTGAGGCAAACAAAAAAATAATTGTAATTAGACATAGGTTGGGTTTTAAAGGATCCAAATTTTTACTTGGATATTTTAAATCACTGTTTAAGAATATGCTTGAAATGGATTGTGAAACACAAATTACTGATCACTCGTTAAAGGTTCAGCTAGAAATTACAACAGAGTAATCATTCAACCTATTATGTATATTAGTAAATTTATAACGACTTTACTACTTTATGATGAAATTTTAACATGGTTTTGCCAAAATCCAATGTTGTCTAATAAAATTAAAAACTTTATTATACTACTTAATATAATGAGATTTAAAATGAACGTTGCCAAATATATAGTAGCGATATTTACCATTGTAGGAATTTCTGGTTTGCTTTATACTTCAATCTTTTTGCCCTCTGTCTTTGCACAAAATACACCTGATGGTGATACTGGTGCACAACAACAAGGTGGACAAGAGCAAAGTGCACAACAACCAGGCGCAGGAACTTTTGAGGAACTTCAGAATTTGACACAGGGAAATAAAGATTTGCTTGCTAACAACAGCGCTATCTCAAATACTTCATTATCTACGGGTTTGGAATTGGAGCAAGATACTGACCAACCCAATGCAACAGCAGCGACACAAGAAACAGATCAACAACAAGCAGATCACGCTCCACAAGGTCAGATTGGACCAGCATTAGACCCATCAGCAGCACCACAACAAAACCAAACTGAACAACAACAACCAGCAGGCGGACAACAAGAAGGCCAACAACAGAACCAAACCGGACAACCAGCAGGCGGACAACAAGAAGGCCAACAACAGAACCAAACCGGACAACCAGCAGGCCAACAACAACAACAACAACAACAACAACAAAACCAAACCGGACAAGCATCAGGGCCGTTAGACCAAATACTAGAACCTTTCAAAGGTTTATTGGGTGGAGGTCAATAGACACCCAATTCCATACGGTAAATAAAAATTAAAAAAAAAGTATCCAATAATATTTTATTTTTGTTCTGTATTTCAATAATCAATATGTAAAAAAGGTCTTTGAATAGAATAATAATAATTGCTAATTGCGGAATTAAAATCATATGCTAAATTTTCGTTTTTATATTAAACTTTTTATAAATCAATTAAATTATATTTACGATTATTGATTTAAGATATCTAAATTGCTATTGAAATAATCTTTTCTCTAATTATATGATTATCTCAAACCTTTAACTGTCGCTTTTTAGCTTATTGCAATTGAATTTGTTATAATGGTATGGATATTTTCACTATTTTATTCTAAATACATTTATATTTTTATAGAGATATCTTTGTATGGGTAGAAAGAATAACTGTCAAAATATAATATAAAACAAACCTCATCTAATCCTTTGTTAAAAAAACCTGAAACATTGCCTGTTGCTGTAGTTATACCTGCATTTAACGAAGAAACAACCATTCGTAAAACACTTGAAAGTTTAAAGAACCAAACATGTCTACCTGAAACTATTGTGGTAGTAGATGATTTCTCATCCGACAAAACTGGGGATGTTGCTAAATCATATGGGGCGACTGTATTAAGAACTCCAGAAAACAGCGGAAATAAAGCAAACGCACAATCTTTTGCTCTCCCTTTTATAAAAAGTAAATATGTTGTTTCTATCGATGCTGATACTATTCTTACAGCAGACAGCCTGGAAAAAATGTTTGTATTTATGGAATTGCATCCTGACACATCTGCGTGTTGCAATTTTGTTCTTCCACAAAAAATTGAGACTGTTTGGGAGCGGGGGAGATTCCTTGAATATATGTTTGTATTTTCCTTTTCAAAAAGAATTCAGCAATGGTATGGGAGACCACTGACCATTTCAGGATGCTTTTCCATTTTTAAAACTGAGGATGTAAAAAAAATTGGAGGATGGAGTGCAAGAACAATGCTGGAAGATATAGATTTAACGTGGACATTATATGAGAATGGGAAAATTGTACAATGTTTGCCTGAATCCTTTTGCTTTCCGTTGGAGCCGGATAATTTTAAAATGATGTCCAAGCAGCTTAAACGCTGGTCTCATGGTTGGTTCCAAAATGTGTTGTTACATGGAAAGAACATAATGAAAATACCTGGATTAAGAGAACAAGTTTCAGTGGGAACAATCGATGCATTATTTGGATCGCTGTTTTTACTGATTATTCTGCCTTTGCTATCTGTATTTTTGCAAAATTATTCTCTAATGGCATTTACATTTGCAATCGATATGCTTCTCTTTTTAGTACCATCCTTAATAATAGGATATAAGATAAAGCTTTTGAAAAAAGTTATTACTTCTGTTCCAGCATTCCTTTTGCTTAAAATAGTAAATATTTATTTTATATATGAGGCATTTTTTTCAGAGGTTATTCTAAAAAAGCGGTTGACACTCTATGAAAAAGGACATTAGTGAATAGAATATGTCTGCAGGAGCTTCAATATCCGGAATTGGTGGATTGTTTTATATGGTAATGTTTATAGCTGGAATCTGCTTTAAAGCAGGCAAAAAACTAAGAGATACACGACTTTACTATGTAGCCCTATTAGTCATCAGTTTCACTCTTCTTATTGGTTTATTGTCAATTCTATTTGTTTATGGAATTAGTGATGTACATTGATAATGTTGCATGGGTGTATTTTACCTTTGATGAATGCTATGGAAAAATGTGGTGGTATGGATGAAATCAATTAACCGTGCATTAGTTACAGGGGGGTCTGGATTTATTGGAAGCCATATAGTTGATGAGTTGATTAATAGGGGTATAGAGACCTATGTCCTTGATGATTTAAGTAGCGGAAATCTAAATAATTTATCAAAAAATAAAAATAATAAACTATTGCATATAACATTAGGCAATATTTCCGATATACGCCAAATATTTAAAAATGTAAAGGATATAGATGTGGTGTTTCATGAAGCCGCAATTGCTAGTGTTACTAAATCGGTAGAAGATCCGAAATCCGTTTTCAAGTCAAATGTTGCATCTTCAATGGAGGTATTGGATTACTGTGTCAATTCAAAAGTAAAAAAGTTAATTTTTGCATCATCCTCAGCAGTTTATGGTGATATTAAAGCAAATGTATTGCATGAGGATTTGATTTGCAAACCTACCTCACCATATGGTTCATCTAAACTTGCTGTCGAAAATTATCTTCATTCTTATTGGAAAACTTATGGACTTGAGTGTGTCGCATTGAGATATTTTAATGTATTTGGCTCTAGGCAAGGTAACAATCCATATAGTGGTGTGATAACGATTTTTGTCAACAGAATATTAAAGAATCTTAAACCTGTAATTTTTGGTGATGGATTGCAGATTAGGGACTTTATTAATGTGGATGATGTTGTAAAGGCGAATATGCTTTCAATGATGTCAAAAAATGCAACTGGAGAGGTTTTTAATATAGGCACTGGTAGTGGCACCACAGTTTTAGAATTAATTCATATGTTGGCTGATATGATAGGTAACGGAAAAATAAACCATGTTTTTTTAAAAAGCAGGCTAGGCGATATACAAGCGAGCATTTCATCTATAATCAAGGCAAAAAGACTGATTAATTTTCACCCCCAAGTGGATATTGAAAATGGTCTAAAACAATTTGCAGATTGGTCGGCTAAAGAATCCGATAATGGATTAAAACAAAATAATTTAATAAAAAATGCCAAAAATATACAATAAAACTTAAATTTATTTTTCTTGAAATATGTTATTTAAAAATCCCTTTTAGTTGTTGAAGGCTTTAGTGTTCAGAACGGATCGCCAATTTCCTTATTATTTCCTATTATATATGATGGTTCCCTAAATTTGTTTTTCTATTGGAAAACATGCCAATATTTAATGTCGAAGCAGAGTAAATTTATTTTTGAGAATTGTATTTATCTTGCATATTATTATATCTGATGATATTTTAATTGCTAGAACATTCCATAGTAACTTGTTCTGAGTTATTCTGTTTTAATATTGGTTTTTTTTACTAGTACAAAGTTTAAATCATTATCCATGATAATAATGGTATTGATTATAAAATATATTACAGTCTTAATGTTTTCGATATTTTTAATACCACTAATACAAACTGCTAATGCGCAGAATATATTGGACCAGATTGGCGGCGCACTCAATAATCTGATCTCCCCTGGAGGACAATCGCCAAATAGCATTACAGGTCAAGACGCATCATCACCAAATACCACCACCACAAGCCCAGCCGGACAACAGCAAGCCCCAAGCGCCGGCACCTCCGCACAGGCTGGACAACAGCAATCACCAAATGCCACCACCTCCGCACAGGCTGGACAACAGCAATCACCAAATGCCACCA
>JADDOQ010000030.1:0-12932 GCA_016782315.1 Nitrososphaeraceae archaeon | reverse complement strand
GACTTGGCGCAACTGATGGCCGTCAAGATTTGGCTAATCCTGCTGGAGAAAAAGCTTTTGAGGAAGGCATGTCAACCGCAAATCAGCCCGATCAACCACTCATTGCACGTCAAACATCCAATAACACTGGAGACCAGTTCAAAGGAACTTTGGAGAAACCTGCAGGCCAAGCCGGGGTTATACAAGATACTCCTAATCGCATGCAAGTAGTCCCTAACGCAGGTGAAACTACTAGTAATGCTGTAATCCAAGCTAATCAGTCTGATAACGACGTAAAAACCTCTACTGCTAAATATCCAAGCAACGGATCCAGACCTGGTGTTAGCGGATTGACCGATGTTCGACCTTCAGAATATATGGGTTATACATCTGAACTAAACAAGGCAAATATTGGGGGCAATGATACTCCTAAATTAGCTACTAATCTTGGAGATGCCTTTAAGAATACCTCAAAAACTCTTGGTGATGCTGTAGGGGGCATAATTCCAAAATAAAACCCTTTTTCATCTCTTACTCGCTTTATAAAATTCCGACCTAGTTTTTTTAGCTGTATATCTATATGATTAATTCAAAGTTACATTTATGACGGTGAGTGTGTGATTTGGCATATTGTATGTCTGTGGCATGTTATTTTATATCAAACCGATGACAATGTTTAAGAAATACATTTGATGAGAGATTAGATATTGGTTAGTTCCCTTTATTTTAATGACTTAAAAGGGTAATTGCTAAAGTTATTGTGAACGGACTCGGGTAAACATTCGATAAATGGTGCGCAATAAATATTGCCAATTCATATAATATGGCCTCATTGTAACGCTTGTCTTAGTTTGGTGGTTTTGTGTATGCGTGTGAATATGTTTTGGAGACAAATAATCATGCTAAAATCAATTTATTTTTGTTGATTATCTGCCAGACATGTGATTAATCTTGTAAATGCTGTATATTCCAAGTTAACCTAAGGTCTGTGGATTATGTTCTTATGCTTTGTATCTTATATTAGTTAATTAGATAAGACTGTCTAATATTTTATTTTAAGGCTCCATTGCTATGGTTATTTTATGTCCGATTGATCAATTAGTTTATTGGTGAATGCAAATGAGATTAAAACTACCTATTCTTGTAACATGATTTGCTTTTGTCATTAAATAAAATGAAATTTTTTTGAGATTTTTTTCAAAAAAAATGTTAAAGCGCCCGGGCCGGGATTCGAACCCGGGTCGAAGGAGTGACAGTCCCCCATACTGGACCGGACTTTACAATGCAATCTAATGCATTTCTATACTACCCGGGCACTTCTAGTTTTGTGATGGTAAAGCCATTAAAATGTTTGGATTTATTTATTACCCAAAATGATTATTTCTCGATGTGAAAAAATCCACATATTAAATGGTTTGTCGGACTTTTAACAAGTTTAAATTAAAGTTAAAACAAATTTTAGATTATGCTTGAACGGGCTGATGATGACTTTCAATCTATATTCTTTGAGCTTGCGGGGGATCTTAGACTGTATATGTTAATGAAATTGTCATCAAAACCCTATCGATTGTCCCAATTGGCGAATGATTTACACGCAACCATGCAGGAATCTCATAGAAATGTTAACAGACTGATTGATTCTGGTCTTGTAAAAAAAACTGGAGAGAGCGAGTTGTTATTGACACCCTATGGAAAAATCATTGTGTCTTTGATCCCAAACTTTAATTTCCCTTTTATCCATAAGGAGTATTTTCAAGAACACACTGTGAGTAATCTCCCCTTAAAATTCATCCAAAGAATAGGCTCCCTAAATAATTGTGAGGTTGTTGTGGGTGTTATGGCGGTTCTTCAGCGCTGGAAAACGGTTTACAATAACTCTCGTATTTATATCAAGGAGATTATGTCCCAGGTTCCAATAGATTTGATAGAGACAATTGCAGAGCGGATCAACAATAATGTAAAGTTCTCTTATATTTTTCCCAATGATGTTGTCATTCCCAAAGGGAGAAATGAACTTTTAAAAAAATTAGGATGGGCAAATATGATATTTAGAGGAATGGTGGAGCGACGCCTGGTTGATAAAGTTAGCATTGTAATTATATTCAATGAGAATGAGTCTTGCATTTCCTTTCCCACACTAAAAGGGGAGCCTGATCTTAATATCATGTTTTATAGTAAGGATGAATCCTTTCATGAGTGGTGTGAGGATTTTTTTAGTTATGAATGGACGAGTGCAAAACAGTTTGATGAATCTAAATTAAGCCCGGAAATCTGATTGATCGTTTTTCTTTGTTCAAACAAATCATCTTTTTATATCTGTTGTAAGTCTTATAGAAGTATGCCAGAAGCTTTTGTGCTAATGAATGCGGAATTAGGTAGTGAGGAATCTATCATCAATGAATTAAAAAAAATAGATTTAGTAAAAAACGTTTTTCAAGTGTATGGTGTATATGACATAGTGGCTCTTGTAGAAGGGGAAACTATGGACAAAGTTAAAGAGACTATTACATGGAACCTCAGAAAATTAAATGGGGTTAAGTCAACTTTAACCATGATTGTTATGGAGTAATCTTTCACTTTACTATGCTTTAGTTTTGGTTAAGCAATAGTAACTTTAATTTACACCTTCAATTTCTAAATACATGTGCGATTGTTTTCCAAAAAGAATGAGAAGGACAATACCAAAAAAAAATGCAAGCATTGTGACATGGTTTTTGAAGATGATGACCGATTGAGACGTCATACTAGAAAAGCTCATAGTGAGAACAATAGCGATATGCCAAACTTTAATCCCTTTGGAACATAACATGTTTTTTTTAATTTATCTTTTAAAATAGTCTAGTGTGCAATGTTTCCAATCAACGATGATGCCCCAAGGACTATTGGACGGCCATTTATTAATTATGGTCTGATAGCAATTAACATAATTGTATTTATTTATGAGGCAATTGTAACATCCTATTTCTCTAATAGTCTTGCCCAGTTTAACTTATTCTCAAATTTCGGTGCTGTTCCTAACCTCATTTTGTCTGGCCAGAATCTTGGTTCGCTCTTTACGTCCATGTTTATGCATGGTGGTATAGCCCATCTAATTGGAAACCTGATTTTCCTTTATGTTTTTGGGGACAATCTGGAAGGGCGTTTTGGTCATTACAAGTATCTAATGCTATATTTAATTTGGGGTGTTGTTGCTTCGTTTACCCATAGCATATATGCAGTTTCAACAGGTGATGGAAACATACCTGCAATTGGTGCTTCTGGTGCGATATCCGGAGTACTTGGTGCCTATTTGATTTTCTTTCCACGTGCTAAAATACATACAATAATTTTAGCGTTTTTTATTACTACCGTGAGAATCCCTGCTTTGGCGTATATTCCATTTTGGTTTATAATGCAACTGATTTTTGCATTAATCGGACAGTCAGGTGGTGTTGCGTACCTTGCCCATATTGGGGGGTTTTTGGCAGGAATGGGCACAGCCTTTTTCTGGAAATCTTTTTCCCATTTGTTTGATGGATCCTTTTCTGAAACTAAAATAAGCAAAAAAATCCAACATTACCCGACCATCAAAAGTGATGTTTCTGATAAGGATATCCCTCCAGAAATTCTTGTAGGAAACGGTTTTTTGGATGTTATCATTCAGGTTCGAGGTGTCAATGCGGATTCAAATGTTCAAACAGAGTTTGATCCCTCAACTAATAACCTATCCGCAAAAATACCCGAGCTTAATAAAACCTATTCAATTGAAATCCCAAACCCTGATAATTCCAATTTTGGAGTCTCGTCTGTTTCGGTTATCAATGGCATTGTCAAAATCAGGTTGAACCGACTCCATTAGTTACTGCTGAAATGGGTGGATAAAAAAAGGAATTTAAATAGATTTATAAGATATATTTTCGCATTTTGTGATACAATGTCTCAGCGTCAACCTCCGAATATTGGTGGAGGAAAGATTTCACGTAGGGATTTCTTAAAATTGCTTGCTGCTGCGGGGACTGTTATGACTTTTACACCCTTTGTTGACTGGGGAAAGTTTTTGCCTAATCCCAAGGAAGCCAGTGGTGAAAGAGCAAAAGTAGTGCTGGCTGATGGCTCACAAGCTAATGTTAAAACATTTAAAGTCAATCACTCTGAAGCAGTTATTTATCCTATGAGTGAGGACCCGGTTTTAAACGAAGAAGCTTTTAGGACATGGCAATTCATACGTTTGCCCTCTGAATTGGGTGGTGATAAAAATGACAGTACTGCTTTTCGTATGTATAGCATGGTCTGCCTGCATTTGTGGTGTTTGTGGAAATACTGGCCGGAAGACGGAAGAAAACGTGGTGAGTGCCCATGTCACGGTACTTTGTATGATCCCATGAATGGATTGGCTTTTGCAGGGCCTGCGGCATTACAGGCTCCCCCTTCAAATGTTTTACCCATGTTGGATTTGGAAGTGGATGATCAGGGTAATGTTTGGATACAGCCTCCTAATTGGAGCCCCTCGGCAAACGGTGTTGTAGGATATGGGCGCTACCTTACATAGCCAAGATAATAGCCTGGTAAGGCTATTTAGGTGGATCTATGCGGGCTTGGACCGCACCATATTTATGGGACTAAAGTTCACGTTCCCTGCCAAGTTCGTTAGCCCATTGGGATTCCTTGGCATGTTGACCTTTGTTGTTTTTATAATTTTGGGCATAACGGGAGCCCTTTTGATGTTGTGGTATGAACCAATTCTTAATAGGGCATGGGATAGCGTTGAGAGAATAAACGATACAATTCCATATGGTTTTCATATTCGTAACATACACTATCATGCTTCCAACGCAATGGTTATGCTGGCCATCTTGCATATGTACTATCAGTTTTTTAGCGGTAGGTACAAAATTAGAAATGAGATACTCTGGGTGACCGGTATACTTATAGGAGTTTTAACTATTCTGGAAGCTTTTACTGGTTATGACATTATTTTCAGTGAGCGCGCGGAACTAGCTATTTCCATTGCCGCGTCGCTTACAAATTCGATTCCGATTGTAGGGCCTGATATGATGAACGCATTTTTCGGATCAGGTTTCCATGACTTTGTACTTCGATTCTACGCTTTTCATGTGTTCTTTTTACCTATTGTGCTGTTGGGATTAATGGTGGTGCATTTCCCTAGGTTTTTGGTATTTGACGTACCTATGGTTATGGCTGTAACTGGGGCTATAATGCTAACAGGTGGCGTATTTCCAATAGACATGGGGCTTAAATTCGATCCCAATGTACCACCTGGTATCACCGTCCCTGAATGGTATCTCACTGGACTGTATGCATTTTTGAGAAGTGGTTACGATAAATTTACAACTGGAGTAGCTTGGCCAGGGCTTTTTATCCTGACACTGTTAATCATTCCTTTTATAGATAGGTATAAAAAATTCTCCTGGAAAGATAGGCCTATCGTGTCTGCAATAGGCATAACCAGTATAGCACAAATAATGGTCACTACATACTGGGGGTTTTATATTGATCCAGACAGAACAAAGTCTCTGCTTGAGCGTTTGGTGATAGATCCTGTGTTTTTGTTCACTGTAATGTCTTTGATAGTTCCACTATCTTTTGGATTTACCTATCTGATGATAAAGCTAGCTAAAAATGCTGAAAAAAATGCTAAAAACCAGAAGAAAACTACAGAAAAAAACCCTATTCAGCTACCTGAAAAATGGCTCTACATCATATTCGTTTGCCTTATAGGATTCCAAGTCTATTTGAATATAGCGACATATTATGCATTATTGAATGGGATGAAAAACTTCTCACTGTTTTTGGTTGGCATAATAATGCTGGTATTTGCTGGAATGTTCCATCTTTACAGATACGGTAAAAGCATTCCGCAATCTAATGTTCAAGTCATATCTTCCAAAAAACATCGCTATGATTTTCCATCATTAGGCAATAAAATACTCCGTAAAGACATTTCAAAGAATAAACTGCTGACAGGGGCAAAGATATCGTCACTGCCTAACAAATCTGATAGCACGACCAATGAGGAAAAACCGATCGAAAACCCTGGCATTAAAACATCATCCGCATCAACCTCCTCATCCGCATCAACCTCCTCATCCGCATCAACCTCCTCATCCGCATCAACCTCCCCATCCTAATCTTTTTTTTAATTTTTATGCTGCATTTATAAAACAAATAAATGATTGTTGTGTATTCCCTGAAAAAAAAGAGAATATGTTATCAACCAGTTTTTGTATAGTTAACGGATACCTAGTTGAAGAGCACCAATAAAATAATAAAAATATATTTATTATCTTGGTTACCTAGTGTACTTGTTTGGAAAGAGTTAACAAACCTCAAATAAGCGGTATCAGCATAGTGTCATTTATAATAGTTGTGGCCATTAGTTTAACTTATTATCAATTTGTATTTATGCCAACTTTGAGTGCCAAACCTATAGTGTCGGAAGAGATACTAAATCCTTCGGAGCCGATTCAGGCTTCAATTGTTCCAGGTTCGTCTCAGCCCTCACAAACTGAGACTTATGAACCAAAGGAGATAATCGGTAAATTGGGCACATCAAACAAAGTTGTATGGACAAATAACGATGTAGTACCACATACGGTTACTACCGATAATGACTATGAGGACCCTACAAATGGTCGGTTTGATACCATGCCTACTATTGGATTGATACCTCCAGGGGGAACTTGGGAATTTACTTTCACCGAAGATGGCGAATACCTTTACCATTGTGAACCCCACCCATGGATGACTGGCAAAGTTTCCATTCAAAAGGACTTTAGTTAGAATATCCTCAATATCTTTTATTTTTGAATTTTGATAAATTTCACATTTGACGCAATCTCTTTGTGTTCCTGAATCAATGTCACCCTGAATTTCACATTTGACTCGGTAGCTTTAGGAATATGGTTTGTAAAAGCTTTAAATTTTATTATTTTAGGATCTTGTAGATCTTTTTTTAAGATTGATAGCCTTGCATACGGGTGGTTAATTTTTTTATTGTCAATTTCTGTGTATGTAAAAACATCTGATGAGTCCTCTATTTGTGAGTTAATGCTTAAACTATCAAACCTTCCGGAATAATCTATTGTTATTCTCCCATCCACCTCTTTTCTCCCATCCACCTCTTTTTCTGTGATTGATAAGTCGATACTTTTGTCTTCATTTGTGTTTTTATTTCTCATGTTTGTTTTTTTGCATCATTTTTAATTTATATATTTTTTATTGGTTGCCATTAATTTTATATGTCTGGTGCAATTAAAATTCATTTTAATATATACATAGAGAGAGAAAGAATATTTTACATCATTATGCTCTTTGTATTTTGTCTATGGGTTTTATCCATCTTCTCTTTGATTCGTCAAATATGAAACTTATTGGATTCAATTCGTCATTTGCTGCTTTATTTTGGTTTGTGTTTTTTGTAAACTCTTTATCCGTTTCCTGTTTTGATGATTGCGACTTTTGAGACTCGTCTGTCTCGATTATGTTTTCGATAGTTATCTCTATTCTTTCTAGTCCCTTGTTGAAATCTATGTTGTCTTTATGGTTTAGCAAAAACACTATTTTTTTTTTTAAAGTCTTTGGTTTGTCATATTCTGTATTTTCCAAATCATAAATCTCCGTAATGATTGATTTGAATTTTAACCCTTTTTTCCCTCTCCTTTTTTTAACATTCTTTATGATTTCTATTAGGGTAGACCATTTATCAATTGGGACAAACTCAAAGAAAGGTGTTTTTTCGTCTTTGATAAACTCAATTTCCAAAATACTGGCATATTCATAATCAGGTTCCATTTCTTTTTCATCAACATTATATCTGGAAAACAGGTTGTTTATTGCTTGGGTCTCTCCCAACGAAAGACCGAAATGATTTATTATAACTTGAAACAAACTCGTTTGGTTTTCTTGCATTTAAATAATAAATAAAATGATAAACAAAAAAAGGGGAATCCCTTTTTTATTTTAATTACCAGTGGTGCGTCTCGTCGGGTATTAGTCCTATCTGTTCTTTTTGGAAATATTTTTCAAGTTCTTGTGTCCATTTTTCTTTTGCAGATTGACCACCTAGACCTTTTCTTCTTAGCCAGAATGAAATTACCGCAAGCAAAAATACTGCAAACAACATTGTTCCAAATATGTATATCATTACATCGTAAAATAGTGGGTCGTATTGTGGCCCAATTTGCAAGCTTGTATGGTGGAACATGCTACCTATTTGAGAAAATACGCTTAACAAACTCATTATAATATGAGCCTGATAACTAAAATATATACATTTTGGTTTCCTTTTACAAAAAATAAATAAAGCTTTTATTCTTAATTCTTTAACTTTATTTCTTCTTTGTTATTCATGTATTTTTGCAGCACTAGTGGAATTTTTATTGTTCCTTCCCTTGTTTGATAGTTTTCAATTATCGCCACCATTGTTCTTTGTATTGCGACTAATGTGCTATTTAGTGTGTGAACAAGAGTAGTTTCTTCATTTGGATTGTCTCTAAATCTTATTTTGAGACTTCTGGATTGATAGTCGGTGCAGTTTGAACAAGAGCAAATCTCCCTATATGCGTTTTGAGCTGGAAACCATGCTTCTATATCATAAGTTTTTGCCGAGACCTTTCCTAGATCTCCTGAACATAAAACTATTGTCCTAAATGGTATGTCTAGAATTTTATAAAATTCTTCTGTTGTTTCCAATAGCCTTTCATGCTCTTTCCATGACTCGTTTGGTCTAGAAAAAATGAATTGTTCTACTTTGTCAAATTGGTGAACTCTAAAAATTCCCTTCATGTCTTTGCCGTGAGCACCTGCTTCCTTTCTGAAACACGGACTAATCCCGGCATATCTTAGTGGTAGTCCCTTCCCCTCTAAAATCTCATTCATGTGCATTGATGCTAGTGGATGCTCTGAGGTGCCTATCATATACAAATCCTCATTTTCAATTTTGTAAATGGTTTCTTCAAAATCACTTAGAATTACAGCACCTTCCATTGCTTCTTTTTTTATCATATAGGGGGGTTGTACAATTACATATTCCCTTTCTATTAGATAGTCTATTGCAAAATTGGTTAAAGCCAAACCCAACTTAACCAGATCGTTTTTTAGAATATAGAATCGAGCCCCAGCAATTTTTCCAGCTCTCTCTAAATCAAGCAGGTCTAATTCATGAGATATTTTTATGTGGTTTTTTATTTGTGTGTTTGCGCTAGTTTTATCATTATTGTCATCTTTGCCACTTGTTGCTATGTGTCCGTATTTAGTGTCTAAATTGTCTGATGATGCTTTCTTATTAAATACCCTGATTATTTTATTGGCGTTCTCATCCTTTCCTATTGGGACTGAATCGTGAAAGAAATTGGGTATGTTGTATAGGAGTTTTTTGTATTTTTCTTCAATTTCCCTATTCTCTTTTTCCAATGCTTTTATTTTTTCGCCAATCAGATTCATTTCTTGAATTTGATCAATTGTTTCTATGTTATTCTTTCTTCTTGTTGCTATTTCTTTGGCGATTATATTTTTTTTTTGGTTTGTGTTTTGCAGTTCTATTATTGAATTTCGTCTATTCTTATCTAAACCAAAAAGATCATCTAAATGGAACTCTATGTTTCTTTTCGATAGCATCTCTTTGATGGAATTTGGATTTTCTTTTAAAATTTTGGAATCAATCATTTTTTATCACATTTCTAATAATTCCTGTATGTTCCATTAATTCGTCAAAAGTGTTTAACAGTGTTTCTATGTTTTTTCCCTCTACAATATTTGAGGAAAATTTTATTTCCAATGAAATTGAAGAATCAACCATTTTCATATCTAGTTTTAAGTTTTTGGGAATATCTATATTATCTGGTAACAATGAGTCATGAATTGCTTTTGATTCTTTTTTGTCTTTGCATTTTATTTCAACAGTGGCATCAATGTTAAGGCTGGGAAATTTTTCCATTTACGAATATTTTTTTTATATTTGATAAAAAGTCTTCTAAACCACTAACTGATACATCAATTTCTATTTTGTTTTTATCAATGACTTTAACACCATCCTCTTTATTTAACATGTTTCTTATCTTTTCCGTAATGCCAATTAAATTAAAGTCACAAAACTTGGTTCTTATTATTATAAATTTGTAGATTTCTTCTGTGTCCAGAACTCTTAAACATATTAACCTGTCTGCAAATGAGATCGATTTTTCAAGAAATGAGATGAATGAACTGACGTTTTGTGTGTCCAGAACTCCTTCGCCATTAATGAATATTGTTTCTTTATTGTCATGGAATCTCCATTTTTCGCGGAACAATTGAGAACTTAGTTTCTTTATCAATTCATTGTATTCCAAAACCAGATCATGAGCGTCTTTTAGTATTTTGCCTCTGTCCCCTAAACATAGGGATAAGGCTAGCCCTGTTCTTTGGGCATTCAGGCAACAATCTAATACCTTTGCAAAAGATCTGGTGTTTTTTAAAAAACCTTCACTTTCCTCATTTATCAAAACATAGCTATATCCGAATAGCAGTTCTCTAACTATTTTACTATCGTTTAGTTTTGAATGCTCTTGTAAAAACCTCTCAATGGATTTTAGGAGCCTGATGGATTCACTTTCATCCATTTCGTTGAATGCCTTTGTTGCATCACCGGTAGCAGATGTTGTTGATAGCTGGGAGTCTTCAATTACTTTTAAACTTGACTCTTTGTTCCATGTTATTTCCTTGATATAGTGCGTAATGTTTTTTTCTAAAACATTTGCTATTTCCATTGTCTCCATATCCGAAATAGTCAACCTTTTTTTTTGTTCTATTATGTTTATTTTTAATGAATCTTGTAAAATCTCGTTGTTTAAGCTTATCAATGCCCTATTTTCGCCTACATCTTGATCCTTTGAAATTGCCGATATGATTGGCAGATACAGAATGTCATTTGAACTTCTGTCAAAGTTTTTGGTAAGCAGATAGGATAAACCTGCTGAACTTATCTCTTCTTTTCCATTTATGTTATACAGCCATGGGTTTATGATGTTATTGTATGTGTTACTATTTGATTTGGTAATCTCATCGATGTTTATAAATAGGTAATTGCCCTCATTTAGTGACTTGTCGATAATGTCAATGACCTGTGAACCAAAATCCGTAAAAACGTAAAAATCGTGTTTTTCTTTAATTATTGCGTCTAAGGCGTCCTCAATCTTTTCATTTGAGCATCTTAAAGCAGCGTTTCCCTTGTTATTGAAAATTGACTTTAGGATGATGGATCCGCTTATTATCCCATCGACCGTGGAATTTGAAAAAATAAAAATATCATTTTGATGCTCTATTTCTTTTAATAATGTTTGACTTTTGGTAAATAAGTTATTTTTTAGCTCTTTAGCCCCCATACGCTCTTACTCTAGCTTTGCAATCACTGATTTGTATTTCCAATCCTTTGGTATTTTCGAGTTTTTCTTGTAGTATTTTGATAGCCTATGAACTTTTGCCTCGATCAGTTCTAAAGCTCTTACGTTTCTTTTATCACTGTTGTGAGTGCTCAAATGTTTTTGCAATCCTAAAGCTTTGCGAACAAGTCTTTCCAAGTCTTCAGGCATAGTTTTGGTTATGTTGTTTTCTTCTAAAATCTGTGTAATGGTTTTTCCTAATATCGGTTTTACTAATGGAACGGCAAATTCATCTCTGAGTCTTAAGCCAATTTCGCTTGCTGTAAGTCCATCCTTTCCGAAATCTACGATTTTTGATACTATCTCCTCATTTGCGATGGCCCATGAAGGGGGGTTTTTGGAGGTTGGTCTAATCGTGTGGGATTTTCCATGTGTATGAGCATGAGTTCGCGCCATTTCTTTCTATCTAATATAAAAAATTTGCATGTCTTAAATGTTATTATTTTTGTTTAGCATAAAAGTTATATAATTCTTAATTGAGTAATTTTTTAATATGAACAAGGCTCACTTAATGCTAACGGCTTTTTCATTGGTACTAGGTACATTCATGGTATTACCATCTCTTCATGTCGCATTTGCGCAATATTCTGTTCCTGAAGGTGCAGGCGGTGCAACAATTGAAGAACAACTTGAATTGGCAAAAGAAAAAATTTCTAATGCTCAACAACAAGGTGCTTATGGTTCAGGTACTGCAATGTTAGGAACCAACTTGGATAATACAGTGATAATGATTGTTATCATGACTGTTATCATAGGTGGAGTTGCAGGTGCATTCTTTGCTGCCGGGGGTAAAAGAGGGGGTAAAAAGAGAGCAATGCAGGTATCACATGGCGGTAGCAGCTCAGGTAGCGGCCGATTTTGTACCAATTGTGGTGTACAGGCAAGCGAATCACAAAAGTTCTGTGGAAATTGCGGAACTAAAATCTAATTTTTTTTTGAAAAATAAACCTCTATATGGTTTTTATTGGAAAATAATGGCTATTTCTGGTAAGGTTTATAAGGGATAGATTGTTAATATAATCATGAGCCAGCAAAATAACGTTAATAATTCAAATATTTCCGATAACCGAGAAAAAAATGTAAATTCTTATGTAACTATGACCGAGCAAACAATGGAAAGAACACTTGATGCAATCAAAGAAAATATGATTAAATCCATAGACGAATATGTTAAAATTCAGCCAAGATTTTTACAGTCTGTCTCTGATTTCCAATTGGATTCCATACAATCGGCTAAAGATGCAATAAATAAAACTATTGTTCACCAAAAAAACTTTATCAGAGAATTCGTAAATGTATCTCAAGCACAACCTAATGAAACTTATCAACAACTGTTCCAAAAATCAAATGAAAATATTGATACTTTTGTTAGGGCGTTCACTGCGGGCAACAATTATAATTTTGACACAATTGACAATACCCGGGAAAACATGAAACTCTATAATAAAGCAATCGATGCTTTTAACGAATACAGCACAAACACTTTCAATGCATGGATCTCTTTTACCAAATCATTCTCCATTCGAAGATAATCCACAT
>JADDOQ010000145.1 GCA_016782315.1 Nitrososphaeraceae archaeon | reverse complement strand
GGAGATTTAATGCTTTAATGAATCTATCATTGGTGATTAACAGAATCGTTTAACAAACTAGCCGAATAAAAATAATTAGTGGTCAGTTCCAACATCATTTTGTAAATGTTGGATTAATCTTTTGGAAAGTTAACGCATGATTGTCTGTATAACTGTTAGAAAATGTTTCAGATTTTATTATTTTAATTATTGTATTGTTAGTAGGTGCCTGATGGATATTTGTATCATTATAGTTGTTTATGAACTGGTTTATTAATCCTAAAGGACTTATAATTTTATTTGGTTCGATTTGAAAAATAGCTGTGAGATTATTTTCAAGTTCATCTTTTGACTGATTACCCTGTTTTGCTAACGAAAAGTCTATTTTTAAATAAAATGCCTCTTTGTTTAAGTCACTTAACGTATTGACGGTATGGAGGACATCTACATTAACTAGATCCCCCAGTTCTTCATTATTGATAATTATGGATTGACCTTGGTTATTAAAAAAATTGTTTATCAATTGACCGTTCTCGGTGTTTATTCTTATTAATACTACTCCTTCAGTAAATCTATTTTGCACATTATTGTCTCCTGCCGATGGGGATGGAAAGATTTTAGCGCAATTTATGTTTACAACACTTTCAGGATGTAGATTTATTATTTTAAAGTTGTTTTGATTTTCCTGATTGGTCTCTATTGCCTTCCAAATGATGGATAAAGGAAACGTTTTCTTGTTGAATATGGTGATGTCTGAATCATACTTTCCGGGTCTTAATGGCCCTCTATCGTCATTAATTGTGCCGCAATTAAATCTGGCATAGTATTCTACTGTTTGGGAATTAGTATTGTTAGTTTCACTTTGAGCCAAAGCAGAATGTGTGTCTATTTGCAGTTTGTTTGAAATAAATTTTGTATCTGTTAATAAAATTTGAAACGTGAATATAATCATAAAAAAAATCAAGAGATAACAATTGTGGTATTTCATGTCTGTGACTGTTTTTTCATTGATGTAATTATTATGTTGTGCTTACAATAGTAATAAATAAGTGAAATTGTTTGAATAAGTCTACTTATGAATAATATTTTTTCCTTTTATGTTTTTTTCATACTTTTGGCTACTTCACTCATAAGCCATGCGTTTACTTTCAACACTGCTTTTGGTGATGGGTTGTTTATGGAACACTTGGTTGCCTCCCTAGGTGATCGCCAAGCGAATCTGTTGATAAAAATGTCCCCACCAGTGGTAACCACAGACTTGATTCAAAAACAGTCTCAAAAGCCTGAAATATTGTTCAGACTCTACGATTCAAAAACTAATCAAACATTCAAAGAGGTTACCTATTACATTACAATTGAAAAAAATGGTAAACAGTTGATGTCAAACTGGTTTTACGATCCCAATGGTGACCTTACTATTCAGATGCAACCAAGAAATACCAGTCAAATCACGGTTGCTGGGGATCTAGATCCTATTTTGAATGCTTATACCAGTCAGGGCTCAGGCCCTGTAGTGGCTTCAGGCCCAATATTTCTTGAAGGCGGGTTATACAATTTTATTGTAAGAATTGTTACTGTTGATTTTGTTAAAACAATTTTGCCAGATGACGAACAACCTGTATTTGATGGAGGGCTTAGTATTGGTTCTTACCACAATGAATCTTTGGACGTGAGAGGTACTGCTGTTCCTGTCGAAATACTTTCTTATTATGATAAAATAAATGATATTGCATATGACTCTTCGTCAAATGCAATATCATTTGATATGCCATTTGATTATGATATGAGTAGACTAAATGACACGGACAACAATGTGTATATCCATCAAGAGGTTTTTGTGCCACGACCAAGTGTTTTGTCATCTTCAGGTGGTTATACTGGATTTGTTAATGGAATCGATGTAACTAACAACCTGGTGGTAGATGGAAGTAATGAAACAAAAGATGTAGTCCACTTTATGTTAAATAAACCAATTATTTTACAAATAGCTAACCAATATAATCAAACATCTGCTTCTGCTGCTTCTGCTGCTTCTGCTGCTTCTGCTGCTTCTGCTGCTTCTGCTGCTGATAATTCATCGTCAACATCAATCATGAATTTTTCTCTTATCCCTTCTGAAACCGGATCCAAGTCCACTGAAACTCCAATGGATCATACGGCTATGATGATGCCACCACAATAGTTTCTCTTATTTTTTAATGACCAATGTAAAAAATACCATTCAAAAAGGGCTCTGGATACCACTGTGAATTTTTTTTCATTACCATTCACAAATACATTTAAGATGTCGGCTAATCAATCAGTAAACATTTCTTATAGAAATCTCATAAACTAGGCCAATAAAAATTGATTCAATACGCTATAATTGTAATTCTTCTATCACTTATTTCTTGCTCATCCCTTTTGGTGTATTCCAAAAATGATGTGGGACATCCGGAAGTTAGTGTTGTAGCGAACTTGTTTAATGTGAAAAATTACTTTATGAATACTGGCTTTTTATTAGACAATTTTGTGTTGTCGATAGATGCAGGTCAAACAAACATGGTTGATGGGGGGCTACCTGAAACAAACGGCTCTAATACCTTTTTTGCAAAAGGGTTATTATCTTCAGTTTTATTTCCATATTACGACGCTTTAGAATTTGATATCAATGACCCCTCAATCTCTAACAATTCTGGCAATGATGCGGATACGGAAGGCTCATTATTTGAGTTTCCAAAACTGATCTCCGGGAACTGGGTCTTAAACGTTACACAAGGCAATGTTACAGTTTTCCACAGTCTCTTTAAACTAGTGACCTCTGATGGCCTTGAGAAACATTTTGTTGAACTGATTAATTTCCAAAACCAAAACACATCGGTTATTTTGAATCCTTATTCCAATACTGTAATCAATGGATATATTGACATGAACATAGATGGTCAGCTATTTGATTCTGATTTGCCTATAGAAATAAGACTAAATAAAATTAATACTATTGCACTATCTATGGATAATCAAAGCATTAGTGACTTTTTTTTTAACAATCAAATTCGTGGGATAGTTGATTCTTTCAGAAATTATGAGGGTGCTGAACTTTTGATTTTAGATAGTTAGTATTACTCAATCAAAAAAATAAAACTGTTAAGTATTCAATTATTTAATATATCTGAATCTATTATAATATGTTATGGCAGACAAAAAAAGCTCTGATCGATTTAAAGACGAAGATATGACTGCTTCTATGTCAAATGAAGATCTAGAAATTTCAAACAATAATGCCGATTCTAAAACTATTCCTACTATTATTGATGATTTGGATATTCAGGATGTTCCGGGCATTGGTCCAACAACCGCAAAAAAACTTCGTGATGGGGGAATACTCACTGTTATGGATCTTGCAGTTGCCAGTTCAGAAGAACTATCTGTGGAAATCAACTCTTCTAAAGAAAGCGCAGCAGCATTTATCATCGCTGCACAGCAATTATTGCGTGATTCTAATTTACTGGATAAAGAATTTGTTACCGCTGATGTAGCGCTGGAAAAAAGAAAATCTCTGTTGCGTTGTACTACTGGTTCAAAAGCGTTAGATAAACTTCTTCTGGGTGGTATTGAAACCCAAGCTATTACGGAATTTTATGGCGAATTTGGTTCTGGGAAGTCTCAAATCTGTCATACTCTTTGCGTTATGGCTCATCAACCAGTTGAAATGGGTGGATTTGGAAGTGGTACAATATATATCGACACAGAAGGTACTTTTAGACCTGAACGTGTTGATCAAATTGCTGCCTCGCGCGGGCTCGATCCATCAAGCGTTTTAAAAAGTATTGCAGTCTGCAAAGTGTATAATAGCTCCCACTTGGAATTGATTATAAAGGATTTAGGGAAATATATTACTGATTATAAATCACGTTTGGTTGTAATCGATAGTATAATATCTCTCCATAGGGCTGAATTTGCTGGAAGAGGTACTTTAGCTGATAGGCAACAACGACTCAATACCATGTTACATAAGATAATCCGATTAGCCGAAATTTATAACATATCTGTAGTTATAACCAACCAGGTACAATCGTCTCCTGATACTTTTTTTGGAGATCCAACAAAAGCTGCTGGTGGAAACGTTTTGGGTCATGCTTCAACTTATAGAATATATCTTCGAAAATCTGGTGAAAACAGAACTGCAAAAATGATAGATTCTCCTTATCATCCCTATTCAGATACAAAATTTACTGTAACGGAGAAAGGGGCCGATGACCTGGAAGAGGAAACAAGTTCAAAAAGGGGAAAATGAAAAACATATCATTTCCAATCATTTATTTTTGATTTATTTGTAACGTATAAATTTAAATTTCTTTAATGAGTCATTGTTTTGTTTTCTACTGCGTTACCAATATACAAAACATCCTACTTTATAAATGCCATAATCACTAAAATTGCACCAAATCCAAAAAAAGGAAATTCAATCCTTTCATAATCAATAACACTGTTATTTTTGGTTAGACTGTGTTTTATTTGACTTTTTCCCATTTGAGGCAAATAGACTTATCTAATCTAATAATGAGCCAGAAGAATATGGCAGTGTTAACTTAGCAAACCCACATATTTACTATTCGTATTGTAGTATGTAACTCAAGTATTGCCTGCAAAAGGGAACGAGCCGATTGTTACAGCAATCAGTTCAGGGATAAGGAACATGCCATGGCCAATATTTTGTTGTTCATTCAACCTTTTTTATTAATTCTTTCTTATATGAGATTATAAAAAATAGTGTCCCATATGTTTGGAATAAATACATGATTATTATTAAGATAATGTATTTATAATCTTTAAATTAACAAATCCTTTCTCATGTTTACCTATAAAAGAGGTTTGGATAAACTTCTTACAGGTAAAAGAGATACTAAGGAATATCCTGAATCAAATACACATGGAAAAGTATAGTCGTATATTATATATAATATAAAAGCTGCAATCTAAATTTGTGTTAATTTAACAAATGGTTAATCAGATGACGCTGCTTTGATTGCTTGCTGGAGGTTTTTTTCTTGAATTAAGTTCACCATCATGATACTTAAATTACTAAGAAAACTTTTTGAGATTACGAATGTAGTAATAGTATGAGTAGTGCTGTGGACCATTTCTCTTCAACCTCTAGGGAATATTCATTTTCTAGACCCACCTATCCAGATGTTCTTTACAGGTTTTTGAGTGATATAGCACCAAACAAGGATATGGCGTGGGACTGCGCTACTGGTAATGGACAGGCCGCCATAGGGCTTTGTAAATACTTTAAAAATGTAATAGCAAGCGATGCAAGCAAAGGTCAGTTGGAACATCAATTCAACAGAAACAACATTATGTATGAAATGTTTCCTGCAGAGAAAGCCGATGTACAGGACAATTCTGTTGACTTGATAACTGTTGCCCAGGCTGCTCACTGGTTTGATCTTGACAGGTTCTATAAGGAGGTAACAAGAATAGGTAAGGGTAACGGTGTCTTGGCCATATGGTCATACGGTATGCATAAAATTGATAATGACATTGATAAAATCAGTGAAAAGTTAAATGTAGGTGGAGAC
>JADDOQ010000274.1 GCA_016782315.1 Nitrososphaeraceae archaeon | reverse complement strand
TTGCAAAAGAAGTTGCTGCTCGTTATCGGATAGCTTTTTCACATCTAGTTTGACATGTGTTACTATAAATAATACCTACATATTGAAGGACTGATGATGTCTTATTTGTATATCTCAATCTTGAATGTATCGTAACCATATACTGTTTATTTTACGTAATGAACCATGCCATAAATATAAAGAAGGCGTGAGGCAAAACAGTTTTGTCAAATTCTTACACAAATATCAAATGTGTTATATAGCATCAGAACACTACTGTAGATGCATGTGTAAGTTAAACTTAATTGCAATTGTAGGCATCGTAGCAGCTGTTTCACTCGTTGTGGGAATGGCATCACCAGCAGTAGCATTCGCAGCACAACATGAGAATATGACCATGACAATGGATAACATGACCTCAATGGGCAATATGACAGTAGGCAACGCAACTTCAATGGCAGGAAACATGATCGAAACAGATGACCTTGCCACTGATGATGTTCCAGATGATGACCCCGATAGAACCGTTGCTCCAACTGCTGCAGATGTTGCCGCTGATGATGATACTGTAGATAATGGCAACGGCGGAGAAGAAGAAGAAAACGAAGGCAACTGAAAACATTGGTTTTAACTAAAGACAAAGTTCAATGAAAAAATTTTTAGAACAACCTTTTTTTGGCATCTAAGAAACAACCGACATAATGGAAAACTACAACAGTAAAAACACTTTTACATTTACACAAAATCCAAAAGGTCTGTCAAATCTTAATCTACAAAGTAACATTTAGCACGGGGATATTTTTGCCCAAGTCCAGTGGGAAACATTCAATGAGAAAAATGCGGGTTTGTCCATGCAGATACCATCCGATTGGGTTCCTATAAGGACTGCTGAAGAGGAAAAGTTGACCCCAATAGATGTTTATGCTGACTATACCACAAAAAATGGTTCATTTGCCTTGATTGAGATATTTGGCAGTGAATCTGAGTATTATGATCAAAAAGATTCATAGCGGATAGCTTGAGCATATATGAAAATGAGACAAACTACAAGTTATTAAAACCAATAGAATGCGGCACATATACCCTAAACAAACTGCCAGCGTGTTTTTTTGTAGCCACGTACCAAGATGAAGGACAGTCCCAAACCATGTTGGATGTATTGGCAATTGACCAAAATGGAATCGAATACGAAACCGAGTTTGTTGCATCCAGTGATCTCTATGACAAGTTCTTGCCAGCGGCAGAATATATGTTAAAGTCCATTTCGTTTGATCCGGACAATGTGGCATCAGTTTTAAACCCTCACTTCTTCTGGTAACACCTAATCTTTTAATTTAATTTCCACACATCTGATACTAAAATAATTAAGTTTTGTATATACTGTTTGCCATGGAGATGAACACTGAAGATTTGGGCATTCATCAGGAGTAATGCATTTAGTTGATAAAATTCTAAGGAATATAGAGATAAATTCACATTCATTTGAAATATTAAATATTTTTGTATAGATCTTGTGTTGGTCAAAACTTTGAGTTTTCATCCCCATGTTAATAATGAATTTGCTTTAACGCTAGAAAAGGAATTTATGAGTTAATTTTTAGGCTGTAAAGCCATAAGAAAAGAAGACTCATAGTGAAATTTATTCATTTGAAATGAG
>JADDOQ010000273.1 GCA_016782315.1 Nitrososphaeraceae archaeon | reverse complement strand
TCTCTCAATTCCGTTGACTTCTGAATGTATGTATCTTACTTTAATACCTTTTTTTGACAAAAATTCTGCCATATCTTCCGCCATCTTTTTGGTTAAGGTTGTAACAAGAGTCCTTTGATTGTTCTCTACCCTTTTGTTTATTTCTTTTATGAGGTTGTTGATTTGTGTTTTTGTTTCCCTAATCTCTATATGCGGGTCTAAAAGCCCTGTGGGCCTTACAACCTGTTCAACTAGATTGTCTTTGTTGGCTAATTCGTATTTTCCGGGGGTTGCAGAAACAAAAATTACATTATTAAAATATTCTTCAAACTCTTCAAATTTAAGGGGTCTGTTATCAAATGCGCTAGGCAACCTAAATCCATAGTCAATCAGTGTTTTTTTTCTTGAATAGTCTCCTCTAAACATTGCCATCACCTGGGGCAATGTTACGTGAGACTCGTCTATCACCAACAGGAAATCTTCATTGAAAAAATCTAAAAGACAATATGGTGGTTCCCCTGGTTTTCTTCCATCAAAATGCCTTGAATAGTTTTCAATCCCATTGCAGTATCCCAGTTCTGAAATCATTTCCAAATCGTAATTTGTTCTAGACTTTAGCCTTTGTTTTTCTAGTTCTGTGGGAAGATGGGACAACCATTTTTCCAATTCATCCTTTATGGATTCAATAGCTCTGTTTTGCATGTTTTCATCAACCAGGTAATGTTTTGCTGGGAAAATGGTTATTATTCTCTCTTCCCTAAGTGTTTCCTTTGTATCCTTATTTAATACAAAGATGTTTTCTATTGTGTCACCGTATAGGCTTATCCTAACCATCTCCTTTGAATACCCTGGGATTATGTCAATGGTGTCTCCCTTTAGCCTGAAAGTTCCATTATCGGGGCTGATATCGTTTCTTTCGTATCTGATTTTTACTAGTTTGTGTATTAACGACTTTCTATTAATTCTCATTTCTTTTTTTATGATTACCGACTGTTCTTTCCACTCTGTGGGGGATCCTAGTGAATAGATGCATGAGACAGTCGCAACTATGATGGTTGGCTCGCCTGACAACAGCATTGAGGTTGCTTCAAGTCTCATCTGTTCAATTTTTTCATTAACCTCGGTATCTTTTTCTATATATGTGTCAGTTTGTGGCATATAGCTTTCAGGCTGATAATAGTCGTAGAAACTAACAAAGTACCCGACATTGTTTTCGGGAAAGAATTCCTTGAACTCGGTATATAGTTGAGCAGCCAAAGTTTTATTGTGGGAAATAACCAGGACGTTTTTATTTAATTTTGAAATGACGTTTGCAATAGTAAAGGTTTTACCACTGCCGGTAACACCAAGTAAAATCTGTTTTTTTTTATTTGATTTTATCCCCAAAACCAAATTATTAATTGCTTGAGGTTGATCTCCTTTTGGGGACATTTTATCTGAAAGGGTAAATGTTTTCTTTATATTTGGTTCCTTGTTGTCATGACCATCATTATCGTTTGCTAGTATGTTGCTTGATGGTGAGGATGCTGAGGAGGTGGAGGAAGAAAAGTTATTCATTCTGATTATAATGGTATATGGATGTTGTGGGTATTTATTTTATGGTATTTAAACATATAAGAAAAAACGTGATTATTTATTGAGCGCATCAACCGGTGAGATTTTAGATCCCTTGT
>JADDOQ010000029.1:1738-19491 GCA_016782315.1 Nitrososphaeraceae archaeon | reverse complement strand
AATGAGAAATAAGGCGTGTTCAGCCACCGAAATTGCATTGGCCATTGGAACATTTGCAACATATATTCCTCTTGTTGTGCATTCCTTTACATCAATACTATCTACACCAATTCCGGATTGCTGTACTAATTTCAATTCCGGACATAAATCTAGAATTGATTTATTTATATTATTAAAACCATTTACAATAATATTGGCATCAGAAATCTGTGGTTCAAGTGGTTTTTTGTAATCCACAAATTCTATGCCAAGTCCTATTCTTTTCATCTGTTTATCTAAAAAATCCATGAATACATTATTTTGTAGCAATCCTTTTATTTTCAATATACAAGTTATTACTTTCCTAGGTTTTGTTTATCTGTTTATGCAATTATTAAGATGACATGATGTAATACATCTTTAAGCACTAAAGTAGCAAATGTGTCCTATCTCTCTATTGGGTTGAAAATATTACCGAATAAAAGCGGTTTAGTTATTCTATTTGGAATGATTAATAGTGATCAAAAAATTAAGTCCGTTTTACTGTTTATTCTGTATCTTATGTTTATTCTTGTATTTTTTTTCCATAATTTAAAAATTATTGAGTCTGTCTCATCATCATGTGTTGAAAATTATGTTCATTTGAGTGTCAAGTTATGAATCCATCCACGTGTTTTCTGACTTCGGCAACCAAGGCCATTGTCTCATCTCAAACGAAATGTCATTTTCCATGCATCTTGTAATAGGTGAGATTTGATAAAAGATTGTGAAGGGTGTCTAAACACTGCTCATTTAATCCTCAATTTTTAGATATCATCTACTATTGGATTCCCTCAATTCATATTTTTTATCCTTCCGCTTGTGCCATTGTTTCAGTATCCTTGGAGTCTTTCAGTTTTGCAGCCCACTTCATTGAACTGAAATTAACATTTTGGATTCTAACCGATCATAATTTCCATTTCCTGCTTTTGTGTCATCAAAAATTTTGTATTTCTTGTATAATGTAGCTTCATGCACAAAAAACCAGTCTTTTGGTGAATCAGGACAAAAACTATTTGTTCCTTGTTCGGAGTGGAGGTTGCTTTAGCCAAAAACCCTTTTGCTAGTTCATCAGACCCTGTTATTGTCTCCAAAGTTTTCAATATTTCTCTTTCCCTTTTTTTTGGTTGTCCTTTTCTTTTGCAACACAACAAAGGCAAGCAATAAACTTTCTATCAGGTTACGTCGTAGACTACGTCGTAAGCTACGTTGTTGAATTATATGACATATATATAAGATTCAGCGATAGATATACTTAAGGTAAATTATTAAACATTTTGTACTCCTAGTGCTTCATGTGTTCTCCAATACAAGTGTAACAATATCCTAATACCATAAAGTTATATAATTTAGTATTACTTGATGGGTGCTTCAATTCATCGTAGTTTTTCCAGTATGTTTTTTCCACACCCTATCTGAGCACCAAAAAAAACCCATCAACTGAAGAAACTCCACAACTGTTTTAAATAACGGGTGGTTTCAGCAAAACCGGATATGATATAACCTTACCGACCAAAAACAACACCCGAAGAGTGAACAGAATCAAATATTTATTTTTATTTGCTATTTGGAAAAAATATTTTTGGCTTAATGAAAACCAGTTTGTGCTGTGATAATAGGATATCCCAATTTACAAATATTACCAATAATGTCATAGCAATACCAGCTAGATCGACTAAAATTGTAAGAGTAATGTCGTTTTTAAATAGCTCACTAAAAGACTTAAAGAAATACCTGGATAGATTAATCATCATTAAATATACGATAAAGCGACCAATCCAAAACCCTATAATTATGCCAATCGATTTGGCTTTCATGATGCCGTAGGATATGAATAGCATATTACTTGGAAGAGGGGTTAAAGCAAAAATCATTGTTCCCAAAAAATAGCCATATTTGGTTTTTTCCAAATAAATTTTTAATCTATCTAAACTGCTTTTTCGAGTTTCATTAATAAATTTTCTTCCAAATAAACTAAATTGAAATAAAACTAGTCTTCCACCGATAGCCGCAGAAGCCCCCAGTATGGATAGGATAACAGGATCTAAAGATGGATTTATCATATAAGCAGCTACTACTACCATCCATGTAGGAGGTGTCAGAATTGGAATAACACTCAGTAAAAATATTACTAATGTACTGAATAAATAAGAATATTCGGGAAATGAAATGAAATAATTGGATATATCCAAAGCTATGCATTAAAAAATAATAAAGGCATATTTAATCATTGGAATTTATTATAGATTTGTTCAATCCGTTTAAAATTCCAAATAAATGGCATCAATAAAGAATTGTATGGCCCAAAGCGAAATTGATATATATACTAGTTTTCTTCTAGAGGTCAGTCAATTTATTTAATTTATTTAATCCTGCTATAATGTAGGAAAAGGGCAGTTTATTTTATTTATCCGATATAACTACACTCATTATAAGTAATGATTCAATTATTCTAAATTTTTTCTGTCAAAAACAATAAATTCGAAAGTTTCTAAGTTGATATGTCCTTGTGACCAATAGTTTTTGTTGGAATGACTTTGATGAGCAATTCCCCTTCAACAGCATTTCTTTTTCCGTATTCATCAGACAAGTTTTTTCCCATATATCTTTCCGCGATTTTTGTAGTCCATACTAATAGATTGGATGATTTAGAAATTACTTCTGCGATTCCGTAAACAATAACAAAAGAAAAAGGGGGCACTTGATCATCCACACAAAAACTAATTCTTGGATCACGAATCAGGTTTTTTCCTTTCACCGATTTAGAATATGTCGTAAAAGTTATGTGGTTATTCTCATCCAAGATGTACCATATTGGAGTTACATGTGATGAACCATCCTTGTTTATTGTACTTACCTTGCCTGTGTACGTTCCCTCCATAAGAAATTCCAACATCTCTGCGTGATTCATTTTTTTCATTGTTTAAGACATGCATAGTAATGCTTTATTAGCTTTAGGTGCAGTTGGAAACCAATATAATTACATTAATGTTTTTTATTGATTTAATTTGGTTGCTGCAAGAATGATCAAAATTTTATTATTAATGTAACATCCAATTGGATAAGTAGAATCTCTTATGCCAATTCTTTTGAATAGTTGATATATGGATATTCGGAAAAATAGAGCAATATTGTTTTTTAATTTTTAAATGTTTGATTGAAATACTTTTTATAACTATTAGGTAAACCATTTGTGTTGGGTAAAGTTTCTAGAATATTAGTAGGAGTGGATGGATCAGAATCCTCCTTTCATGCTGCAAATTATGCAACAGATTTATCCGTAAAATTCGATTCCGAATTAATTCTTTTATCGATTGTTCCTTCCAAGATCCATCATGGTGATTCTTCAGGAGTTTTTGGTATGGTTTCACATTCCTACCTGGATAATTATAAAAAGGAGGCAGAAAAATGGTTCAATGACATTATCAAATACCTTAAGCAAAATGAAGGAGAACCATCTGAGGCTGATAAAAAAATAAAAACAGATGTAATAACTACACCATTCTCAATTGCTGCGTCACTTTTGAATTATGCCGAAGAAAGAGACGTTGATATGATAGTAATTGGTACAAGAGGAAACTCGGGGCTTAAAAAAATGTTACTTGGGAGTGTAGCTTCTGACATAGTTGTATATTCATATTGCCCAGTGCTAGTAATTAAATAAGACATGGTAAGTGTCCTATAGCCAGAACAATTTAATATTAGTTGTTTATACTTAAAGAGATCAAAAAATATGAGATACTTTTAACAAACAATTGTTCATTATTTGAGCTCTATCGAATATCAACAACCATTAATCGTATTCTAATGGAACATTAAAATAACCTTGCTAATACTTTTTAGTTTTTTCTCAATATTGATAAATGCTTTTAGGATTGCATAACACACTAACTATGCAAATTTTTTAAAAGAAAATAATCAACAAGTTTTAGGGGTTCTTGACAAATATTTATCACAATGTTTTACATCATATGTTTAAACTTCGTTAATTATAATACCTGACAGATATGCTAAAATCCATTCTAATGCTGATGGCTAATTTATAATCAATCCATGTGGCAATTTTTCGATGCATATTCTGGATTTTATTTTTCTTTATACTGTTTAGTAATAGTTATCTGATCCGACCCATCAATTAGTTATGTTACAATTATTCAAATATTATATAATATTATCAAAAACACAATAAATTAATGTAAAATTTTAAAATGTCATATAAAAATGACAATAAACTATAATATAATGAAAATGTATAAGTAATAGGTCAATCTAATAGTATTATGCATATGTTCGATACTAGTATAGTGGAACATATAGAAATGAAAATGGTTCATCCCTCTCAATTTTCTATTAGAGACAAATTCACCGATCAACAGGAATTTGAATCCCTTACTTCAAGTATCAAAGAACATGGATTACTCCAACCAATACTTATTAGACCTTATCAAAATAACTTTGAGATAGTCGCAGGCCATCGAAGGTTTCATGCATGTAAATCTCTCCGTTGGCGTCATATACCCTGTAAGATTAGGGAATTAAGTGATAAACAAGCATTCGAAATTCAAATCACAGAGAATATACAAAGAAAGTCTATGAGTGCTTTAGAAGAAGCCGAAGCATTTAGAAAATATGTTCAGGATCTAGGTTGGGGTGGTGTTACAGAATTATCCAAGAAGATAGGCAAAAGTGAAGAATATGTTTCACACAGAATTCAACTTTTAAAACTTCCACAAGACATTAAAGAAAAGATAATGTTAAATAAGCTGAGTGTAAGCCAAGCATTAGAATTAACGACTTTATCACATGAAAATATTGTTCAATTTACAAGTCACATCATAGAAAATGATTTAACAATAAGACAAATCAGGGAAGTGAAAACAGTTTATTCGAAAGAAAAAATTACTATAGATGACAAAATGATAAATGATATCATTAATCTTAAAGGTGCCAAAACATTAAAAATCACAAAAAAAACTTCTCTTGCTTTAAAAATTACCCTTGCTAGATTGGATAGCATAATAGAGGAGGTTCAGTTAACTTTTGAGCCCACACAAAGTACCGATATACTCAGCTTTTTGATGGAATTGAGACTTAAAATTCATTCATTAATAGACGATACTATTAGATTTAAAAACTTAAAGACATCTAAGACTCATAAATGCCTAAAATAATTTTATATCGGGTTTTATTCTCAATTACTGAAATAAAGGTTTAAATCTTTTCTTTATTGATTCCATCATTTTTAGCGTGTTGGAACCATTCACCTAGAAACTTTGTGTATTCTTTACTGGTATATGTAAACGCATTAAAATTAGATCCGTTTGTAGGATAAAAGTCATATATCTCAAAATTTTGAATGATATCTCCAAATAAATTCCTGTAAATATCACTCTCTTCATCAGCATCTTCTATTGATGAGGACAGTAAAATTGTAATCCAGTCATATCCGCCTCTTGTGCGACCAGAAAATAATACAAATGGCGCATCATCTGAAAATTTTTTTAAAACTTTTATCCTGGTTGTTAAGTGTTGAGAAGACCTGAAAGTTACCAATACTACTCTCATTAACCTTTGCTTTACTTTACTGGTATCAATACTAATGGTGTAACCTGTTATCACTTTTTCATTCTCCATTGTTTTAATTCGAGTATCTATTTCACCTATATTCAAGTTATATCCATAATCATTCAAATAGTCTCTCATTTCGTTTAAATCTTGTTTTGAGTTTTTGCTTAATGCTGAGAGAATCAATTCATCTATGGCATCTAGCATCGATTAAACATTACTAAATAGTTATATCTTTATTTGTAGTGTGGAATTCTATAAATAAGAATTTGAAATATCTGTAGTTGCAATAGCTTTATCTGTAATTTTTTAATCTTAAACAGTTGTTAAATTTAAATCAATAAATATTTTAAACGTTTTGTAAATAGCTTAAAGTGAACTTATGATTTATGGTTTCACTATTTGAATGATATACCGTTCCTTACATAAGTAATAACTATAAAAACCATATTCATAGCCATTTACTTTTTAATTTATTTATGTTTTATTGTGATAAAGCGAAAGATTTGATACTGATCAATGGATTTCGTATACCTTACAGTTTCAATTCGTTATTATAATAGTCGGCATAGTAGTTGGTATCAACAATCATATGGATATTCCTATTCGAGATGTACGATACAAATGGATAGCGATAAAATAGAAATATTTAATAATTGGGACCTCTTTAAAATAATGGTTGAATATTTCAAACTTTATTCCATGACTTATTCTCTAGTTAATATTCATATTTAAATCTGTTTTAATTGTTATTGTAAATGATATCTATAGCAATTATATCGGGTTTTATAATTTTGAATATTACTCGATTTGTAACATTGATGTTAAATGAAAAAGGAATGAGAGAATTCGGTCATGAACATGAAGAATGGTATTCAATAAATAGAAAAGTGAAATGAGTAATGAAAAAAATAAAAAAAATAAAAATATTGGATAATAAATCAAATATTGGCAATTATACATTCTTAAATGATGGAAATCTCCTTCCTCAGCAGTCGTCATCAAACTCGTATCTAAAAGATGGATCGGTTGATGAAGGACAAACTGCAATAAAAAAAATAGACAAAAAATATAAAAAGAAAAAGGTCATGAATAAGGAGGAAATTGCTAAATCTAGCAAAGGGTTGAAATTTCTAAATCAATCACAAAGAAACCATTCATCGGTATATGAGTAAATTTTTTGTTTCGTGTAGGATTACATAATACAAAATAAATAATAATATAGTATTCTTTATCTGATATGCATATTTATTAATTTGATCTTGTTTTCTCGATTATTGTAATTTATCAGGATACAAAAGACTTGTAAAAAATAGATTCAAATAAAAATCAGGTAAACTTTAAATGATTTTAATGAATATATTTTATACTTGAAGATAAGATACATTATGATATTCCAATACTGATCGTATTACATAAGGTGTTATTTCCCATCTGGATTACAAATCTTTTCTTTTGATTTTTTATTAATAAACTAAAATTCTCTACAAAACGTTAAACAATACTGGGACAAGAACATACTGTGGGAATACCTACATATTCATCAGGAGACCCTATACTTGATTTTTTCTATATATTATTTAATGGCATCTCAGAAGTACCTTTGTTTAGCTCTCCAGTAACTGGCATTCTAATTCTCGTTGGTGTTTTGATAGCTTCTCGGAAAGCTGGTATGATGATGGTATTAGCTGGATTAGTAGGAGCAGGTGTTGCTATAGTATTAGGTGCAGATTACGGTCTTGTGACTTTTGGTCTGTTTGGTTATAACTCCATTTTGACTGGAATGGCTTTCTGGTCTGGACCATTTGTGAAAGCAAACAGGGCAACCCTATCCATATCAATATTTGGAGCTGCCATCACTGCCGTTGCCTGGATGGCATTTTCGCATTGGATGGGTGATATATTTAGCCCGGACCTTAGAGGCGGTGTATTGAACTCTGTTGCTATTCCTGGATTTACATCATCCTTTATCTTTACTACTTGGGCAATGATGTATGCTAGCAAACGCTATGGTCATGACATTTGGCCTGAAATTCCAGAAGCACCAAGAGCAGTAAGCGTGAAAGCAGCGGGAGTTGAAAGTAAGGAAGACATTGACAATTCTGTGCAAGAGCCTGTAGAGAACTTTAAATGGACCGCAAAAGAATTCATTAAGGCAACCCTAAAGGGTGTATCGCAGGTTACCTTTGTAGAGAACTGGAAAACCGGTTTGTTTTGGGTGATAGGACTGACATTGGCTTTTGAATTAGCCCCGTTTATAGCCGGTACCCAAGAAGATAGGCCTTGGTTTACTAATGCATATACCGCGCAATGGGATGAATACTCGCCACTATACCTTGCAGGGGTTATGGCATTAATTGGATCTGCATTAGGTGCAGGTTTATCCATACTGATGAAGTTACCGACACAAGAAACCAGAATTGGTTTACATGGTTTTAACCAAGTACTTGTAATGATTGCGTTAACTAGCTTTGTCCCGTTAACTTGGCAAACGTTTTTGATGGCTGTTTTTGCCACTGTAGCCTGTTCTGTAGTGATAATGCCTGCACTACAGCGCTTCTTTGGACAATGGGGATTGCCTGCACTTACTGGGCCTTTTGTATTTACTGCATGGGTATGGCTAATAGCAATATATGGATTCACAAATATCCCAGCAGGTCTGGGTTGGTCTAGACCCTAAATCCATATTCTGCCACTTTTTTGTTGATCCACTAAATGCAAAACACCAAAGATAAGTTATATTTCAACATAGATAATTTGACCCTGGATATTGTCTCAATTATTTATTATTTTCCTTTAAAATGATTATCATACTGTAAAATGTCACAATTTAACGAATCTTTAGAACACCTAAAAAATAATGTCCAAATGTCACAATCGCTAAAAATTCGATCATTCTATGAGTTATGTGAAGAGTTCGATAAAGAGCCTATTATATTGAGACTAAGTGGTAATATCAAAAATGGATTTACACGTTCTAACTATTTAATTACATTCACAAACAGGGGAATTCTTATTTCAAAAAAAAGGAATTTACAAAACCTTTTGGATATTGGTTATGTTGCAGGACTTGGACCATATCTATATTATCTTTTATCTGATAAAGTGAAGCTTGATGACATAAAGTTAAAAGACTCAGTTCTTCATAATGGGTTTTCGTCTTTAAATTTGACAAATGAGCTTTCCTATCTCAATTATAAAGAAATCGTTAAACTCGTTTTTTATCATGGAGTTGAAACGACCGTAACTAATATGCTAGGTTCTGCAGTAAACGATAATTTTTTAAAAATTTATACCCAAAAGGATTCGTATAACTTTATTGTTTCTGCAAAGAAAAATGGTGATTATAAAAAAATATTTTATTGGTTAAAAACGTCTTTACCTATCACAATATACCCAAAATAGCAAAACCTATTCAGTCGACATCGGCTAAATTGGAACTGCCCTTTTTAATATGATATATATGAATTATTATTTTGAATTTTAAAATAACTCATTTCCCTTTTTTATTATGAATTAAAAATGATGTTAGTCCCAAGAGAAATTGAAAAAATGATGATATGGACTGCAGCTCAAATTGCAGAGGGGAGAAAACAAAGAGGAGTAAAACTGAATTATCCTGAATCAATAGCATATATAGCTAACTTTGTAGTTGAAGGCGCACGTGATGGAAAAACAGTGGCAGAGTTGATGAGTTCAGCAAGAAATGTTTTAAAAAGAAATGATGTGATGGATGGAGTACCTGAAATGATTCACACTGTTCAGGCAGAAGCTACGTTTCCCGATGGAACAAAGCTTGTAACTGTGCACGACCCAATTCAATAGTGATGTAAAAATGGTTAAAATGATTATTAATAAATCAAATTTGAAAGTAGGAGGTATTACTACACAATGATACCTGGAGAGTACATTTTATCTGAAGGAGATGTTTTATGTAATGAAAACAGAAAAACAAAAAAGATTACTGTATCAAATAACGCTGATAGACCCTCCCAGATAGGCTCGCATACCCATTTCTTTGAGGTCAATAAAGCTCTTGATTTTCCAAGAGAAGAGACATTTGGTTTTAGGTTAAATATACCTGCTGGTAC
Organism: Nitrososphaeraceae archaeon; assembly: GCA_016782315.1. GTDB lineage: Archaea > Thermoproteota > Nitrososphaeria > Nitrososphaerales > Nitrososphaeraceae > Nitrosocosmicus. The sequence continues at coordinate 9,817 of JADDOQ010000029.1, read as the reverse complement.
ATCTATACGATTTGAGCCAGGTGATACTAAAGAAGTTGAGTTGTGTGAATATGGAGGTACTCGTGTTTGTTTTGGCTTTAATGGCTTAACTATGGGTAGTATGAAATCTTCTAATATAAAGAGAATGGCATTTGAAAAAGCAAAATTCGCTGGATTTAAAGGAATGAGTAGTTAGTAGGAGGTAATGGAAAAATGGTATTAAAATTAACAAAAAAACAATATACTGATCTATATGGCCCAACCACAGGTGACAAAATCCGTTTAGGTGATACCGATATTATAATTGAAATTGAAAAGGATTTAATCTCACATGGAGACGAATGTGTTTTTGGAGGCGGTAAAACTATAAGGGATGGATTAGCTCAAACCCCTGGAGTTACCAGTGCAAATGGCGCTTTAGATCTTGTTATTACAAATGCTGTTGTATTGGATCCTGTAATTGGTATCGTAAAAGGTGACATAGGAATAAAAGATGGTAAAATCGCTGGAATCGGAAAGGCTGGTAATCCTTTAGTAATGGATGACGTGGATAGAAACTTGGTTGTTTCTGCTTGTACTGAGGCTACTGCAGGTGAGCATACCATATGTACTCCCGGACACTTTGATAATCATGTCCACATGATTTCCCCGCAACAGTACATCGATGCAATAGGCAATGGTATCTGTAACATGGTAGGAGGTGGTACTGGTCCTGCAGATGGAACTAATGCTACCACCTGTACACCTGGGACATTTAATATTAGCCGAATGCTGGAAGCTGTAGAGGATATACCTCTAAACTGGGGGTTTTATGGAAAAGGCAATGATTCGCATCCTTCATTAGCTACCCAGATGGAGCAAATTGAAGCTGGTGCATTAGGACTTAAAGATCATGAGGACTGGGGTACTACTCCTGCTACTTTGGATACATCTTTACGAGCTGCTGATTTGACTGATACCCAGGTTGCTATACACACAGATTCCATAAACGAATGTGGTTTTCTTGAAGATTCGATAAATGCAATAGATGGGCGGGCTGTACATACTTATCATACAGAAGGAGCTGGCGGTGGACATGCACCCGACATTATCGCTATAGCTGCAGAGCAAAATATTTTGCCATCATCAACTAATCCCACCCGACCATTTACAGTAAACACTGTCGATGAGCATTTGGATATGCTGATGTTTTGCCATCACCTAAACCCAGCGGTTGCTGAGGATGTGGCCTTTGCCGATTCTAGAATTCGTGCAGAAACTATCGCTGCTGAGGACGTATTGCACGATGAGGGTGTGTTGAGTATGTACTCTTCCGATAGTCAAGCTATGGGTAGGATTGGAGAGGTTGTACTTCGTGCATGGCAAACTGCAGATAAAATGAAAAAAATGAGGGGAAAATTAAAAGATGAAGAAGGAGACAACGATAATTTAAGAGCTAAAAGATATATCGCAAAAACCACTATCAACTGTGCAATTACTCAAGGTTTAACTGACTATCTTGGCTCACTTGAAACTGGTAAATGTGCAGATTTAGTAATGTACAACACTGCATTCTTTGCTGCAAAACCAAAAATGATTCTTAAGGGTGGCTTTATTGCGTGGTCTGTTATGGGCGATCCTAATGCTTCTATTCCTACACCTGAGCCAGTCTATTACAGGCCAATGTTTGGAGCAATGGGTCGTGCAGTCCAAAAAACCTCATTTACATTCATGTCCAAAAAGGCTATAGAGTTAGGAGTTCCCCAAAAACTAGGGCTAGAGAAAACTGTATTAGCTGTTAAAAATTGTAGAACAATTGGCAAAAAAGATATGCTGTGGAATGATAAAACACCTGAAATAACCGTTGATCCTGAAACCTATGAAGTGAAAGTTGATGGAGAAATTGCAACAGTTGATCCAGCAAAGGAATTAAGTCTTGCGCAAAGATACTTTATGGCTTAATTTCTCTATATTTTTACTATACGGATAAATTAAACATATTCTTTTTCCCTTTTTTTCTGATAGATTTATCTTTAGGAGTTTTGTTTTTAACTTATGTCTTCGCCTCAAAATTATGGAGTTTGGAAACCGATTGCAGAAAATATCGAATTTAATGCATTAGAATCAAATTCAAATGCAGTAATGGCAGTGGCTGATACTGTAAGGACTACCCTTGGACCAAAAGGTTTGGACAAACTTTTAATTGACCAAGCTATGAATAGGCATGTTTCTAATGATGGTGTTACAATTCTACTATCACTAAGGGCAATTCATCCGGTTGCAAGAATGATAGTGGAAATTGCAGAGAGGCAGGAGCAAAAAGTAGGTGATGGTACTACTACGGCAGTTATTCTTGCTGCTGAAATGATAAAAGAAGGAAAAAGGTTAATTCGTGAGTTAGCTGTTCACCCCACAAAAGTTGTTGAAGGTATAGAAAGTGGAGTAAAGTACTCTTGTGATTTGTTAAAGAAAAGTGCGAAAAAAATCAGTTTGGATGATGCAGAACTGGATCAAATTGTAAAAACCAGTTTATCTTCAAAATTGGATGGAAATGTATTACATAAAATTGTTGTTTCCGCCTTAAGGACTGCAGGTAAAGACGCAATATATGGAGACACATATGATTTTGATAAATCGATTAAAGTAATTAGACGAACTGATATGGATGATAAAATTGTTAATGGGGTTATTTTGGAGAGAAGAAGATTGGATCCAGAATTGCCTATGCAAGTAAATAATGCAAAGATATTGATATTGAAATTAGATTTAAAACCTGTTAAAGAATCTTGGATTAAAGACAATAATAAATATCAGGATATCCTTAAAATGGAAAATGATCGGTTAGTCAAGTCCAAAAGAATAGTGGATGCAATTCTTGAAACAGGCGCAAATACTCTTTTTATTGCATCACCTGAAGTAGATCAAGTAATTGAAGACCTGTTTGTATCAAAAGGTATTTTTGCAGTTCACATTTCAACTGAGGAAATAGAGTATTTGTCTAGATATACCGGAGCAAAACCCGTAAGAAATTTGGATGATCTGAAAAACAAAGATATTCTTGGTACCTCCGAAAAAATATATGAAGATGAAGATATTGGAATAGTTTATTTAGAAAAAGGATTGGGGAAAAAAATTATTACTATTCTAATTTCTGGGTCTACCAAAGAAATATCTCTAGAACGATGGAGATCAACAATTGATGGGATAAATGCTGCAGAAGCAGCATTAAACTACGGAATCGTTGCTGGTGGCGGTGCTGCAGAATTACACATTATTGAAAAAATTAAACAACTTAAGCTTAAAGGACTGGAGCAGGTTGGACTTGAGGTTGTTACCTCTGCACTTGAAAGCATTATGCGACAGATATTAACAAATGCTGGATTCAATGGACTTGAAAAAGTGATGACTGCCAAAGCTTCCCCTGACGGTTATGGTGTTGATATTGATAGCGGTGATATTGTTGATATGGTAGCAAAGGGTGTTTTAGACCCTGTTTTGGTTAAAACAATGGCCCTACAGGCGTCCGGTGAAATGGCAAAATCCGTATTAAGAATAGATAAAAATCTTGCAGCTGACGATCTTAATCCCCAAGCAGTTGCTGATTCCAGAAGGTAATTACAACAATGAAAATCCGTCATTGTGTTGAAAAATCTAATGTTGAAACAGAATCTATGCTTATAATCGATCCGTTACAAATAAGACATGCAGTTATAAATTCCGGTAAAATATCATCTCTGTCAGGCTTGATAGATCCAAAATCCCATCTAAATTTGGATTACCCTCATCATTTGGTTAAAAGTTGTATAATATCTGAAAAATTCGAATTAGGTTCCAAAATTGAAATATCGCAAGGTAGTTTTATATTTGCCCAAATTAGCCCTGATAATTATAAACATTATGGTAAATATGATTATACTCAAAATTTAATGAGCATGATTGAATCTGTAAAGAAATTGAGAAGTATAAATCCACAAATTAATACCAATACCAATGCCGATATTGATGCATATCAAATTAAATCTTCGTCCGCAAATGCTTCCGATAAAGTAAATAATGGCGATTAATTTAGTGAAATTGTTTTTATTGCTAATATGAGACTATATGATATCTTATGTTGACAGTCACAACTGTTTTAGGAAATATAAAAAAGGATCCAACTCTAAATCAAAAATATGAAGAGTTATCTCGACAGAATCTTGTTGAAAATGTAGTAATCCAAAGATCAGAGTCAGAAAAAGTAAGGATGAGAAAAACATCCGACAAAGGCACGGATATCGGATTTATTTTGCCATCAAGGTCCCGGCTTAGGGATCGCGATGTAGTTTTTTTGGATAATACTAAAATGATCCTGATAGAATTATCTCCAGAACTTGTGGCAGTATTGAGCTTTAAGATTTCGCCATCATCTTCTAAATACCCTGGACAGATTAATAATATTGATTTTATAAATATGGCAATAAAAATCGGTCATACTATTGGTAACCTACACAGACCTCTGAAATTAGAAGAAAACAAAATCGTTTTTCCTATCCAAAGTATGGATGAGGTAGACCTTTTTCAACGGCTTTTGCCTCATCTAAAGGATCACATTGTTATAAATACAGATAACATGATTTTTGAACCTGACCAAGGATTTGATGTACATGAGCATTGAAAGTAATGACAACCTTTTATCCATAGATGATATTAGCTTTTTACAGCTGTCCGATTCTTTTTTCCCAACAGGACTATATACCAATTCAAATGGTTTGGAGTCCTTATTTTACAATAAAGATAAAAACAAAAAATTAACTTATAATGACATTTTTGATTTTGTTAAAGCATATATATCTCAGCAAGTAGGCCCAACAGACTGTACTGTTATCGGTAATGTATACAATTGTATTGAAAAAAATGATTATTCTGCACTGTTGGAATTGGATAGTATATACTATTTTATGCGATTGATAGATGAAACTAGATCGGCTTCAATAAGATCCGGAATTCAGCTTTTAAGGTGTATCTCTTCATTTACTGATAATGATGAGTATGTTAACTTTTATTTGAAAAACATTAAAGATGGATCGGCTAAAGGCGTATATCCTGTATCCTTTGCATTATCTTGCAATGCTATGAATATAAAAAAGGAGAGATCAGGTTTAATGTTGCTCTATGGTTTCACCATTAGTGTGGTTGGGGCAGCATTACGTTTAGGCATCCTACAACACTATGATGGCCAGCGCCTGATTCACGAAATAAAGCCTGTGATTTTATCATCTGTTATTGACAACATCAACCGATCTTATTCTAGCATGTGGCAATTTATTCCGCAATTGGATATAATCCAAATGTATCATGAGCAGATGGATTCCAAAATGTTTATTACTTAATTTTTTATCTAATCTTATGTGTCACTTTCGCGAATTCCCCGAATTGGAATAGGGGGACCTGTTGGTTCAGGGAAAACAATGTTAATTGAACAAATGGTTCCTCACCTAAAGGGCGAGGGATATGATGTTGGTATTATATCTAATGATGTTGTATCAAGGGAAGATGCTGAGAGAATGCGAAAAAACCTTGCTACCGAAAGGGGACTGATGCCAGAGGATCTAGTCATTGGTATCGCTACTGGTGGCTGTCCTCACACTGCTGTAAGGGAAGACCCATCAATTAACATATCTGTTGTAGAGGAAATGGAGCTCAAGCACCCAAACCTTGATTTGATAATTATTGAAAGTGGTGGAGACAACATTACAACTACTTTTAGCCCTGCACTTGCTGATTATTTTATTTATATTATTGATGTTTCCGGAGGGGATAAATACCCAAGGAAACGGGGACTTGGGATAGAAACATGTGATCTTTTGGTAATTAATAAAATTGATATTGCTTCCTTTATTGGTGCTGATCTTGGTGTAATGGAAAGAGATGCAAAGATTATACGACGCGATAAACCATTTGTTTTTGTTAACAGTAAGACTGGTCAAGGTGTCAGAGAAGCAACAGATTATATTATTAAAGATGTATTATTTAATGCACCTCCAAAATCAAAAATAAAAATTTAGTATAATAACGCGGTAATTTTAATGAGTATTTATGACCTTTCCTTTTGTACACCTGCTGATATTCCAAATGAAGTATTAGAATATGATACACCTTTAGAACAGTTATCTGTTGGGAAATCTGGAAAGCTTGGTATTTTACAATTGGGTTTGGAGAAAGATACATATAACAACAAAACATCCATAAAAAATCAATTTTATAAAGTTCCATTATGTATAAAGCGTGCTCTCTATCTTGAAGAATCCTGTCCAGATATGGCCTATATTTATGTTATTTCACCGTCTGGTGGGATATTGCAAGGCGATCGATATAGAACCGATATTACAATGCAAAAATCCGCCAAATCTCATATCACCACGCAAAGTGCAACAAGAATTTATAAAATGAATAACAATTTTGGAACCCAAATAATAAATTTAAATGTAGGTGAAAATTGTTACTTGGAATATATTCCGGATCAGATAATACCGTTTAGAAATTCCAAATATTATCAGGTCTCTAACATTAAAGTTCATGATACTGCCACATGCGTCTATTCTGAAATATTGACCCCAGGGAGAGTTGCAAGTAACGAATCTTTTGAATATGACATATGCTATATGAAAGTCAAATCTGTAAACCATCAAAACAAAACACGTTTTATTGATATCGCAAAACTAGAACCCAAAAAAGAAAACATTAAAGCTTTTGGTATTATGAATCATTATGACATATTGGGAAATGTATATATTTTGTTGCCTAAAAGTTACGTTCCAGAGACTAAAAACGAAATAAATGTACTCTTAAACAATTTGAATTTAAATAATGTTATAGGAGGGTGCACAAAATTGCCAGATGACAGTGGTTTACTCGTTCGATTGCTTGGCCAATATGTTTTTGATATAAAAAATATAATATATTTAATTATTGGACTAATCCGAAAGAAGGTTTTAAATATATCATTCAGTAAAATGAGAAAAATATAGCAGAGTCTATCTATAGATTTCATCTGTAATTAATTGTCTATTTCTTTAAAAAAACTAATCTCTTTGTATTACAACTTTATCTCATGATTGCCTGTGCGTATATGCTGTATAGACAAAGATATCATAGACATTATACCTCTTTTCTGGTATTTTCAATAGTTTTTTTTTCAGTTCTTGTTTTGGGTGATAATGGATTTGGCGACGAAAAAGAAATAAACCCTGCATATGCGTTAAATAAAACCCTTTCAGTTATAACTTCCGTATCTCCTATAACCAATATAGTAAAGAATGTGGGTGGAGATAGAATCAATTTAACGGGTCTTGTACCTGAGGGTGTTAACTCCCATACATTTGAATTAGTGCCTTCTGATGTGATAAAATTAAATAAAGCGGATTTAGTTATTATAAATGGTTTATTCCTTGAGGATAATATTGAAAAAGCTGTCAATGAAACATTGAAAAAAAATCCAAATATTCAATTATTAAAGCTCGGGGATAATACTGTTAATTCTACTGATTGGATTTTCGATTTTAGTTTTCCCAAAGAACAGGGTCATCCAAATCCTCATTTATGGCTGAATGTAGCATATGCAATGCAATTTGTTAATCTAACTCGTGATAAATTGATTGAAATGGATCCAAATAATACTGGTTATTATGATGATAATGCTAATAGATACGTTAACTTATTAAAACAGCTGGACGAAGGTATTAAAAGCTCAGTCGAAACCATACCTCCAGAAAACAGAAAACTTGTAACATATCATGATTCATGGGCATATTTTGCCCCACGCTATAATATGACTGTGATAGGCGCTGTTCAACCTTCAGATTTCTCAGAACCATCCCCTCTTGATATTTCAAAACTAATAGATCAGATTAAAAATGAAAAGGTGCCCGCAATATTTGCGTCTGAAGTATTTTCAAACAAAATTGTAGATCAAATAGCAAAAGAATCTAACGTATCTATAGTTGAAACATTGAGGGATGATGCACTACCTGGTAACATAGATGATAACAATCATACCTACGTGGGCATGATGATTGAAAATATGAAGAATATGGTAATACCTCTTGGAGGAAATATTGAGAAACTAGATGCTTTGAATTCTGG
>JADDOQ010000029.1:0-1728 GCA_016782315.1 Nitrososphaeraceae archaeon | reverse complement strand
AATTAATATCTGCATTTTTCATTTTTTTAAAATGTTAAATAGATACCATGATTTACATTGATGGATATTGAGTACCTTCTCTTTGCTAAAATTAATTGATATATCGTTTGGTTTTTCATATCATGATTATGTTGTTGAAGGTGTTAATTTGGAAATTCCAAAAGGGCGATTTGTATCTATTGTAGGTCCAAGTGGGGCAGGCAAAACCACCCTGTTAAAAATTATCTCTGGTGTCCATGAGCCTTGGCATGGTGATGTGGAGTTTATAGATGCCGAAGGTATTCCTTTACATTGTATGCCATCTATTGGTTACATTCCTCAAATTGAAACAATTGATTGGACCTTTCCTGTTTCTGTTCAAGAAGTATTAGCTATGGGTTCATGGAATTATAAAAGCTATTTGCCATGGATTGATAAAAAGTTAAAGCAACAGATTAAAGATATTTTGAAAATCCTGGGGTTAAATAATTATGGTAATAGGCATATCCGAGAACTGTCTGGAGGGGAACAACAACGGGTATTTCTTGGTAGGGCATTGATGAGGAACCCTGAAATTCTTATTTTGGATGAGCCTACGACTGGATTGGATTATGTGTCAAGAGAAAAAATATTTGAAATCTTGAAAAACTTAAACAATGATGGGGTTACTGTTATTTTGTCTACTCATGATATAACTAATATTGCAAAAAGGTCTCCATGGGTGGTGTGTTTTAATAAGAGCATAATCTCTGAAGGTTACCCTCGTGATGTTCTCAAAGAAACAACACTTTTACAAACCTTTGGACTTCCAGATTATAGAGCGCTAACTGATGAAGATGATGGTTGACTTTCTTTTACCATTTCAATACGACTTTTTTATAAAAGGTGCTGCTGTATCTATTCTACTTGGGGGTTTATGCGGTTTGGCTGGTGTTTACGTAGTATTGAGAGGGCTGGCGTATGTTGGGCATGGGCTTTCCCATGCAGCTTTTGGTGGCGCCATAATGGGCAATATTGGGGGAATGAATTTTTATGTTGGGGCCATTCTGTGGAGCTATTTAGCATCTTTTGTTATCCATGAAATTAGTAAAAGAAATAAAATCAAACCTGATGCCGCAATAGGACTTGTAACCACTGCAATTTTTGCTTTTGGTGTTTTAATGGTAAGCATGACAGATCGCTATACCCGAAATTTTGAATCTCTGTTATTTGGAAACATTTTGTCTATATCTGATCAGGACCTATACGTTATCATCCTTATTACTGTATTTTCAGGACTGTTCTTTTTCTTGTTTCATAAACAACTAGTATTTACATTTTTTGACAACGAAAGCGCAAAAATTAGTGGAATAAAGACCTATTTTGTTGAATTGTTGTTTTCCTTTGTTTTAGCAACGATCATTATATCTTCAATGTCTTCTATTGGCGTGACACTTCTTGCTGCAGTAATAGTTGGACCCGCAATTTCTGCAAGGTTACTTTCAAATAATTTTACCAATGTTATATTGTTATCTGTTGTTATAGGTATAGTTGCTTCATTTTCTGGAATGTATTTTAGCTTTTTCTTGGATTCTTCCTCAGGGCCCACTATTGTTATGTTTGTAACTTTGGGATTTGGATTGTCTGTTTTATATGCCGCCTTAAAAAAAATCTATCATTCCCATCGTCACGGTGATTTAACCCATTCTCATGTACATGTTCATGTAGACAAGCATAGGCATGAACATTAATTTGTCACTATTTTCCAAT
>JADDOQ010000272.1 GCA_016782315.1 Nitrososphaeraceae archaeon | reverse complement strand
AGCACAAAGGACACTGATTCATCCGTCTATGCCACTTTGTCTAAATTCACAATCAACCGTCTCAACATTCTTTGTAAAACATTGTATTTATGTTAATTTAACTTTATTTTTGCTTTGAGGTTGTACCAGATAAAGTGTAACCGGCTCTTCATGTTCTTCCTTTATCCATAGGGTCCTAAAATCCATTTATGTTATAAACTCCCTCTTCTATTTTAACTCCTTTGCCATAGAATTTGTCATGGTTGTTTCTAACTGAAAAGAAGTTTAACCCGTTTGGCTTTAGCATCCTTTTCTTATTTTTGATAATATGTTATGAAGCTCGGCTTTTGAAAACCTCATGTTAAGAACCATGCGTGCATATCCGCATCAAAATAAGAATCTGGAAATGGCAATGGATATCCAACATCAAAGACCTGATATTTTATTCTAAATCCTTATGAAAGGGCTTTTTTATTTAACAGTTCAATTCCAGTAAGAGAATAGTCTAACGCACAAACTTCCATACCCTTTGATGCGAAAAACAATGAGTCTCTGCCACGTCCTGCTCCTGTCTACAATACTTTACATTGTTTGATTACATATGTTTAAAGCAAAGTGTGGTAAAACCGCTTTGTTCCTCCCCAAAGAAGGTATCGTATGATTTGTACACTCTATCCCAAACCTCACTCATTGATGGTTCTTATACTTCAGTTCACCCTTTTACTTTTTATAACTGGCGGCGATTCTTGACTCACTTTTGTAATGATAATATGGCATTGCAAGCACCTTTGTTGATAACATCCCCATTACGACCACCATGATCCTCCCGGTTCATTCACTTATCTCCATACCAGGTGTCGCTTCAACATTTGGCACTGGATTTCAAATTAACCCTTTATGGTGGGCTTAGACAGCAGGAGCTGATTTGGGCGGAAATGGAACTTTGATTGGCTCAAGGGCAGGAGTGGTTGCTGCAGGGTTAAGCATGAAATTTGGACACGGCATATATTTTATGAGATTCTTTAATATAGGATTTCCCTTATGTCAATTACATTGACAATAGGCGCATTTGTTCTTCCAATGGTTTTACTTTTAATAGGCAGATGAATCTATTATATACCCAATAATCAATTTATTTACTAATCTTATTTTTAAAGGCATCCAAAATAGATTGTCACTTTATAAAGTGATGCTATTCTATCTCCTAATAAAATATCCCCTATTTGTTCTAGTTAAAGTAGAAGGCATAAGATGTAGCCAACAGGCAGTGTTAACAAAAAGATATTTTTCTTTATTGTGATTGATTATGAAAGGTATTGGATTTCTTTCTCTTGAAATCGGCGTAATTTTAGGGGATGGTATTTATAAAGAGTATTATACCCATTATAAAATAGAATAACCATTTAACCATCAGCAGTCTACGCTTTAAAATACATTAGTTATTAATCATTAAGGTATGTAATACATTCTTCTTTCATAAAAACATCTACAATTTATAGATATGTCATCATTAATTACAAATAAATAATAAAATATAATTCGTAAAATACACGTGTAATTAAATTGTTATGGCTTCTTTATTTTGATTTAGTTCTTC
>JADDOQ010000271.1 GCA_016782315.1 Nitrososphaeraceae archaeon | reverse complement strand
GGATCAGTTCTCATTCTAAACTGGATAAGTGTTGGAACTTTGTCCTCTGGTAATGAACCAGCCATATGGAGTGGTGGCCCGTCATGGGGCCCCAGATACTTTGTACCAGTGTTACCGTTTATTGTGTTGATGTTGGGGAACATATTCCTCCATTTGAGAAGAAAAACGTTTCTGAAGTCCATCATTGTTTCTCTTTGTGCCCTAGGCTTCTTTGTTAATTTGACGGGCGTGCTTTTATGGTATCACTATGGCATTCTGTATGGCTGGGAAATTGAGCAACTACACACAAAATATCCTAGCAATTGGTTTGAAACTATGACGTGGAATCAAGTCTACTCGCCAATCATAATGCACACAAAAGCTTTATTGTCCGACTATATATCCAGTGTAGATCCGGAACAATATCGAACAGATCAAGGCTACTATTACGAATGGGTGGCATATGGCCTTGCACCCTGCTCGTACGATACTTATCTTTTCTGCAAACACGGTATTATGCCTATTTTAGCAATATCATTATCTATTGCTGCAATCACAATTTTCATATTGACCGAGATCAGAGTTCAATTCATTTACAAGCTAGTCAAGAAAAAACCTATTTTATTATCTAACAAAGCCGGCAAAACAATGAAATAATCTAATTTTACGCAATTTGAACCGATATACACGATGTGCGCTTTTAACTAGATACCTCAGATCCCAATTATAATCACAATGAAAAGATTTAGCAGGCGAGATTATGTGTCACTCCGATTTATATTATATTAGTTTAACGATAACAACAATTAACTTTGGGTTCTTTCCTTAATGCATTGGATAAGCATTTCAATATATATTTCACAATATGAACAAAATGACACTTTTTTCCCTGCATTGTTTTTGATTAACCCTATAATATAATGGATACTTTCACCGTCTTTTGATTTGGGTAGAAAAACCTATGGCATAGTCATCAGGACCATTATGACCCTGTAGTTTGTAGGAATGTATAATTTATACAAATCTCGCACTTTATTCAGGTTAGACTTGGTTAAGTAGCAGCAGCAACAGCAGCAGCAATGCTGTACACTATTGAATCAACAATGACCATTTTTGTTTATGCAGGAAAATGTTGACCTTTAGTTAGCAAGGTTAAAGTACATTGCATCAAGATTCTACATCATAATTGGATACAAATTCAAGAATGAGTAATTTTAAACAAGGGGTTAATTATTCAAAGAGAAGTGTAGCTGTTATTATTCCAACTTTAAATGAGGGGCCAACTATTGGCGAAATAATAGATAAAATTAATTTATTGAACCTTGGCCTGAAACTTTCGATATTGGTAGTAGATGGTGGCTCTACGGATAATACCTTAGATATATGCAGAAGAAAAAATGTAAAGTTCATAACCCAAAAAGGAAAAGGAAAGGGAAATGCTATGCGTGAGGCTGTAGATCAAACCGATGCAGAAATAGTGGTATTTATTGATGGTGACGGCACTTACTCCGTTGCTGAGATGGGATTGTTGCTAGAACCTCTATTGAATTGCAAGTACGATATGGTGGTAGGTTCAAGAACTCTTGGCAATAGTAAAAGGGAGAAGGGATCTATA
>JADDOQ010000144.1 GCA_016782315.1 Nitrososphaeraceae archaeon | reverse complement strand
TAATGGTATCTCTATGCTGCTAACATGGGCAGCCATAAAGGCCTGTGAAGAAATTAAGATATCTGATTTATCTATTGAGAAAAGAAGACGGCGGCAACCATAACATTAATAATTTAGAGTTGAATACCATTTCGAAGATTCAAAAGATATGGAAATTAATACGAAAAGATAATTTCATACCCATAACTCAAGAAATGGTTTTAATTTAATGACATGAATTCTAAAATCTATTTTATTAGTTATGGATAAATAGAAACGATGGGACAAAAGTATCGAGAGCTACCTTTTGTTTACAAAATTTCATATATTGTTTAAAATCACATAAAATGGTAAAATAACATATGTTTCAACTTTCAAAAATGTTATCTACAAGAAATACTTTGTTTTTCTCTTCATGATCTTCGACATTATAATCATAAATCATTATAAAAAAATCAAAAGGTATACCGTTTTTATCAGCAACATATTTAATATTTTCTGAATTTTTGGATAGTTTATGAATAATTATTCTATCAAATATATTAAAGGCAAAATCGAGCATTTCGTCTCTAGAATTAAATTCTTTTATTTCAGTCTTCGTATCATCAGATGCCCAACTGAATTTTACTTTCAATTTCTAGTATTTTTTGCTCTAATATTAAATAAATATTTATGAATACAATATTTTTTATAATGATATCTGAAGTGGATTTATATATTATTTGTAAATCCATCAAAAACAAAATGGTTACCAATATTAAAAGAAAATGAGCTACATGGTTTTAAAAAATACTTGGTTATTTTAATTATGATCTAGTGTAGTTTTATTTATTTACTGTTTGACTTCTAATTGCCCTAGGGGGTTTTGCTCTGTATGAACATTAATGTATAATGACGCATTATTCATCAACCTATTGAATCACCTTTTTGTTTTCCTCCAGAAAAGGTCCATCAAGATATCTTTGTAATAACCCCATTAATTATAAAGAATTGCCATCTTTATTTTCCTAATATTAAAATAAATGCATCTGTTTGTTATTATTCAGTTTGGCCATAAATTAAATGAAAAATATAAAAAATGCTGTTTTATTGGTCTTTTTATATGCTGCTAGCGGCCCTAGAAACTACTTCAGAAAGTGCTGGGTGAATGTGAATGGTTTTGCTAATGCTATCTATTGTACCCTTACCTGTTCTCATAGTCACCAATACTTCATGTATTAAAGTAGAAGCGGCAGTCCCCATGATGTGACAACCAAGGATTTTTCTATCCTTTTTATTAACAAGGAATTTTACAAAACCATCTTTGTCTTCTATTGCTTCACCCATTCCTGTCTGAATATATGGATATATAGACTTCAGATATTCAATACCCTTTTTTCTTAATTCCTGTTCTGTATAACCTACTCCTGCAACTTGAGGAGAACTAAAGATAGCATGCGGCATAGCATTATAATCTACTTTGATTTTTCTGTCATTGTTTAAGATGTTACTATAAACATATTGAGCTTCAAGATTTGCATTATGTTTGAATTGATATCTACCAACAACATCTCCTAGTGCAAAAATACCTTTTTTAGTTGTTTCAAGGTATTCGTCAACTAATATGAAACCTTTTTCGTTGACTTTTACACCAGTTTTTTCCAAGTGAAGCGAAGATGTATTAGGAATTCTTCCTGCAGAAATGAGTACTTGATCTGATTCAAGTTCAATGGAGTTTCCTGATGAGTTTTTTGCTAGAATATGCAACCTACTTTCATCACTACTACCATTGTTATTCTCTGCAATTGATTCAACATCGTATCCTAGATGTACATTATACTTCTTGGCAAAAACTTCAGTGAATTTACTGGAGATATCTTGATCTTCATTAGGAATCAAGACATTATTACGTTGTACTATATGAATTTCTGTTCCAAGACTTCCAAAAAAATGTGCCAATTCACATGCTATATAACCTCCACCAACAAATGTAAGGACACGAGGTTGCTTTTTGAGGCGTAATGCTTCATCACTAGTTATATATTTTGAATCTTTTAGTCCTTTTATTTTTGGAATATTAGGTCTAGTTCCAGTGGCAATCAATATCTTTTCTGCAGATATGATTTCAAAGTCATCTTCGTCTCCCCTTCCATCATCTCTTGAAACAAAAGTGATTTCTTTTTCTCCACTAAAATAGCATTCTTTTGTAAAGAGCTTCGGATTTTCTGATTGCTGCAATTCATTCTTTATTTCATCCGAATCGGAATCAGTAATTCCATTTGCTCTTGACATTATTTTCTCAAAATCTACAGAAAATCCATTAACTTTTATACCAAACATCTCTGCATATTTTATTGTTTCAGCCACATCCGCACTATGTATTAGTAATTTTGTGGGTATACAACCTCTATTCAAACAGGTTCCACCCATTCTGTCTTTTTCAATAATTGCTACTTTAAGTCCATGTTGAGACATAGCATTAGCAATATCTAACCCTGTACCGCCACCAATGACAATAAGATCAAATTTTCGCAAGTATTACTTTTGGAATATTTGCATAATAACTTTTAGATAGAATATTGTACAACTAAAATATAGTGAATAATTTTACCATAAAACTTTATAATAAAGAATCACACTTTTTATATGTATTACTAAATAAAATAATTAAATGTCATCTCAAAATGAAAAACCATTTAAATGTACAAAGTGTGAAGGATTTTCCTTTAACTCAAAAGAAGAACTGACCCAACACGATTTGGAACATCATCCGGCATAAATATATTTGACCTATAGAAATTAAACAATACCCTATTTCTTCAGATCTGTTTAATATTGTGATATATTTTTTAATTAATTACATTTACAGAAAAACAGCAATCTAAATTGAATCTTTTATTTAAACGTAAATGGATATACTTGATAACCTTTTCTTAAAGAGTCATATTATAATAGATATCGTTATTGTTTGATTGATACCATATTGTATTCTTGGAACTAACCATTGTAATTTATTTTCATCCTCAATACCTAGTTATGTCATTATATTGCCTATCAATTTGACTCCGAAATATCCAAATAAAAGAATAATCATAGGAAAGATTAATTTAAGCAAAATAAGAACAGTCAATTCACCAAAACAGTATTCTTTAAAAAATTTTATTTAGAATATTATTATCTTTGATATAATATAGTTCTCTATATAATGTATATTTGTTTTGGTTTGTAGGTAGGGAACAAATCAGAATCATTTCTTAAACTTGTTGTAAACTATATTTACGAAAATAAAGTCTTTTTTTTATATGGATTGTGCTGTAAAAAGTATAAATATGTAATTTAATAAATACACCGACCGATGGATATCCACTATAAACAGTGGGTCATCCAAATGTAAATGTGTAAATTTGGAGTCCCTTCCCTTGGTTTCATATCAGCAAATATCCACAAAAGCCAGGAAGGAACAAAGGAGGTAAACTATGCCCAATGGAAAAGCAGGGAAGCATTTGAAAAAATGCTAAATAACCCAAAAGTGCAAATCCATATGAATGACATATTAGCTGTCGCAAAGTCAATAGATGGCAATTTATATGATGTAGTTTTTTCAGAAAAGAAAATTTAGATATTGTTATTTAGCTTATAGTTCATACTGTCTTCTCATTTTGTTAATGGATGTTTTTTTTTGAATCTTCGAATACAGTCAAATATGACGTGGGCAAGGGGTTTAGTAATAGATATATTACGAGTCCCATTTATGAACGTCTTTTAAATTGATTTTTTCTATAGAATCAACAAACCCACATTAATTGCAATATAAACTGCTTCTTTAAATAGGACTGTTGTTGTTTTAATAGTTGTACTATAATTGGGAATCAAATGCTTTTTCGTGTATTATATTAGATAAAGCAAGAACTTGGCCAATTAAGTGAATAACCGGCTTTACTGTTGGTGAATCTAATGTCAGTTATCCTCGTTCATCTTACTGATTTAAAATAAAAAAATAGCATTTGGACCAGGACAATATTATCCCATATGGCGGCCATGCGGCCGCCTCTAACCCATAATATCAATAATGCTATTTTACTCATTCCAGCACTCTGCGCTAAACTTACTAAAGTTCACTCAGTTGACATGCTTGATTGTAGAGATGTATTCAGTTAGTTCACAACAACCCAAATTGGCGGCATTCTTTCATAGCCCAGCAGCTTTAGTTATCCCAGTTACAGCACCGCATCTTTAGCCCAACCTCAAAAAACCCTTTGATATGGTTTCCTAATGTCTAATGTGAAATAGGGTTAGTGCAGAAACAGGTAATGACCCCATAAAAAAACGTCTACAGTCTTGGAAATGAACACACACGGAGCGTAGGATTTACGTCAAATTTCACATTTATGTTTATATGATTTTCAGCGATAGATATACTTAAGGTAAATTATTGCAGGTTCGGTCCACCTTGGGACACAGACTATCTGTGCCTATTAATGCCACAGTGTTGATGTTCTGCTATTGTCTCTTTTTGTTTATACGAGTAAAAAGCATTAATGCGTCACAAATACTTTTCCTTGTCTAAACCACAGCGGTGTTTGTACTCTTGATCCATCCTTAAAGTACCTAAACCAGACTGTGCCAACAACTTTGCCTAATGATAAAAATCAATATAATCTTAATAAATGGTCTGTTTGGTGGCCTCAGAATCAAGTCTCAGTCCGAGTTGGAGAAGGAGATAGAGGAAAAGGTAAAAAAGATACTACTAACACTTTAGCGCTTTTTGGATGGCTGTTGTTGCCTGTCCCCCTAACGCTTGTTTTTCAGTGTGTTTACATTAGTTGTGGCAAGAAAGCATTCCATATATCGCAAACCACTTGGTCATTGCAAGCACTATCCTCTACCAATAGTTTTATGGCATTACTTAGTGAAGCAAGGTAGGTTATGTGGTAGGCTGTGACGAAAAAAATGATGAGTGTCAAGCCACCATATTGCAATCAATAGAGATACGGGGGACTTCACGGCCAGTGGTGGAACGGGATATCAAGCAGGCGGACATATAGATGGTAACTCTAATAATTATGGTTGACAAAATGGGAAATCCAGAAGTTGTGATAAAACACCTTGGCGCGGCAACTTTGAAAACATCACATTAGGCGTGAAGTTGTGAATACACCTACTAGTAGAGTATGTTAAATAACTTTAGACCATCTGGCAACCCAAATCATTTATAGTTTATAGGGACATGTTAAAAAGTGGGCACACAACTTTATTCCGCTAAACGGGGAATTGCCACCGAAGAAATGAGACAGGTGGCAAAGGATGAGGACTTGGATATAGATTATGTTGTAAAGAGCGTTGCCAAGGGTTCCGTAATCATTCCAAAAAACATTGCCAGAAAACAGAAAATCAAGGTGGTTGGAATTGGAAAGGGCCTGAAAACAAAGGTTAATGTGAATATAGGAACGTCAACTTTGTATCAGAATCTAGATGCAGAGATTTCAAAAGCAAAGGTTGCGGTGAAATATGGCGCAGACACAATGATGGACCTTTCCGATGGTGGCGACCTAAACCTCATCCGGGAAAAACTGCTTGATGCTGCCTCATCGGTCACCTTTGGCTCCGTGCCAATTTATCAGGCTTATGGGCATGGTGTTGCAAAATACAAAAACCCTCTCAACATTACGGAGGATGATTTTTTGAATGCGTTTGAGAAGCATGCGAAAGATGGTGTGGACTATACAACCATCCACTCCGGGATAACACTGGACTTGGCAAAAAGGATA
>JADDOQ010000143.1 GCA_016782315.1 Nitrososphaeraceae archaeon | reverse complement strand
ACCCTTTTTGGATGTCTATGATGTTCTTGTTGCTTCTTAATCCAGGATCAATATCATAGTTTTTAATATCGTAATATCGTTTAGAAGAGTTAATCACTATTTTCCACCCTTCTGGAAGAGAAACCTTAGCAAGAATGTCCCATCCTTTACTGATATTTTTAAAGCCCAGAGCCAACGCTATTCTAAATCCCTCTTTTTCCGGCAAAGATAATGATCTCCTCGCATCCTTTTTGTTTGGGACTGTAGATAATGCGGGTTCTGCCCCATGATAGATTACTTTTCCGCCTCCAATAAGTTTTGATGTGTATTGAGAAAAAACTATTCCCTCTTTGCTTAAGGCAAGTTTTTCTTTATTCTGGTTTTGAAATGCCCTATAGAGTAGAGAATATTTCCAAAACCTAATCAGTAACCTTAGGGGTATTCCAAGTTGTTTTGCCTTGCCAGACTTTTTTATCAACTCTGCCTGGCTCAACCATTGTTTAAGCGTAAAAGCAGTATGGTAGGTTGTAATTAGTGGAACAGGACATTTGCTATAGAACAAGTCAATGTAGGTTTCACTGCTTCTGGAATTTTTAGGGTTTTGTGACGAGCCATACATCCCTGGCTCGTACTGGATATGAACAAGATCAGGTTTAATTCTATCAACTATTTTGAGGAGAACCTGAGAATTTTTGTCATTTTGCGGAGAGAGGCCAGAAAAATCGCCTTTTCCTGCTTCATTGCAAGCCACATAAACCTCCATTCCTAATTTTTTAAGAGATTTTGTAAGGTTTTCAGTGTAACGGCCCACTCCTCCAGTGATAGGCGGATATTCGGTGGACACCATCAACACTCGCACAAATATTTCTCTCCTGTCTTCACCTTTTCAAATACCAAACTTACACAATATAAAAGTAATTTGAATTTGTCATATTGACATGATGCACGCCATGGTTAAAAAGGAAAAAACAGACGTCTAAATAGAAACACACTTTTGTTTAGGAAAAAAATCAAGGCTACTGGAAACCATTAACAAGATGTTGACAAGCTTTTAACTAAGACATCAACGGATAGCAGTATGACTCTTTAGTTAAACGGTATTTTAAGAATACGCTAAATCGCAACATCAATCTAAACCAATTGACAAACACGCTAACCTTAAACTACGCTGTTTTTTCCAAGGAGACAAAGATTAAACTTTATGTTACAAGCGAGAAGCTGGACCCCACCATATACAATACCATACTCTTGAACAGGGCGCCAGATAAAGAAAAGTTTGTGGAAGTTGATGCTGCCATAAAAACTAAATAGATTATGATGTTTTGCAGTATTGCAAAAATTACAAACACAGGCCAATCAATATTTTTTTACTCGCTCTTAAAACTTTATTTCATTTTATTTTTTTCCATGTCTCAAGATCTATATATTTACCAATCTGCAGTTACAGGTCAAGTTAAAGGTGTGAGTCTGGGGGATGAGGGTTTGGCTCACCCTATTTTATGCTTTTGTTATCCATTATGGAAGAATATATTGATGCATGTTCTCCAGCTACAATGCTCCATTTTAGATTATTTTTGAAGTCATCAACAGCTTTTACATAATTGGAATAATTTTGTTCCAATTTTTTAATACCGTTTGAAAACTCCTGAGGACTCCTTTTGACAGTTATTCCCATTCCTTGGGCAGAAAATTCTTTGAAAAACCCCATATCCGTTGCAATGAATGGTATTCCATGAGCCAAAGCATCAATCATAGTCCCCGATGGACCAGCTTCAGGTTTGTATGGCAATATTATTGCGTCAGAGGCATAGAATAACAAAGATAGTTCCTCCTCGTCAAGAAAGCCTCTTTTCAGATCTATTATATTGGATGATCCCCCCCAGTCAAGGACAAGGTCCTCTGTCTCAGAAAATCCTTTTGAGGTATTTACCAATAATTTCCATCCATCAGGCATGTTTAGTTTCTTTATAATATCCCAACCTTTACTATCCAATCGATACCCGATGGCTAAAACTAGTCTCTGTACATTGTTATTGTCCAGGGGAATTGAGAGTTTTTTTCTTGCTTCAGCCTTGTCTAATGGGGGATATATTGCTGGCTCAGCCCCATGATAGATTACTTTTCCCCCACCAAGCATCTTTGAAAGATAGTATGAAAATACTATGTTTGCTTTACTCAATCTAAATTTCTCTTTAATTGTGTTTTTGACGGCATAAAACATTAGGGAATATGTCCACATCCTAATCAATGCCCTCACAGGAATTCCAGCTTTTCCTGTTCTGCCACTTTTTTTAAATAATGCTTTTTTTGATAAAGATGATGACGCAATCCATTGGCTTAGTGTAGGATGGCCAACATGGAAAGTTGTTACTATTGGAGTTTTACTTTTAAGATAAAAATTATCGATGTTTGTCTTGAGTTTTTTTGGATGCCTTTGATCAAATGCTCCTCCAAATAAACCGGGTTCAAACTGTACATGAACAGCATGAGGTTTTGTCTCATCAATTAAATTTAACAATAAATCTGAATTATCTTGTTGACTAGTAGAAGAAAGTACAGGAAAATCGCCATTGCCTTGGGCATCACATACGGTATATACCTCAAATCCTAGTTTCCGAATGGCCCTTGTAAGATTTAAAGTATAACGAGCTACTCCTCCAGGCATTGGAGGATATGGTGCAGACACCATCAGTATTTTCATATTTTGTTGGTCTCTTACCAAGTTTATTTTATCTTTGCTGCATTGTTATACACCCTCAAAGCGCTTTTAGAATCGAGTTCAAGGTGATACAGAAACCATACTGCAATAGCCAACCCCGTATAGGTGTATCCATATTGCAAGTGATAAACCTAAAGACCATTTCCCCATTCTTTATCTTTGTTGTCTTGACCTTATGTATTCCCCAAACATTTGACCGGTATCTGAAAGCATTGTTTCAATCCTGTTGCGTTTGCTACAACTCTGTTTGCAATATATTCATGTTCTTATTCTTTTTTACCTTTATGCCCTCATGAGTATTCTAAATGTGTAAATTCAAATTTAGATGGAATTGTGCCACTATCTAAAAAATTCGTGCTCTTTTGGATGTTTGTGGTGGTGGTGGTGGTGGTTTTCATTCATCAGGGTCTCATTATTTGCCACTTCTAAGATTGACATCATCTGGTGTAACATTTGACATTACCGAAATAATAGCATCAACATTACCAGGATTATGGAAATATCTTAATTTTATTTGACAGGTTATTATAGTAGCTGTCTCTTCTGCTACCTTCTGTTGTTGATTGGTAATCTTACGGTTTATGGAATACAATTGATAAAGAACTATAATCACAACGAAAGGCGAGATCAGTATAAAAAGCACCCAAAAGCAATTTCCAAATTGGTTGAGAAGGAATTGCGTACACACAAAAATCGGTAATTATTGTTTCCTTAAAATAACGTGTTTTTCTCCTGAAGGATATGTCTTTTCAAATTCAATTTTAAAATTATAATGAGCGAGTAAATCCATTATTGAACTGTAAAGATTGGCACCATTGGCAACATTATGAACTTCTATCAATAGAGCAATGTCTTTGCTTTTGGAAATGACGTTAGTAGATCCCTTTAGCACTTCAAGCTCTGCCCCTTCCACGTCGATTTTTACCCAGTTGACATCCTCTGCATTGATTCCGTTTTGTTGCAACAGGTTATCCAACGTGTTTGCATCAACTTCCACAAACTTTTCTTTATCTGGCGCCCTGTTCAAGAGTATGGTATTGTATATGGTGGGGTCCAGCTTCTCGCTTGTAACATAAAGTTTAATCTTTGTCTCCTTGGAAAAAACAGCGTAGTTTAAGGTTAGCGTGTTTGTCAATTGGTTTAGATTGATGTTGCGATTTAGCATTTCAAAATTGTCAGGATTGGCTTCAATAGCAACTACTTTTCCACTAGGACCAACCCTTTTTGAACTTATGAGTGCATATCGCCCTATATGAGCACCAATATCCACAACCACATCCCCCTCCTTAGGAGAAAAGTGTTCCAAAATGTCTTCCTCACGAACTGTCACATTTAGGTAATCATCGCTGTTAGCAGGACAATATACTTTGTAATTGTATTTGGGTACAGTCATTTTCAAAAGTTTATGGTTTCCTAGTTTCAAAAAATTTAAAATCCTGAAAAAACAACAAGAAAGAAAAAAAGAGGGACTGAAATATTCTTTAAAATACGAAAGTTTACCTTTGGAATACAGGTCGTCTCTTTTTTTCTTTCCCAAAAAAACCATAAGAGAAACTCTTTGAATTAAGTAACTAATTCTTAAAAGAAATAAAACACATCTATCAAAGTTAAGGAATACTCCACCTACTGGCTCCTTAATCAACCACGAAATTAACTCCTTCATTGTTTTTATGCTCTCCTTTGTTAAAGTTGTATTATGTATATATCTACTTAGATAATTTGATATGCGTATAATTATTAATTCCACATTCTTTTTTAAGGCTTAAAGTTAGGAATATTATCCCCTCTGTTCTTTTTTCCAGTTTGACCTGATTCTTTATGCCATTGTGGAGGAACTATTATACATACCTATGGCATTGTATACACAAATTCACTCATTTACTAACAGAATATCTTCTTACAACATAGTGAACCTTTAATCTTATGCACATCAGTTATCATTAATTCATTAGCGAGTATTCTTTGTTTCTTTTCCAATTTTGTTATATACTTTTCTGTTTAGCGGCTTGTGAATGGATTTGCCAGAACAAAGACTTTTCAACAGCCAGTCGTCACTTCAATTTTTTTATGTAATAATTGAATAAGTGTTTTAGAACAAAGCATTATGACAAAAAATATATTGTTTTTCCATCCTCTTTGCCTTTATCATTCAGATAAATGCCAAAACAGATTGTCAGTATACTTTTTATGATGTTTTGGATAAATCATGTTTTTATACCACATGATGTTCCTGTCCATAAGTTATAACTAATCCAAACGCTGAAATCAGCAATGGATATCTTCTTTATAGTAAAGGACCTAATAATGTTTTTTGTTCAATTTAAAGGAAGGTGCTTTGGCAAACAACTACTATTTATAAAACACATTTAAAAGACATCTTCTCTATTTTGACATGCATTTTCAAAATAGTATCATACCGGATCTTTTGCTCTTTACCTTCTAAAATAACCATAAAGTCGCATTTATGTGTGGTGTTCTTATTGTATTAAAGAACGATACCAATATTCGTGTTGCTTGGCAACAGAATCCCATGTTAGTTTCATTTTGAAATTGTTAACATTCTCTTTATAAATATTATAATTTTTATTTAGAAGTCTAACACCATTAGAAAACTCTTTAGATGATCTTTTAACGGTTATGCCTAGTCCCTGGGCAGAAAATTCTTTAAAGAAACCCAAATCAGACGCTACAAACGGCAACCCGTGAGCAATTGCGTCAAACATCACCCCAGATCCAGCAGTTACCTTGTAAGGAAGTAAAACGGCATCTGCAGAGTAGAATAACATCGAAAGATCCTCCTCCGAAAGAAACCCTTTTTGGATGTCTATGATGTTCTTGTTGCTTCTTAGTATTTCATTCATCTTGTAACTTTCAGTGTTATAATGGCTTTTAGAGGAGTTAATCACTATTCTCCATCCCTGTGGCAGTTTAATCTTTCCGAGAATATCCCAGCCCTTGTTTGATGTTTTATACCCAAGAGCCAAG
>JADDOQ010000028.1:16013-19826 GCA_016782315.1 Nitrososphaeraceae archaeon | reverse complement strand
AAGGTAAATTATTAAACATTTGGTAGTCCATGTGCTACAGGCGTTCTCCAGCAGAAATGTAACACCACCTATATAATACCATGAATACATATATTAGTTTTACTTTGATGGGCGTTTCGAATCGACGTAGTTTTTCCAGCATGTTTTTTCACACTCCATTCTGAGCAAAAAAAAAAACACATCAACTGAAGAAACCAAACAACTGATTTAAACAACGGATAGTTTCAACAGAGCCATATGTAGTATATTTTACCACTCAAAAAACAACACACTTAAAAAAATAACGCCGAAGAGTGAACAGAATCTTTAATTTTATTTTATTTTTTTGGTGTGTTTGTTGTGTTTTTCTTTATTTTTTTGTTATAGGATTATCAGGTCTTTGCTGAAATGGTGAAAATTTGCAAAGCTATACCCATCATTGCTGTCGTTTGCTTTTCCCTTTTTTTTTGTTATCAGTAAACTGTCCTCAATCCTTACGCCCAGTTTGTTTTGGATGTATATCCCTGGTTCTATGGTTATTGTCATGTTTTCTCTGATTTTGCTTTTGGAGTTTGGCCTTATCCATGGCGGCTCATGAACCTCAAGTCCGATTCCGTGGCCTGTAGAATGAGTGAAATAATCGCCCAAATTAGCCTCTGTTATTGCATTTCTGCAGCATGCATCGATGTCCCCAAAATCTGAGGTGTTGTTGATGTGTTCAATGCCTTTTTCCTGAGATGCTTTTACTGTTTCATACACTTTCTTCATTTCCCCTGTCATTTTGCCTATGCCAAAGGTTCTTGTGGCATCAGAAACATAGTGATTGAAACTTAAGGTCAGGTCTATTACTATCAGTTCTCCAGACTTGATTTTTTTGTTTGAGGTTTCAGAATGGGGAAATGAACCGTTTGGCCCACTTGCTATAATTAAGGGATTGGTTGTGTATTGGTATGGCGGAAACCTTGCCCCTAACTTCATTGCTTCATAGACCAGTATCGCTTGAATCTGTTCCTCGGATGTGTTTTCCTTTATTTCTTTTGTGGCAGTTTCAAATAACTTGTCTATTATTTTTGAGGCCTTGTCGATGTTTTCTATTTCTTCGGTGTCTTTTATTTCTCTCAAACCGTATAGTAAGTTGCTGTCAATGTCCGTGTTTTCATTCCCTGTTTTCTTTTGGATTTTGTTTATGGCTTCAAAATCATTGCTATCCGAAAATACAAATTCATTGTCCTTAACCATGCTTATCGCAGTGTTGATTAATGTTGTTCCTCTCTCTGATGAAATTACGTCGCATTCCCTTGAGGTGTTTATTGCTCTAGTATATTCTAGTTTTGGAACTACAAGTTTTATTGGTGAACCTCCGCCTTCTGATAATATTGCTATTCCTTCTCCCCAAAAATTTGTTAAATAAAAAATGTTTTCTGGCCTAAATAATAATATTGTTATTTTTCTGTAAAGCCTCCTGTCTGTTGATTTCTCTCCATTCTTTTTGCTGATCAGTGACTCTAGTAGCTTTATTCTTCTGATATTGTGCA
Source organism: Nitrososphaeraceae archaeon (assembly GCA_016782315.1). Taxonomy (GTDB): domain Archaea; phylum Thermoproteota; class Nitrososphaeria; order Nitrososphaerales; family Nitrososphaeraceae; genus Nitrosocosmicus. The sequence continues at coordinate 18,312 of JADDOQ010000028.1, read as the reverse complement.
ATGTTTCTTCTCTTCATACACAATGAATATTATTGTTGTTTTCTAATTACTTATAAATAACGGCTAAATCTGCTGTTTACTTGAAAGTTGCTATGGAATATCTAGTTATGTTACCTGGTCCCACAAATGTTCCAAACAGGGTTATGAATGCAATGCTGGCTCCAATTATAAACCATCGAAGTGAGGATTTTAGAACCCTTTACAAATCCATAATTGAAAAGACTCAAAAACTGTTTCAGACAGAGAGTGATATTGTATTGCTGTCTGCATCAGGCACTGGTGCTGTAGAGGCTTCTGTTGTTAACCTGATTAAAAAAGGCGATAAGGTTGTAATTCCGGTCAATGGTGAATTCAGTACGAGATTGGCCGATCTGATTGACAGCTGGGGGGGACAGTCAATTAGAATAGAATCCCAATTTGGTGAAAACCCACCATATGAAAAATTTGAGCAAGCGTTTGATGAACACAATGACATAAAGGCACTTTACGCCGTCTATAATGAAACATCCACAGGGACAACAATTCGCTATATGGATAAACTTGGCGACCTGTGCACAAAGAAAGGGTGTTTCTTTGTTGCCGATTCAGTTTCTATATTGGGTGGGGATGAGTTGCCCACAGACAAATGGAATGTTGATATTTGTATTACTGCCTCCCAGAAAGCTATAGCCGCTCCACCTGGCGTTTCACCAATATCAATAAGCCAAAAAGCTAAAAAATACATTCAGGATAACACTTCGCCTATATTGTATTTTAACCTGAAAAGGTATTTCAAATACTATCAGGAGCATTTTGAGACCCCATTTACTCCGGCATTGCCTCTTTGTTATGCTTACAGTGAAGCCCTTGATATGATCCTAGAAGAGGGGCTCGATAGGCGTATAGAAAGACATAGGCAATGTGCCAATGCCTTTTACACGGGATTGGGCTCAATGGGCTTGTCGCCTTTTGCAAAACCCGACGCAAGAAGCAACCTTGTAATAGCGGTTAACTATTTGCCTGGAATTGAGGACAAAAAGTTTAGGGATATTTTGTCAAATGAATTTAAGGTACTGGTAGCGGGTGGCTTTGGCAATCTAAAGGGCAAGGTGTTTAGAATAGGGTCTATGGGTGAGGTAAACAAATACCATGTCATGAGAACCCTATCTTCTGTGGAGTCGGCTTTAAGAATGCTTGGAATTGAGGTTCCGACTGACTCTATAAACAAGGCTATGGAAAAGTTCAGATAAGTCTGTTTTCAATCACTGTTGCTTGATTCTTACTTACCTCTATATCTTTCTGTTTTTACTGTGCTTTTGCAGTTTGTTTGTAATCCACAAGTCATTTTCATTTAAAGTTTTTGATATTTTATGTATTTATAAACAACAAAAAAACCAATGAAAGTTTTCAATTCCGTTTTCTTTTTTTTGCCATTCTATATGTAATATGGAAAAGACAATTTTGTCTGGTGTAAATTTTTTTTTGTCAAACTTAATATTAGGAAACTTTACAGCGATTTTCATGACGTTAGAGAAAGGTTCTCTTATTCTGTTAGATTATACTGCTAAGATTAAAGATACTAATGAGGTTTTTGAAACAACTAGGGAAAACGAAGTGAAAGACTCTGAAGGTTTTGATCCATCCAGAAAATATGAACCCAGGTTGTTAGGTGTAGGTGAAGGATGGGTACTAAAGGGATTGGATGATGCGTTGCTTAACGCAAATATGGGTGAACCCCTGAACATCGAAATACCACCAGATAAGGCATTTGGAGATCGGGATCCCTCTAAAGTAAGGATGATTCCTTTACGTAAACTGGGGGAAAAAGCTAATGATATTGGGGTTGGAGATGTCATAGAGCTTGACGAGAGAATGGGAATTGTACGTTTTATTGGTTCAGGACGCGTTCAGGTGGACTTTAATCACAAGTATGCTGGTAAAACTTTAATCTATGACGCAAACATTGTAAAAAAGATAGAAAACGATGAGGAGAAAATCACAAACCTGGTGAGGCGAAGGCTCCCCATCGATCCTACCGATGTGCGTTATGAGATAAAAGACTCGGAACTTGAAATCGACATCCCTGAAAAAATCTATCTTTTGGATGGGCTCCAAATAATAAAGAGGGGCATTGCAGGTGATATTTTTAAATTCATTCCCTCTTTTCAAAATATCAGGTTCATAGAAAAATATCCAAATTCCAGTGTTGCCAACGCTTCAAAAAGTTCCGGTTCTTCTGCTGATGTTGAGAATAAAAAAAATGAAGGTTCCACCACTAACATTGAAAATCCGCAAAAAGGGGCCGAGGGTTCAGATAATA
>JADDOQ010000028.1:14222-15842 GCA_016782315.1 Nitrososphaeraceae archaeon | reverse complement strand
CTTGTTTTTGTTGACTAGATGATTCCTACCTCTTCTACCAAATCCTGGATTTGGTTTTTATTTATGTCAATTTTGTTTAGGATGGTATACCTTTCAGGCCTTATTTTCTTTGCAAGGACAAATGCTTTGATAATTTCATCTTTGTCCGCTCTAATTTCTTTAGCGGTAGTAGGCGCACCAATAATTTTAAGGGCGTTTTTTATCTCTATCCAGTTTAATTTATGTAGTTTGGCCATTATTATTGTTCCAATGCCTACTCTTTCTCCATGCAGACCGCATCTGCCGTTTGAAATATACTCTAAAGCATGACTAAACAGGTGCTCTGAACCAGAACAGGGCCTGCTGCTTCCGGCAATTCCTGCTGCTACTCCTGAACTTATTAAACCTTCTACTATTGTCCTTGATATTTTCTTGTCAATTTGCCCGTTAACAATTTGCTTTGAAATGTCTAACATCATCTTGGCACTTAAAGATGATAGATTGGCCGCATATTCGCCGAAATATTCGCCATTATCGTCTCTTGCAATCTCCCAATCCTTGACGGCTGTTATCTTTGCTATTAGATCTCCACATCCACTTGCTATTAGCTTGCCTGGTGCGTTGGATATTATGTGCAAGTCGGCTATTATTTCAATGGGTGTTTCTACCTTGATGGAATATGGTTTGTCGCTTCCTCTTAATGATACAAATGGGCTTGAAATTCCATCGTGTGAAGCAGAGGTTGGAATACTGATAAATGGCTTTTTTAAGTTATTGGCTGCCATTTTTCCTATGTCTATGCACCTTCCGCCACCTATTCCTATTATGATTTCAATTTTGTCTTGCTTCAGTTCATTTTCTATTTTTCCTACGCTTTCAAAGGAGGCGTCACCTGCTATGATCCATTGGAATTCTGTGTTATTTGCAGCAAAGTTCTCTTCTATTGTGTCAATTATTTTACTCTTGACGTTTTCTCCGGTTATTAAGGCAATTTTGCTATTTACTTTTATATTGTCTTTTATTAACTGGCTGGTGTTGCTTAGTATCCTCTCACCTATTATTACCTTCCTGGGTAATTGCATTACATGGGTTGTTTCTGCTGTTGTTGTGGAATTGATCAATTTAAATTGACTAATAATGCAAATAATAAATAAAATTCATGAAAAAAACTAAAAAGTTTTAATTAAAGGTTATTCTTCTGTTTTACCTTCTACCAACTCAGCTGTTGCATAACCTCTTCCAACCCGTGTTACTTTTACCTTTACTTTGTCTCCCACTTTTGTATTTGGGACAAAAATTACTAATCCTTGAATCCTTCCTACACCTGCGTCTCCTCTTTTACTCATTGATTCGATATTTACCTCGTGTTCTTCCCCTGCATTAACTGGTGACGGTTTAAAAAATCTGTTGTAGCTTCCGCCTCCATTTCCACTATCATTGTCATTTCCTCCCCTTCTAGGGAATCTTCCTCTTTGATTATTGTCACCTTGATTTGGTGTGATTGATTCTACACCTGATGGTTGTGATTCACTGTTTTCCAATCTATATCAGTAATATGCTATAATACTAATGGATATTTCAACTTTGATGTTCTGAATTCACATTATTGAGTATTTTTAAAGTAGGTTAAAATACTTTATA
>JADDOQ010000028.1:2120-13935 GCA_016782315.1 Nitrososphaeraceae archaeon | reverse complement strand
AGCATCAGGAACTGATGGTCTATGACTTTCAGCATTATTTTAATAGATTTTCAGATGAAGGCGACAACTATTGCCCAAATAAATGGGGTAAAAAGATGCCCATAAAGGAAAAAGTAAACAGGGAGATGGTTAAGATCTCGGGTGGAATATTTGATATGGGCTATAACGGGGATGGTTTTTGCTACGATAATGAATTGCCTGAGAATAAAACATACCTAAATCCCTATGAGATTGACAATTCCCTAGTAACTAATGGCGAATTTATGGAATTTATGGAGGATGGCGGATACAAAAATTACAAATATTGGCTCGCTGATGGTTGGGACTTGGTAATGGATGAAAATTGGACAAGTCCGTTATATTGGTATTTTGATAAAAATAAAAAGAAATGGCTTAAAAAAGACTTTAGGGGATACAACGAAATCGTTCCTAATGAGCCTGTTGTCAATGTTAGTTATTATGAAGCCGATGCTTTTGCGAAATGGGCAAAAAAAAGATTACCTACTGAGGCTGAGTGGGAAAAAGCTGCGTCATGGAATGAAAAAAGTGAGTCTAAAACTGTATTTCCATGGGGAAATCAGCCTCCAACCACAGAGCATGCCAATCTTTTTGAATCATACCAATGGTGTCCTTCCGTAGTTGGGGCGTATCCGGAGGGAAGGAGCCATTACGGATGCCACCAAATGATAGGGGATGTGTGGGAATGGACCTCATCTGAGTATATGTTGTATCCTGGATTTAAATCGCGATTTGAAGAATATACCGACAAATGGGCCATTAACCAAAAAGTACTGCGGGGTGGATGCTTTACAACCTCTGCAAAACAAATCAGAAATAGCTATAGAAATTATTTCAAACCTCATGAGCGAATTCTTTTTGCGGGTTTTAGATGTGCAAAAGATGGTTCAAATTAGCTTATGACGATTCGCAGAATTTCAATCTCAAAAAGAAAAAATATCAAATCATCTTTGTTTTTTGTGTTCGATCTATGTTTGGTGGTTTTTTACCTAAATCAATATGGTGACCTTTTTGTTTTCTGATTGTTTCTGAAAACCCTATTTTATGGTCTTTGTATTCTATATTTGTATAACTGTTTTTGTTTCCCCTGCAAATTCGATGACAATCAGTAGCCCAAAAAAGGGCACAATTATGATTTCTTTGATTTTATCTCCGCAACTTTCAGTCAATGACTATGATGATGACGACGAGGTTAGCTGATTCAATCTTTCTTAAAAGTTAGCATAACTTATATTTTAGATACGTCAAATGCCTTGATATGGCAAAAGGTTCCAGAAGGGGAGGCAGGGTTCGTGATAAATGGAGAGATAAGCAATGGATAATAGTGAATGCTCCACCTGCATTTGAACAGGTTCCACTAAATTATATTCCTATTTCTGATATGAATAATGCTAAAGGACGGGTTATTGAAAACACCTTATATGATGTCCTCAAACAAGATCCAACTCAACATCAAACTAAGATTTTTGTTCAGATTGATAAAATTAATTCTGGAATAGCTACCACAATTTTTAAAGGACATGAATATGCTAAAGAGTTCTTAAGAAGTCTCATAAGACGTGGAAGTTCAATGATAAATTATGTCGATGAGTACACCACAGCAGATGGATATGTATTTAGAGTTTCAGCAACCGCTTTCAGTCAAAGGAGAATAAACTCATCCAAACAACATGAAATAAGGCTGACAATGGATAATGTTCTAAAGGAAAGAATACCTCAACTTTCCCTAAATGAGTTCATAAAAGAGGTCACGATGGGAAACATGGGCTCTAGCTTAATGGATATTTCAAAGAAAATAGCCATGATTAGGCATGTAGGCATACGAAAAACCAAACTGATTTCTTCTCCGATTCAAAAAGAAGGTGATCTTTCAGGCGCTGATACTGAAGTCATTGCGGATGATAGCGGGTTGACTGATACTGAAGATGATGGGGAAGGCATTGTGGATACCTCCACCACCACCATCACCAACACCAACACAACCTCTACTGCCAATACCAAAGATAACTCCCAAAACACTTAGTTTTTTTAATTTTTATTTCTAAATTGTATTCTTCTGTAGAGATATCCGTTTTAATTCACGCAACAGAGAATGAAAATAAGGTAATAAGCACTATCTTTGACTTTATAGGGCAGCCTAGAGAATTAGTTAGTGTGGAGACTCTGAAAACAGATGGCCATTGGAAAAACCCTATCCTCAGGTATAGGATATCTGTGAATGTGGATGTTGACAAAATCTTTGACAAGATGTTTAACAATCTGGTAGAGTCCTATGGTGAGGATGATGTCAAAAAATATGTTGAACACAATACAGATAGAAAAAGGGTATTTTATGCTAGACTGGATAAGCAGAAACTTTGCCTTGGAAAGACCATTCTTTCTGACAGGGATTCTGTTCGCTTGGTCTTTAAGAAACCCAGTAAATTCAAACCATGAACTAAAGAGGATGATGACGATAATCAAAGCAATAGACCTAAACATAAATCTGTTTTACTCTGAAAACCTGAAAAATTTTTTAAAGAACTTTTTTGGAATTGATGTTTTGGGAGTGCGTTTTGATGGTGATTCCTATACCGCAGTTAAAAAAAAAGACAACATTGTCCAAAGGAGAAATCACGGATCTCCTAAAGGCCCAAAAATTGGCGAAAGCAAAAACGAGGGTTTTTTTCTCATCGGTTCGGTCTTTAAAGGGAATGCTGAGGAAAATTTCTATAATGTTGATGTTTTGACTATTAAAAACCTAGGTAGCATTAAATCCCTTTTAAAAAAATACAACGGTAAAAATATCGGAATAGAGTTTTTGGTATCTGATGTAAAGTATTGTGACAACCATGAATTGGGAAAATGGTTTTATAATATGAGATGGATTTATGAAATGTGCAAAAAGTATAATTTCCAATTCATTCTGTCAAGCGGGGCCAACATGTATTGCGAACTAATTTCGTCAAAAATTTTTAATATCCTGCTAAAAAAGTCCGATATCGAGAACAAAAAATATTGGAATGACCTCAATATTTGGTTAGAGCGTAAAAAAAGGACTGGTATATTCTATGACACTAGCTAAAAAAAAATTCCGATATGCCTGCATCTATCTGCAAAACAATGATGGTTTAATTTACTCTAATTTTTTAAGCGATTTTTATAAACGGCTTATTGAATTGTGTGGTAGTATCGATTTTCACAAAACAAATGTGCGAATCATTGATGTCGACACTGTATCCAAAAATTTTTTGGTAATAAAATGCAAACTGGATTATGTTGACAATGTGTTGTTATCGATGTATTTTACCAATTACCCTATCTTGATTTTACCAATATCTGGAACAATTAAACAATTGAAAAAGAGGGTACGCGAATTTTCGTTGTATGAGGATTTTCTTACGGGTATCTAAACGTATAAACATGACCTACTTACAATACTTTTAAATCGAGAAACAAATGGTGAACAAAACCTTTTCTAATCCTTTGCCTGATGATTCGGAAAACTGTTTTAGTGATGGCGGTGATAAAGACATTCCAAACAAAAACCCTGAATCTGCTGCTGATAAAAAAAAAACCAAAGCCGTGGCATTGCTTTCAGGAGGACTTGACAGTCAGATAGCTGTTCGTATGATGAAAGAGCAAAACATTGAGGTGGAGGCAGTTGCAATCAAAACTCCTTTTTGTGATTTTGATTGTGGAAAAGGTTGCGGTCATAAAGTTATGGAGGTGTCTTCAGAGCTAGGCATAAAATTAAAAACCGTATATTTGGGTAAAGAGTACCTGACTATGCTAAAAAACCCAAAACATGGTTATGGTTCTGGGATGAATCCTTGTATTGATTGCAGAAAGATGATGTATGATGAGGCTAAAAAACATATGAAAACAATCGGCGCAGACTTTCTGATAACCGGGGAAGTATTGCATCAGAGGCCTATGAGCCAAAATTCAAATGCATTATCTGTTATTGAGAAAGAAACAGACATGGAAGGCAAGGTCCTTCGACCCCTCTCCGCTCAGCTTTTGCCCAAAACAGAGCCTGAGAAGAAAGGGTTGGTTGATAGATCTCTTTTGGGTTCAATTCAAGGTCGTTCGAGAAAAGAACAACTTCAATTGGCCAATAGATTTGATATTGCAGACCCGCCAAATTCTGCTGGTGGCTGTTTATTGACAGATCCTCAATTTGCAGTAAGGATACGCGACCTTATGAAATATTCAGTTGATGAACCCAGCATCAATGATGTTGAACTGTTAAAACTGGGTCGCCATTTTCGATTTAATGAATATTCAAAATTGATTGTTGGCAGAAACCACCGTGAGAATGAGAACCTCTTGTCTCTTTCGCTAAAACATGACTTTATAATCCAGGCAGTTGACATTCCCGGACCTGTCGCAATACTGAGGATTAGCGATAGACCTGATTTGCGTAAGCATAAAAAATTGCTATTATCTTCAATAGGCATAACCCTGCGCTATTCTGATGCAATGCCTGAAAAAAACTGCGAAGTACGAGTTACAAACAAGAAAAGCAAAACAAATAAAGTGGTAACAGCTATGCCTTACAGTATTGTAGAGGCAGAAAAATATAGAATCTGAAAATACTGTATAAAATTACGCCTAATGAATTTCGATATTCTTATTAATCATGAACTGCAAGTTACTCTATAATACTAAAAAAATGGTGAATAAAACTGAACAATATAAACCAACATATTTAAAAGCCTTTACACTTCGTGACATTAAGGATATCTCTGAAATTAGAAATGACATAGAAAAGCATATGATCCTTATAATCAGAATAACTCCTCTTGCTCATAGGGATGTGGATGACTTGAGAGTTGTTGTTGAAGATCTTTATAAATGCGTAAATAGTCTTGGAGGTGATATCTCCAGGTTAGGCGAAGAGAGGATAATTATAACCCCACCAAGTGTTAAAATATGGCACAAAGGCAATGATACCAATTTGTAAAATGTTTATATAAACAAAATCGTCAATAGTGTCTTGTTTTGGTTTTATTGGTTATAGTATTCTTGAAGCTTCTTGATTTAGTTGGTATTGTGTGGGGATGTTATGTACTTTGCTAGAATAGCTGGCAAAATTTTGGGCTTTATGCCTTTCCGAATGGTTTACCAGAATTTTTCTTAGTTTTGGTTTTAGCCGTGATATGTATGCGTTTAACTGATTGAAGTCTGAATGCGAGTTAAAGGAATAGATTGTTTCTATTTTGCACCCTATGCTGTATTTGGTATTGTTTATTGATATTTCTTTTTGCCTATCAATGATGCTTTTACCTACGGTTCCATTCATTTGGTTGCAAATGAAGATTATCATGTTGCTGGGTTTGTGAATCACTTTTTTAAGATAGTCTATTGAATGCAAGCACTGTAGCATAGAAGACGGTAGCAATATGATGCCGGGATCCAAATCTTTTTTTTCGTCAAATATGTCAATTATATTTAGGTTTTTGGATCTAAACGGATTGTAATCCCCGGATACGATGTTTTGGTGAACTTCCTTATTCAAAAATTCGGTATAACTTTCATGGATGGAATTTGCATCTATAATCAATCTGTCAACATGAATTTTACATTTCTCTATTTTCTTTTGCTTTATTAGCTGATCGAGTGTAATTATTAGTTCCTGAGAGGTTCCAATCAGCTGTGTTGGAATTAAGACAGTGCTTTTGTCTTTAATGGCCACGTTGATACTGCTTATTAGTTTCTCTGTAGCGTCTTCTCTGGAGGGAAATGTGTCTTCTCTGCCCCCATTTGTTGCTTCTATTAGTAATGTTTCCACCCTGGGGTAATTCCAGGTGGCATTATCCAAATAGCAGCTTTTTCCGAATTTCAAATCACCCGTATATACAAAATTATGGTCCCCATTCCCTAAATGAAAATGAAATGATGATGAGCCAAGTATGTGACCGGAGTTATATGGCGTAACTTTGACATCGGGAGAAAGGTCTGTTACTATGTTATAGTTTAAGTATATCAGGTGGGAATAAACCTCCTCAATTTCTTTTTCACTGTAAAGGGCCTTTTCTTTGTATCTTTTTATGTATTCCCTAAAAAGCATATACATTAAAAATGACGTGGGCTCAGTACAGTACACAGGCCCATTGTATCCATATTTGAACAATACCGGGACAAATCCTGTGTGATCAAAATGCGCATGGGATAACACAATGGCGTCTATTTCGGAAGGCTTTACGCCAATGGAATCAAACCTGGGGAACATTAATAGCGGATCATTGGAATATGTATTCATCCCGCAATCTATCAATATGTTGCTTTCATTTGTGGTTAGGATCATTGAGGATCTACCTATCTCTGCAAATCCTCCCAAAGAGATTAGGCTGGCTTCGACGTTTGGATCCAGCTTTTCTCTGAAAATCGTCTCGCCTACTCTTTTGTAAAATTGGGTTCTGCTTTCTGAATTTTTATTCGTTATTTTGTTGATTTCCTTCAATAAGGACATGCTTCTTGGGGTTTTCCTGAAATTGAGTTTCCAGCCTGTTTGATTTATCAGTTTGTTTGTTATTTTATCGTCTTTTGAAACGATGTGATTTATTTTTCTTACAAATACTGTTGCTTCCCCTAGGGCTGGATCAAATAAGATATCTGTAAAACCTGCTTCTTTTGGTATTTGTTTTTCAATAATTTTGGTTACCTCGCTTTCATTTTTTCTTATCGACTCATCCAGCCTTAAAACTATTCTTTTTTTTATTAAGTTTACTATGTTAGATAACACTTGATTATTGTTCAGTAGAAATTCTGGCTTGTTGGAATGAAGTGCTATTCTAGGGCCTTCGTATTCTATTTTAGTTAGTGAACACTCTTTGGGGAGGTTTTGCAGTATTGTGGCCATTATTGACTGTTTATCCTGGCTATTCTGATTTGGGTTAAACGTTCTTGAATGCATTAGTATCACTATTTATTTTCCTTAGAAACAACAACGATAATTATAATTAAACACAAATCACTTCAATATAAAAACCTATTTGTGCATTTTAATTATAAATCTTTAACGTATTTATAACTTAATCTGGATATAATCATCAGTGATATAGTTGGCATATTCATTTGATAGTTTAGTTTATTTTTCATCATTGTTAATGTTCGTTGCAGCACTAGTCAGTATATTTGTCTACGAGTATTTTGCTGCCAAATCTGTGCCTGCCATTCCAAAGGAATCCACAATTTCTGCAAATCTGAATAAAAAAGGCAGCAGATACAAGCAAAATAAGCAAAAAACTGGTAAATTTGGATAATAGGGAATACCGCAAAAAACTAGATACTTTTGTACTAAATAAATATCAAAAAGAGTCATTTGATACCTTAACTTCCATCCAGGAAAAATCCTATCGCGCTATAATAAGACGACGCAATTCACTTATTGTTGCACCGACGGGTTCTGGAAAAACAGAATCAGCGATAATTCCAGTAATTAGTATGATTTCCTTTGAAAATGACGGTCAGAACAAAAATATTGGAATCAAGTGTCTGTACATAACACCTCAACGTTCACTCAATAACGATGTTTTTAGAAGAATCATTAGATATGCAGAATCTGAAAATTTAAGGGTGGACATAAGGCATGGTGACACATCCTATAGCAAACGCAAAAAGATGTATGAAAATCCGCCAGATATTTTAATTACCACGCCCGAATCCTTGGCTATAATTTTGGTGAATGAGAAAATGATTCCACTTTTTAAAACCTTGGAATGGGTAATTATTGATGAGGTCCATGAACTGTTGCCTTCCAAAAGAGGATCATATTTGTCATTATGCATAGAGCGGTTATCCCTTATCTCTAGTTCTTTTTGCAGAATTGGCATCTCCGCAACAATTGGAAATCTCGGGGAGGCATCCCGTTTTATTTCCGGGGAGCAAGGAAAATGTGCTATCTTGGTGGATAAAACTCTTAGAAAATATGACGTGGAGATAAAACACATGGATGGCTCAATAAACGATGTTTCCTCATTTATTGTAGAATTTGTAAAGGAATACCATCCATCTTCTTCGGTGTTATTATTTACCAACACAAGGGATGAATCAGAGTTTATTGGAACTGTACTAAGGAACCAAAACCGCATTCCGGTCCATATACACCATGGTTCCCTATCTAAAGAAGCCCGCGAGGAAACAGAGAATCTGTTGAGGTCTGGTTTTGTTGGAATAGTGGTTTGTACATCATCACTTGAATTGGGTTTGGACATTGGTTCTATAGATCTCGTTATTCATTATGGATCCCCTCGACAGGTATCGAAATTAATTCAGCGCATTGGAAGGAGCAGGCATACGCGCAAGTCTTCTGCTAAAGGCATGATAATTACCCATAACTTTGATGATTTTATGGAGTCAGTTGGAATAGTTAACAGGGTCAATAGAGGCTCAATAGAATCTCAAACTCTTCATAAAGGGGCCCTTGATGTTTTGGCCCACAATATCATAGGGGTGACATTGCAAATTAAACAGCCTATACCCGTAGGTAAATTATTTGAACTCTTTAGGTTATCTTATTCGTTTAATTCTGTATCGTTTTTGGATTTTTTGGATTGCATTAATTTGTTGAAGCTTACCCGCCTATTGAGATTTGATGAGGAAAAACAAACTATAGCACACAGTGGGAAATCATTTAGGTATTATTATGAAAATGTGTCGACAATACCTCATGTAGTTAAGTTTGAGGTAGTCGATTCCATCAGTAAAAAAAGAATTGGCACATTAGATCAACAATTTGTAGGGGATTATGGTGAGAAGGGAAATGTTTTTGTTTTGAAAGGTTCTCAATGGCGAATACTAGTAATCGACGAAGGTAAGCTTCAGGTTCATGTAGAGCCCTTAAGCGGTGCTCCCATTAATGTTCCTTACTGGGTGGGCGAGATGATTCCTGTTGATTATGAAACTGCCAGAATGGTTGGCATTGTTAGAAATAAGTTGTTTGATATCAATGAATCGTCCCGAATTAACTTTTTTCTTTCGCAATTTGATTTGTTGTTTTTGAAAAAACTATCTGGCAAGCTAAAATCTATGAGGATAATCCCAAACACTGAAAATATTGTAATAGAGACTGTTTTGAACCAAAACATTGTTGTTATCCATAGCACTTTTGGATCAAAAGTTAACAACACACTAAGCTCATTACTATCCACATTCATCTCTTCAAAAATGGGTTATGTGATTGAAACCCGTTCCGATCCCTACAGAATTTTGTTAAGCTCAAATAACGTAAGGCTAAGGAAAAATCATTTTCTTTCTTTATTTGAAGATGAGTTTGATGTGGAGTCTGTATTGATAGCTTCGTTTGCCGGTACCTATAACATAAACTGGAAGGTTTGGGGAATCGCTAAAAGGTTTGGCCTCGTAGCTAAGGAAGCTGTATATGATAAAAAAATTGCCAGAATGCTATATGATAGATATTATAAAACATCTTTAAGCAAAGAATCAATCCGTGAGTTGATACATGATAAATATGATGTTGAAAAAACCTCTATGGTTATTGAAAAGATAAAATCTGGTGAAATAGGCATTCACTGGCTTGAGCCCGATGAATTTTCGGACCTTGCTCAGCCCATTTTATCGCATTCAAAGAAGTCTATTTCTGCCCCATTGAGTTTGGAAAGTGGCATTTTAGAATTAATTAAAGAAAGGTTAACCAAAACCAAACACAAGTTAATTTGTATACGATGCGGTAAATGGGAGCGTGTTTTTGAAACCAAGGATCTTCCAGAAAAAATCCATTGCCCATTCTGCAGGTCTAAATTAATCGCTGCCACTTTCTGGTCGGATGGTGAGCTAAAAAACATCATTGAACGAAAACTAAAAGGGTCTCCCTTATCTAAGGATGAGGAAAATAAATTTGATAGGGCATGGAAAATAGCTTCTCTAATCAATAACTTTGGCAAATTGGCGATATTTGTTTTATCGGGCCATGGAATTGGCGCAGATACATGTGCAAGGATTTTGCGCAATTATGTAGATGATGATTCTCTGTTGAAAACTATTTATGAAACCGAAAAACAATATGTCATGACCCGGGGTTTTTGGAATACCTAGAGGGTTTTTCATCAAGAGAAAAACCCATCTCAAATCTGTTACATTCTTCTTTTTGTCTTAGCTGATTTTTGTTATGCTTGAATAGGGCTTTAGCGTCAATTCTGTCTTACCTTCTCTGCTTGTGGTAGCGGCAACTGCTTTTACCATTATTCTTTCTCCTATGCTTAAATTTTTTAGTTCCTTGCTTGTCTCCCTCCAGGCCACTAGTCTTATTTCGCCTGTATCGTCTCCAATTATGGTGTCAGTTACCTGTACTGTCTCACCACTTTTAGTGTTTATATCCATGGTGTTGGGTGATTGCAAAATAATTGCCTCGATAAAATACGGGTTGTTTGAAACTTCTATGTTTTTTATTTTTGTATCCAAACTTGATGACAATGGAATATCCTTGTCTTCATTTATTACTTGGATATAGGAATCTTGGCTTGTTATCTCTATTGTATTCCCTAAAATCCTTGTGGGAAAACACTCTACAATGTCATCCTGATTTATTTCTATATCAAACAGATTTTTATTTATATTCACCATGTAATATTTTTGGCTCTCATCAACTGCAATGCAGTTTATTTTATCTTCATTGTTATCCTCGTTGAATGAGATAATCCTTAAGATATAGCTGTCAACAGTTTTTTCATTATCGATAAAATCGATGGCTGTACCCTCGTCCCCATGAATTTCTAAATCCCCGTTTCCATAATTAGGATTACCTGCTTTAACCTTGACACCAATTAGTTTTATTTTTTGATTGGCCGTTAGTGATTTGGGTATGTTTTCTTCATTGATGTTCCAAATTATTGTTCTGATTTGTCTGCTGTTGCTGTCATTGGTTGTTTCAAACTGTAAAGACTTTGAGTGTTCTCCTCTTATGTTTGTAAATCCTGATATTCTTGGATCCGTCTTTATTATTCCAGATATTACTAGATTTTCTTTTGGAGCGTCTAGAGTATCTATGGTTGTTGTTATCTCATCAATTGTAGGAATATTGTGTTTTTTTTCGTCTGGCAAATGTTCGATAGTTCCGTTGCCACTCAAATTGATAATTTGTTTGCCATCCATTCCTGATTTCACCTGACCTTTTGATATTTTTACTAGATCGCCTATAGTGATACCTATTTGCTCTGGTATGTTTACAAATTCGTCCCATAGCTTAATTTTTATGCTGGATTCTTTATCGTAGATTATAATTATTCGATTTTTAGTTTCTTGATTTGAGTCTCGTTTTAAAAACGATCTTATCGGATGAATTGATAGGATCCTTCCTATTGTGGAAATGTCCCTTGCCCCAACAAAAAGATCCTTAATGCTGTTTTCGGATTTATTGGCTTTGTCAAATGATACGCCTAAATCTGCGGCAACCAAAAACAATGCGCCTTGGTCAGTTAGATATCCCGCACCTACTTTTCTTTTCTTCTCCTCTATCATATCTCTTAATTTTTCAAATGTTATCTCTTCTTTTTCCTCAAGTATTATCTCAATCATTTTGTTATAATCTAGTACCAAATCCTTCTGACCTGTTTTATTTAGTATAATTTAATTTTAAATATTTTCATTGATTATTAAGGTAAAATCCATAATCTAACGTCTTGTTGTATCTTGCATTGCTAGATATCTCAAAATTGCTTTAGAAACATTATACCTGTAATCTATGATTTCTCCAAAGGTTGGTATAAAAAAAAGGACACAATGAATGTCCTATTTTTTTTGCTTTATTTTATCTAATTTGTAGATGATTTTTCTTAAACTTTTTAGCCTTCCG
>JADDOQ010000028.1:0-1892 GCA_016782315.1 Nitrososphaeraceae archaeon | reverse complement strand
GTAAGATCATTTCCTATTATTTCTATGACTTTTGTATCCTTGTCAAACTCTATTAGCAGTTTTCGATTGGGGATATCATCAAAAAAACTGCTTATGGTGCTGTTTTTGGTGGTGGTGGTGGTGGTGGTTGTTGTTGTTGTTGTGGCGGATGAGTTTGGATTCCTTTCGCTTTCCTCTTTAGGTTTGATCTCCGAAAACTTTGACGGTTTGCCGTCATCTAGTACTGTGAAATTGCTGTCCTTGTTTTCGGGAGTTTTGGAATCCAGTATTTCCCTGGGAATTTGAATAACTATGTTTCCATCTCTGCTAAATGGCAAAACCATTAACTCTAATGTTTTGTTTTTGGCTTGTTTTTCTTCTAAAAGGTTAATGTTCCTTAGATGCCCCCCAATTACGTTAAATTTTATGCTTGATGTTTCATTTTCTGATGAAACAGGGAAAATTTTTGGAGTGCTTTCTTTTTTATCGTTGTATGTTTGTACGTCTGCGTTTTTTTCCGTAAGATCATTTCCTATTATTTCTATGACTTTTGTATCCTTGTCAAACTCTATTAGCAGTTTTCGATTGGGGATATCATCAAAAAAACTGCTTATGGTGCTGTTTTTGGTGGTGGTGGTGGTGGTGGTTGTTGTTGTTGTTGTGGCGGATGAGTTTGGATTCCTTTCGCTTTCCTCTTTAGGTTTGATCTCCGAAAACTTTGACGGTTTGCCGTCATCTAGTACTGTGAAATTGCTGTCCTTGTTTTCGGGAGTTTTGGAATCCAGTATTTCCCTGGGAATTTGAATAACTACACTAGAATAGTTGAAGACTAATGGATTTAACATCACAAATAATGCATTTTTGTCTTTGTCATATATGGCATTATTAATTATGTTTTTTTCTGACGCAAAAAAATTTATGGGAATTGATAAATCACCTGACTTTAAATAAAAGAAATTGCGCTCTGAATAGTTTAACTGGGGGTTTGCAGGACTCGGATTTGGATCTCTAAATTCTTTTGAGGAATTGTTGTCATTAAAACTTGGGTTAGATGGGTTCTGTGAGAAAATGCTATTTGCATTGACATTGTTAATAATAGTTATTATAAGAAGAATCAGTATCAATAATAAGTTTTTTGATTCAAAGCAAAATTTTACTATTTTTACCAATTGTTTTATAGAGGAAAGGACAAACCTTATAAGAATTATTTTGACATCCTTTTGGATCCTGGTTATTTATTGCAATTGCAACAATGAGGATATGATTTTGTTTCTGTTAACATACAAAAAAACTTGGTATCCATATAAACAAGATTTTTGTGGCCATTGATCATCTTGCAATGTTTTAAAATTGTACAGGCAAAGAAAATCTAGATAAAGATGTTTTGTTCAAATAAACCAGTTTATCTTGACAACAAAAACAACAACAAAAATCATAATATATTGTTATGAGCCACAATAGAATATTATATATATGCGAACGTCTTATATGTGGATCCTTGACGTTTATTTTGTTTTTGTTATCTAATCTGATATTAATTGAGGAGGTTAAATCCACTGTCATCTGAAAAAAAAGAAATTAAAATAGTTGATCATGTATTTCAACCAAAACATGAGATTTTGCCAAAAGAGGATGCCGAATTAATATTTAAAAAGTTTAATTCTAAACCAAGTCAGCTACCCTATATAATGGCTTCTGATAAGGGAATACAGGGATTGAATGCACAACCTAGCGATGTTATCAAAATAACCCGAAAAAGTTCAACTGCAGGTGAAAGTGTATATTACCGATATGTAGTGGAGGGTTGATGTAATACGGTTATGAGTTATAATATAAACAATTCCTCTGATATGTGGCCCATAATTCACGATATTCTAAGACGGGAAGGGGTCGCAAGACAGCATCTTAATTCT
>JADDOQ010000142.1 GCA_016782315.1 Nitrososphaeraceae archaeon | reverse complement strand
GAACTCGAAGTAGATGCAGAAAAAGATGAATAATGGACAATAACATAGTCGATTTTTTTCAGTTCCTATCTCTAAGAACTCAAATACAATCAATGTTTGTTTTATAGATTTCAATATGCATAGAAAAGAATACGATACATTTTCAAGTTTATGAATCTTATATTCGATATATTATGAAATTAATTAAGCGTCTGAAGTGAAACTTGAACCTTTGTCATAAAAACAGGAAATCAAATCTATTTCTATATTACTGTCACCTTCGTAACCTGTAGGATCCATTTGTTTACATAATGCACATAGTATATCACCTTCAATAGCATAGCAAATTATGTAGTTGTTTTTACCCTATCTAGAAAAAGGCTATAATCGTGGGGATATTTAGTAATTGTTCTAATTGAGGTAGTTTATTTCTACTGTTCCTCAATCCATACCAATTCAGCTTAAGGGCCTGCCATCATCATCTGCATTTTGGGCACCCTTAAACACTTTCATAACAAACCTCAACATCGGCCAAAGAAAGTGTTCCTTGATTGTTTGCATCCATTGTTACGCAATTATAATATCTTGTCAAACTCTGAGCAGCATCTACCAAAGTGATTTAAATTAAAATTACAAAGATTGCAGTGATAGCTAACATGCTTGATGTTGTCATTTTTGTGTTATTTTTAATGTGCATGTCTATTCTTACTCCTCGTTTCCCTTTTCTGCCAGGTTATCTGTATCCTGCTCTATGGGATTATCTATTAATACTTCTTGATAACCCTCTCTCATATCGTTCTTTGTTGGCTCATCCTCAAAGTAGGATGCCTGGTGAGGTGCGTTTTCACTTGCGTCTACTGCTTCTTCTATACATTCAAAGAATACGGGTAAACTGCCATCAAGGTGTTTCATTGCCCGTATTTATGGGACGCGGGTCAACAGCCTGAAAATGCCAAATTGGCAGGACAGAATTGAAATACCACGGTAAATGCAGTTACAACAACTGCAATAGTGTATACCGTATTTGTAGTTTGATTTTGCATTATAATATTAACTTCATATAGTTTCACATAGTTCACTTTTATATGCCATGGCAAAGGCAATGATGGAAGCGAACGCAATACCGAATAAAAAATTCCATACTTGTATTATATTGATTTGTTTAACATATTGGAAATTCTGTATCAATCGTTCTATCTAATTCAAGTATTACTAAGGTATCCTATAATTTACTTTAATAACTATGGTAAATATGCATTGTGAGAGTCACCATAAATAGACATCCTTTATTTAGAAATGTAGTTACCTCCCCACAGAAGAACGTTTGCGTTTGAGATGGTATTCTAAACCAGAATTTATTAAGGATATTTAATGACAAAACATGGATCACTGTTATCTATTGATTCTATAGTGATACAAGGTAATAACAGCAATCACAAATAATTCTTTTAGAGATTACAATAAAAATGACAACATTGGTTGGCGGATTAAACTTAAAGTTACATGAAATCTTAAACGGAAAAAATTATGATATCCATGGCCATGAAATAACCTTTGAAAAAACAGGGGGTTTGGAATATTCTTCTGTATATTTTATCAACTGCAACAGGAAATATGTTATAGATCTGTCCTCTGTTTTTGTAACAGTTAAAGAGGTTATTGTTCCTGACGATGATGTCATATATAGTGACGTTCCGGACGCCGAGACAAAAACAGGGGATACAATCTAAAATCCTCATTTTACTTTATTTTTAAATCTGGATTATCATGCTTATTGGTTTAGGCCAAAAGCGAAAGGGATGTGCTACAAATTTTGAAGTTTAGGCCCATCTTTTCCTAATAATTGTCCATTGTTAAACATTGCATAACGATTGTAATGCATATCCCTATTATATCTATGATAAAGTCTTATTACTGTAATATAATCGAATTATGGTGCATCAATTAATGCTATTAAAGATTTTCATACAAAAATAGTTCAAAGATGGGCGACCCCTCACGAATGTCGCAATTGAAATGGATATAGAATCCATAACCGTTCCTGCTACTATACAGACTATCTCAAACTTGTGAACATGGGAAGGCTTGTAATCATATACAAATATGTGAAAGAAGACCTGCCGCTGTTCCTGCGGCTGTACGGCCGTATAAAAAAGGAGAGGCTCAGTAAACCGCAGATAGCTGAACTTTTGAAAACAAAGTCACCTTTTGGGCTTGAAGAAGAGAGTGGACTTGTAAAACAATCACATCTAGGACTTTCATTCAAAGAAGTTGTGCACCTCGAAAAGGAATTGGAGAAAAAAGGAAATTAAAAATATGTAGGAATTATTTTCCCAATTGAGCTAAAGATTTCATATTCTCCAATGATAGGTGGCAAATGTGGGTCAATGATATTAAGGTTATGGGCGCCATTACAAATACCATTAGATAATGGGTGGGACTAAAAATCACGCATTTAATAGTGTATGATCCATATAAAAGCATATCTTAGATTCGCTCTACCAAGTCTTCCTTCTATCCGATTATCAATAGATTATAAAAATCCAGAAATAAACCTATTGCAATCAGTTGCTTTTCACTATAATTTGTATTTTTTAATGAAGATTGCCATTCCTATGATTGCGATAAGTGATAAACAGAGACTATAAAGCGCTGCTAAATTCACGCCATAAGTATCCCACAAAAACCCAAATGTTATGTTGCTGACAAAAAAACACACACCAGACACCAAACTGTATAAACCATTAGCGGTTCCCCTTAGTTCTGGAGACACATATTTTGGTATTACCGCTCTCTGAACGGTTTCTGAAATCCCAAGGTAAAGCCCAAACACGGCAGCCAAAACAAAAGCATAAGCATAATTATCTGCTGAAAAGGCCATCATTATTGTTGATACCACAAAGGCAGAATACTCTAATAGCAACTTTTTTCCTTTTCAAATCTGTCTGCGGAAGCACCTGGGGGAATGCCAATTATCGTACGAGTAACATTGATTATCGCATATACTATAATTACAAGTATAGTATAATCTAAATTTATAATATTAAGTCAACATTATCAATCAAATAATTAGAAGTTTAGTTACATAAAAAATAGCGGATAGTGCAACTCTTACATTATATAAATTATTTAAATTCATTGCAAAAAATATTAGGGTACATACATAGTTTATCTAACTATGTTGAAAGTAAATATAGATATTGAGAGTATATTGAACGTAAAGCTAATTTCTGTTATGGCACAGTATTTGAAAGGTGTTTCATCTAGGTTCTAGATATCCCTTCTCTTTTTCCTATGGTGATGAATCCCTCGTTCAACTTTTGTCTTATTATATCCAGTCTGGCCACTACACCCACAATCTTGTTGTTATCCTCTACTACCGGTACCAATACAATTTCCTTCTCAAGTATGGTGTCAATTATTTGTTCTATTGGTGTGTCTGTTTTTACTACGGATGGATTTGGAGTCATTATATCCCTTGCAATCATATTGTTAAGATCCCTTCCTTCCCGTATAGCTTTTAAAATATCAATCGCTGTAACTATTCCTACCACCGCATCGTTATTATCAACAACTGGCACCCCATTGAATTCTCCTGCAAGCAGCCTTGCACTAATCTGTTCTGCATTGGTATTTTCTCTTGCTACCACAACTTGTGGAGACATCAGATCATTTGCATTCAATTATAATATCCCAATGAAGAAAAAGATTGCGTACTATAATAACACTCTGCTCGCTTGACGATAAATCTATATCAAGAATATTCCATTTCCTTTGTAATTATAAGAAACAAGAACACCCTTTCAGTATATTGGTTTTTGTTTTTGCTCTATTTTACAGAACTATCTTTGAGAAGGGTGGTTTAATAGATAGAGGCAAAAACTTATCAATAAATGATAAATTCTCTGACATATGTGATATATTTGGAGACATTCTCCCTAAGATGTCTAGAAAAATCATTGATAAAGCAAACTTTGCAGATAGAATTCAAAATTATAGAAATCGTCTAACTCATGGAGAGATTTCATATAGCGATATAGGTAACGAAGACCTTTACCGGGCATGCAAAGATATGCAATTAATACTTCAATTAAGCATAATTAATAATATGGGATTTACTAAAAATAATATTAAAAGATTCTATTATTTAGATAAGATTCATAGTTCGTAGTAAACATATTCAAATTAGCTTAAACATCAATTTCAAAGGTAATATTACACAAAGTCATCGGTACTCATACAATTATTGCCAAGAAATGGAAAAAGATTATATGATTATTGAATGATCCTATTGTCATCAGGAACTTAATCTTAATGACCCGCTAATCACATGACTTTATATTTAATCTATGGGTATAGAAATAGAACAGTTTATCTCCGGAGCATCAGTGCTTCCAGAAGATCAACTATAATTAGATTTAATTAGATCAATAGAAACATTACGAAAAGAAAATAGTATAATCTGGAAGAAAAACATCTATTAGCAGTTCTAACTGTTGATTTGGCAATGATGACTATGGCCGGTGCAATATTTAATATTATCATTTTGTAAATATCTCTAAAAGATAATATGAACACAAAAATATAGTCAAATTTGTTATACGCCCGCACTGCTAGCTAATCACTTGAACGGTTATCTTATTTACTTTAATGGAAATGCATCAAATTAACTACGGAGCATCTGGCCCTCCAAAGATTGTCTGTTATGGCGAATCAGCCGGAGGCTTGGAGGTAACGGAGGCAATATTAACAAGTTCACATTAATAGTAAATAATGTTTTATATGGCATAACCAAAAATCATTTTCTTTATTATGTTTCAATCTATTACAATTTCATTATAGAATTTAGACCACTAGATGCCTGTTACATCCATAAGTGCAAAACTTGTATACAATATAGGTTAATATGCTCAACTTTTCTTATAATGCATAAATAAAGAAATCAATGCCTCATTTGATAAACTCTTGTCTTATTGTATCATTAGCTGTCAAATAATTATACCGATCCTTTGATAACTTTTCCATTTCTTTGAATTGCCTTATCTTTGTAAGTGAATCCTTTACTTTGTCCTTCATGTTTTCGTTATTGTCAGATCCATATTGAGATTGAAGAAAAAATGATAATTCTTCTTTATCTGAAAATTGGCCCGCGGTATTAACTTATTTACTTAGTTTTTATAATACTCCGGCTCCTTATCTAATTACTTCTACAAACAGGGTGGAGGAACCTGGATTAACTGTTAGTAATTGATAGATAATCTCATTCTTTATAGATAGAAAGCAAAAGAAAGGATGGATTTAAACAATTTCTATTTACAACCAGCGCTATCGAATGTTTAATCTTCACTGGGGCATTGGAACACCTCACTTCAAACTTGAAAAGTTGAGAGTTAGACATTTACAAGAAGAGTTCGATAATGGATATATGACTATAAGCTACAGGTATGATGTTTCGTTTCCAAGAAAAAAGGAGCCCTAGAATGAGGTTTCATACTGAGAAGAGAGGCATCCGCGTATTAGGAATAGCTGAAAGCTTCAGAAAAACTAGTGCTTGTTCCACGCTTGCAGGAATAGTAATGCGCCGAGATCTTATAATTGACGGCATGGTTTTTGGGAATGTCACGATTGAAGGAAATGATTCTACACAAAATGTCTTGTCTATGTATAGGTCATTAAAGAGAGACGACATTAATTGCATAATGCTTGATGGCCTTATTATTAGCATGTACAACATAATAGATGGTGAA
>JADDOQ010000141.1 GCA_016782315.1 Nitrososphaeraceae archaeon | reverse complement strand
AAACATACATTAAAGATATACACACAACCAACGAATGTTCCACTTTGTTTAACATAAAAAGCAATCAGAAACATATTTACAAATTCAGAATTATCAATTGCCCATCTGTCAAAACATCTCAACTTTTCTGGAGTTGTACTGCGGGTTCTTTTCCTTGCGGAGATAATGGTGATTCTGTTATATATCACTCGCCAGAAGAGAAGGAATTATCTAAATCCCCTGTTATTCTATCATTATACGAACAGGACACATCCATTGATTCTAACAAAGATTCACCATCATGTCTTTCAGACCAAAAAAAAATTTGGCTTTTACGAAGAAATATTATGGGTGGCTGAGATTAAGCATGCATATTACAGTTAATGTATTTGTGCAAAAAAAAAAACAGATTTAAAGTGTATTGACTCTGCCCACTTGAGGGTTTTTAATTTGTCACAATCAACTCTTAAAAAAGATTTGACTACCTATTACTATGGTCTTTTAGTGCGCGGCTCTTTTATTATGGAAGTATTCATTGTCAAAATTTTTGGCTGATTCGCTTTAATAAAAAAATTAAGCAGGTCTACGTTACTTAACAAAAAACATGTCAAAAGAACATAATAGGTGCGTATAGCAAAGCGATTATTATTGCAGGGTTGACCAACATCATGGGAAACACCAAGTTTCTACAGATGCTGAGAAGGTTCTTGCTTTGGGTCTGCTTCAAGTGGTAAATTCCGTGACCTAAACCATACACCCTTTTCTCATGAGAAAAATGACAATCTCACCCATACTGAAATTGCTTCATGCAATATAATAGACCTAATTTGGTTTTGTTTGGTTTGGCTATCCTAATACCACCAGCAAAAATATTATTGTTTATATCAAGATTAAAATGGTATTGGGGCAAAAAATAATTTAATGAAAAAAACTGTGATATTTATAACAATTATCTTAATTACCATAGGGTTAACATATTTTTCCTATACTTATTTAACTAGTGATTTCTATTTGAACAGGGATAACATAGTTACAAAATACAACAAGGTATTAAATGAATCCAATAATTTAAACAACAATAACAACAACCCAAATCCAGGAATCAAGTAAATTACAGCAAAACAAAAAATTATCTGTGTAGACAATATTCAAGATCTAATGGCTCCATAAGCAAGTTTTTAAATCCTTTTCCGTGTGTTCAACCACAGATTGAGATTTGATAAGAACAACAATATAGGGTAGCCGCTGGTTTGGGCTGGGCCATCATTTGACATTCAATCCTGATTTCATGCTTTTTAAAAATACCTCATTGCATAGTTGTAATTCACAGTGAACATTTGGTTCAAGGGTTTTGTTATGAAACCGGATAGAAATGTTGATTTGTGGCATATCACAGTCATGTAATCCGATATGCAAGTGTTATGTAAAAGAGAACAAGTTTGATAAATATAAGTACCGTAAAAAAATAGTTACCCTTAATAATTTGCATTTTTTCTAACAATAGCAAAATCGAAATTAACAATAGTTCCTGTGGAGCGATTGTAATTTGTTGTGCATAAACGCTTCCACTAATATACAATAGACTGGGAACTGTAAAAACTGCAAAATAGGGCATTTTTGTGCCAAAAGGCTTTTTCGACCCCATTAGTAAAAAAACTATGTTTATGCATCTTTTAGTACAACCATTAAACCACCTATTTTGGCTCATTTCTGGATCTTGAATTGCCTATTAACCCTGCCAAACTATAACCATATTCAAAATTGTGCTTAACATGATTAATGCCATGAGTTAGATGTGGTTCAAATTTTCTATCCAACATGCTTTCTACATAATATCGAACTTTTTTTATACATGCTTGAGAATGTCTGGCTTGTTTATCGGATAATGGGCGCTTCAAATCAAGTTCAACCGCTAATTTAAATTCTTTAGGGTTATCATGTTTACCATATCTAATGATTTTATCATAATTATTACAAAGATCATGTGATTTTTTTATCTCTTTGTTAGGCAACGTAGTTAAAGATTGTCTAATAGAATGGCAGTCTCTTCTCGTAATCCTAGATATTCCATGTATACACCATCATTAATAGATTTGGCCTCATCCAAAACAACAATAACAGCATCAGAATTAGGATCCAGTTTCTTTATTTTTTGAGAATCAATAGCTTTTTTTTGGCCATTATGACTTTTTGCATTCAAATCTTTTATTGGAGAAACAGTATCTGATAGATTCTCCATTGCTTTGGAGGAATGCAATGGAAAATTGTTGGATACTAAAGACTCTTTCTTGGAAATATAATAGGTTTTTACTTGAAATATGGATATCTTTTTACCGTAGGGGTCTGTCTTAAAAAATAAGGCAGCAATCACATCAACAATCAAATTCGGAATTTGAATTTTGATTTTTTCATCATAAAAATCATAGCTAATCAACAAGTCATTACAAATTTCAAAGAAACTGTTATCAATTATGCCTGATCTTATACTTGCGGGATTTCCTTTTATTTCACCAGTGTTTGTGATTAAAAACTTGTAAGATGCAGTAAAAAAATCATATAGTTTATTTTTACTCAATACAACGCCATTAGACTGTAGAGAATATGCAATCGTTTTTAATACAATAACACATGGGCTGGATAAAGTCACATCTTTAAAATGAGTTGAAAAACTATTTGCAAGTGTAATCACATCGGCATAGTTTAGAGAGCTGTCGACGCTATGGATCCCCAATTCATTGTAACTTTTTCTGAGTAGGTCATCAATACCTGCAACACACTCATTATTCATTTTAATGGCATCATGTTTAAGTTTTATTTTTTGTTATTAAGCATTATAAAAAAAAATAATTAAAGAAAATTATGTATATTTCATTAACAAATATACACATATGTGCATGTACTTTTTAGTACCTATTTGTTATTTTTTTTGTCCAGATTTTTGTCCAATGCCCAGGGAAACCATCTACCGATAATTTTGCTCCAATCCACTTTAAAGGTAAAAAACAATACCAGAATCAACAAAACAACAGTCAATACGGATACTACAATAATAGAAAATTGATTGTTGGCGTCAGAGACAGAGAGAACCTCTTCCATTATAGGTCGGCCTAAAAAAACCGTTCCCCAAACTATTATCTCCCCCAAAATAAACTTTCCAAGGAAGGTTACAATGGTAAATTTTTTAATGCTGTATTTAGCCAGCCCCAAAGGTATATAGACCAAGTCGTCAGGTATGGGTGTTAGCGCTGCGATAAATGCGCCTATTCCCCCATATTTAGTTAGAATATTTTGGAGAGGCTGCATTCTTGTTTTGGTTTTATTGCTCAAAATATTTCGCCCGTAATAACTTGCTATAAATATAATCATTTTAGCCAATACTGCTCCAATAGCACTAGTTAAGGCAATGAGGTGTGGATCAAAGTCTTTATTTAGTGCAGAAGAAATTAAAATAGGGAAATAGGGTACAGGGATAAATACAAGGATACTACCAATAAAACTGGTTATTAATATGCCAATATAACCAGAACTACTGTAAAAAGAATAAATATCTTGGAAATCAATCAAACAAGAGAGTATTAAATTATCAAATATAACTACTTTATTAATTTATGTCTCCACTACATAAAAAGTCATAATAGATTAGCAAAAAAAAATTCCGCTATGTGTATTTTCCTTTGCTTTCATCCCTCATTGATTTTCGAGAGGCAGCTATTATCTTTTGCTTTCTTGGCTGAATTATAAGAATATACAAGGAGCCTATCAAGTATACAGACAGTAAAATAACCTGAGCTAAAACAGTTTCCAACGTGGGATGTATTCCGGTCATTGTTGCAATGTTTATATCAAGGCGTGGAATTATGCCAAAAAGATGTGTTGTAGAAACATAGCCAAGCTCTTGGAATTCTCGCATGGCGTTACCCATAAAGGTTATGGACATAAACGCACCCACGCCCATTGTAAATCCAAACAAAACTCTTAACGGTAGTTTCTTTCCCAGTTTACGAATTAAAAAGACCACACCAATTATTACAGCTAACCCAACAAAAAGTCCAGCCATCACATAAAATTCCATGTATTTTGCATATGAAAGTAATGCCTGGTAAAACAATATGGTTTCAAAGCCTTCTCTATATACAGTAAAAAAGGACAGCATGACAAAAACCATAAAGCTGCCAGTGGCAGTAGCTTGCCAAACCTTTGCCTTAACAAATTCAATCCATTTTTTTGTTTCAATTTTGTTTAGCACCCAAAAGCTAACCCAAAAAAGAACAGCTACTGCAGAAATGCCAGCCACAGCCTCTATCAATTCTCTACCTGCGCCTGAGATATCTATCAGAAACTCTGCAACAAACCATGTTATCATAGTCAATACAACAGCAAGCAAAATTCCCAAATACACATGTTTTTTGAATCGGTCATTTCTAGACGCTTCCAAGTAGGTTAAGATTGCTCCAAGTATGAGAGCAGACTCCAAACCCTCCCTAAATATGATTGAAAAGGAAGAAGAAAATGCAATTGATGGCGCAACAACCCCTGTGCCTGATACAAGGCGTTCTGATTCATCCAATCCATTTTTTATCTCAGCGATTTTAGATATAACCTGGTTAACTTGAGCTTGTGAACTGATAAGGTTGCGCAACTCTGCAAATCTTATCTCCATTTCCAGAGTAAAATCTGGATCTATAGGCCTTAACGGAATCTCGATGTTTTCATAACTATCAAGATAAGCAGACCTGGTTGTGGAAAGAGCCTGTGGGACATCATTTTGGCTATAATGCCTTGACACCTCATCTAATTTTATCCTAATGGTATCGATGTCGTTACGCACCTGACCTTTAAATGTGTCAGATGCATTGCCCATGGATCTTCGCTCTCCGGTATAAACACCAAAACCTTGTTTTAATGAATCAATATTAGCAGTATTTGGAACAAATGATGATGAGGAGTTTGAGATGGTGGAATTGACAGTGCTGGCAATTTGCATGCTGTCTCCTGATTCTAACAGTTTTTTTGAAGTCTCTAGGTTGTTCTTTATCTTAGAAACCAAGCTTTCAATGTCAACAAGAGGAGACTGTTGTTTAATTAAATCTCGCAGATTCTCCCTCATATCTACTTCGGTCTCTAACATCAGTGTAGAATTTGCTTTTTCTATAGGCGCTTCGAGATATTCGTAATTATCCAGATATGCAGAAGACACATTTTTGTCTGCGCTCTTATAATCATTGTTGTTTTTGATGGATGTGATTGCATTATTCAATAGACTTTCAATGTTATCGAAATAAATCTGATACGACTCATTGGCAGGATTGGATTCAGAAACAAAAATATTATTAAATTCGTTTAAATCCCTTTCTATAGCATCAACTAATTTTGAATATTCTTCGACATTGTCGCTTTTTGACAACAAAAGGGTTTTTAGGTTTGCAATAAAAAAGGCAATTTCTTTTGCTTTATCGCTTGTTATATTGGTTTTTATTGAGTTATAAATATAGTTAGATTGATTTACTAGGCCTATAGCATTTTCATAGTCTACCGCAGCATAATCTACCAAATCATTTTCAACGTTATTTGAAGAGTTTTTGAAGGTTTGATATGAAACGTTAGAGTCTTTTAGCAAATAAGACAGGGTTTGGGACTGGACAATGAAATACTCTTGTTCGGGTAAATAATCTTTCAATATGGAATGATAATCATTTATAATGTTTTTAGCCTCGATTATCTCATTTTTAGCTAACAACGAATTTTGGTTTGATCTGAGTTGTAGTGGAATGTCGGTAAGCAAATTCTCCAGGGTTTTAGATTTGTTCTCATCCACAGCATTAGCAAGGCTCTTTATTGTTGGAAAAGT
>JADDOQ010000140.1 GCA_016782315.1 Nitrososphaeraceae archaeon | reverse complement strand
TCCAATCTCAGATTCAATAATATCAAAGCTTTGCCTTTCAATGCCAAAGGAATGTGTCGACATGTCACGCCCTTTAGCAGAACCGCTCTTGTAATCGATATTGGAATTATTTGAATATCCCACTTTTGTTTTCAGCTTCCTTAGCTAAAGAAACAACCAAGTCAATTATTAAAGAATCTACACCGATGTGTTCCGATATAAATATATTAGTAAAATTATATTTTTTTGAGGCTTTATCAATATCAATCAAAATATCTTTTTGTATATGGATACCCTTGTGTAAGAAATAAGGGATAACAAATATTGATTCAGGACTTGAAATAAGACAATCTTTGAAACCCTCTTCTATATTAGGAGGTTCTAGCTCTAAAAAACAGTAATTAACATGTTTAAAATGACTTTTTAAGCCATTAACAGTGTATAAAAACGCATCCCTTGCTCGCTTGTCACTGCTGCCATGACCAATTAATAAAAGAGAATCATTTTCTTTGTTGATATTCTTTCCATGCAAAAGAGAGTTTACTCTATCCAGGACAATCTTTGATATTATGGGTTGATAAGATAATGGTTTTGTAACTACCATCTTGCACGGAATAAGTTTAGTAAAGTGTGCAGTTTGGGTCACTGCATCTTTAAGTTTCATACCCGGATAAAGAAAATATGGAACTACGGTAATGGAGTCAATATCGTGTTCTAAACATTTTCTTATACCTTCACCAATAAAGGGAGGCAAAACTTCAAGAAAACAATAATCGACATAATGATAATCTGCTTGACTCTTAATCTTTAAACATGTATCCAGTAGTTCTTGTTGTACCTCCTTCATTTTACTGCCCCTATCAATTACCAACAACGCTTTTTTCAATTATATATCACCCTACTTATTGCAACTGTCAAATCTGGAGGGAATTTTCTTTTAGGTACTATTAAAACACCATTGGAAGCCTTTAATGACGAAGCTTCAGATACACTATAAGTTCCTTCATACTTTCCGACAATCTCTGATGGATTGGGAACGACAACGTTATTCAAACTCTCTTTAGAAAACAGCAATATGTTCAAGCCATTTTTTTTGCAATACTCATCCAATCCCTTAACAGGTTTCCCCCTATCTAAGGATGTGATCAATTTAATACTTTTGAAACTTAGTTGATTGTCATTTAGTACACTAATTATCCCATTGTCAATCGTTTCTTTTGTAGTGCCCCAATGCAAACCTATTCCCACAACCAATGTCTTAGGCCTATATATGACGGATTTGTTTAACAATGACTGGTTTGAAATCAGTTTATCTGTAATTATAAGAGAAGCTTTATAGTTATCGGATAAAAGATCATTTATTTCATTTACAATATCAACATTTTTTGGTAAATCTCTAGATCCCAACCAATCTTTTTCTCCAGCATCCTGAAAAACGCCAATTTTCTCATTGTTTACCATCATTGCACTAACCTTAGTAACGTTTTCATAATTATCTATTGTCCATTCGAATTTGCTGCCAATCAAATCTACTGCAATAGTGTTATTAACGTCAGCCGCAGTAGTGATAACAGGCATAGAATTTAAAAAATCAGATATTCTACCAGTAAGTTCATTTGCACCCCCTAGGTGTCCTGAAAGTGTGCTTATTACAAATTTTGCGGAATCATCAATTACCACTACCGCAGGATCGGTCTTTTTATCTTTTAGATAAGGCGAAATAAGTCTGATCACAGCACCTAAAGAAAAAATAAGAACCAAAGAATTGTAATTAGTAAAAAGATACCCTATTTTTTCATTTACTGATTCACTAAAGTATGTTACATGCAAATTAGAATTGGTAAATTTTACGGGTACAAATATATCCGCATTATCAAATGCTTCTTTTAGTTTTTTAGCAATCTCAATCCCGTTTTTAGTTATAGCCACTATTGCAATTTCCCTCTTACTCAATTTCATAATCATATAACCAAGGTATCCCAAAAAACATTTTTAACAATACTGTATAATTTTCCACATTATAACAATTTCTTTGATTTAATATAATTAGTTTGATAGGCTTGTGGATAAAAATTATAATTAAAGTTATTTATTTTGGTATTTTCCTATAACTTTGCCATCAAAGTCAAACATAATTATATCTATAGAGAGCTGATTATTTGAATAACTATTTAGTTGATTAAACGCATACTTGCATAAAAGGTCATAATAACCAACTATATTGTTATCATCAATTATTTCAGATACATGTCTAGCTGTGTTCGCATTTTTAATCAGATCTATGACTTTTCCAGATGCTCTAGATTCTTCAGCCAATTTAGCCATAAAATCCATATTTACATGTGAACCCCTTACGTGGGTCTGTTTTACGCCCATTGCCATTTTGGTTAATTTACCGATGAAACCAGCAATGATTACATTCTTTACTTTTTTTTCATAGCATTGCTTGACACTATATCCGGCAAAATCGCCCATCTGGATGTAAGAATGTTCGGGATAAGTGGGCCCAAATAAATTTTTACAATAGTCTTCACTTCTTCCTCCAGTAGTAAGTATAAAAGTAGTTGAATTCAGAGCCATTCCCACATCTAAACTCTGTCTTATGGAAGCTGCAAATGATGCAGTAGAGTAGGGTAAAACTATACCCGTGGTTCCGAGGATTGAAATTCCGCCCATTATACCTAGCCTAGGATTATCAGTTTTTTTTGCAATTTCCTCACCATAGGGAACAGAGATAACAACACGTAATCCATTATTTTTTGTAATGTGGTTATTGATTTTGAGCACATCATCTAATGATTGAATAATCATTTTCATGGGAACTGGGTTGATTGCTGCTGCGCCTATCGTCAGGCCAAGCCCAGGTTTGGTTACTCTCCCAACACCAACTCCACCATCAACATCAATTTTTCCTATGTTGTCTGTCAATTGGACAGTGGAACATATTTCAGCTCCATGGGTTGCATCGGGATCATCGCCTCCATCCTTGACTACTGCGCAGGTAACAGAATTATCTTGAAATTTTGTCCAAGAAATATTTAAGGTAACTACTTTGCCTTTCGGAAGTGTTATATCAACACTATCTGCAGATATTTTAGACAGGAGTGCCAATAAAGCAGCTTTCGTTGCAGCAGATGCAGAGGTTCCTGTAGTTAGACCGGTTTTCAATAAACCTTTTTGTTTTTTTTCCATTATCTCTTTTGGAAGGTCCTGTTCTTTTTCTGCAATATATAAATCATCCTGTTGAGAAGCATCTTTATTTGAATTTTTAAAAAAATCTAACAAATATATTGCATCAACAACCAGAATTAAAAAACATTTCTTAAAATATAAAATAATTAAAATATAGCTAGGAATGTAAAAGCGGTCTAAGAAGATCGATTTTATCAGCCTGTTCCCATTTAAAATCCACATCAGATCTGCCAAAATGACCATAAGCAGATGTTTTCTTATATATCGGTCTCTTTAAATCCAAAGTTTTTATTATTCCGGCCGGGCTTGTATCAAAAATATCTTGAACTTTCTCTTCAATTTTATCCTCAGATACATCGGAGGTGTTAAATGTATCAACCATTATTGAAATTGGTTTTGCAACTCCAATTGCATAGGCAATTTGGACTTCACATTTAGAAGCTAACCCAGCAGCCACAATATTTTTAGATATGTATCTTGCCATATAGCATGCAGAACGATCAACTTTGGAAGGATCTTTGCCTGAGAACGCACCTCCGCCATGACGCCCCATTCCTCCGTATGTATCTGCAATTATTTTTCTTCCTGTTAATCCAGTATCTCCCGGAGGACCACCGATAACGAATCTGCCTGTAGGGTTTACAAATATTTTGGTATTAGGATTTATCCAATCTTCACAAACTGGGTTGATTACATAATTATTTATTTCTTCATAAATTTGCTCCTGAGATATCTCAGGAGCATGTTGAGTAGATAAAACAATTGTATCGATCGTTTTTGGCCTATTATCTTCATATAATATAGATACTTGCGATTTTCCATCAGGTCTAATCCAGTCCAATTCTTTTGATTTTCTTACAGTAGATAATTTCAGAGACAGTTTATGGGCCAGGGTAATGGGCAGAGGCATTAATTCAGGAGTTTCATCTATAGCAAATCCAAACATTAGTCCCTGATCACCTGCACCTTGTTCCCTTAGTTCATTTGAAGATACACCTAAGGAGATATCGGGGCTCTGTTCATGCAAAGACACTAAAACGGAACAGGTGTTGCCATCGAATCCATATTCAGGTTTGTTGTAACCTATTTCATTAATCTCATTTCGTACAATTTCCTGTATATCTAACTTCTTTTTAGAAGTTACTTCACCCGCTACAATTACTACCCCAGTGGTGGTCAATGCTTCTACAGCTACCCGTGAATCGGGATCGTTTTTTAAGAACTCATCCAACACAGAATCAGAAATCCTATCACAAATCTTATCCGGATGGCCCTCAGTAACACTCTCGGAAGTGAATATAAATCTTCTTGACATTTCAAATACCTATAAAATTAATTAAATTATAAGACTACATCAATAGTTAAAATTCTTTTTCCATTTTAATGAAAAGTACATTATTACCTCTGATAACCACTCTACCGTAGTTTGCCATCAAATCATTGCCATCAAACTCTTCTGCATCATTCAAAATAAGGTTCATATAAGAATCCACATTTGTCATTCTGCCTCTATATTCAATTTCACTTTTTAATCTTACAGCTACTTTTCTGTTTAAAGATCTTTGTAGAACATTCAAAGGTCTTTTAGTAGGTTGCTGTTGTGAAGGAGATGCGGACATATTGTTATTCAATTGTGAAAAAATCTTGGCGACAATAAAAAGCTTCCCTTATCAATCAACAAAACCGCATGACCATATACTGCAGAAAAGACATCTCATTAAAATAAAAAATTTTTATTCATCATATTCAAATTGATTTTATAATTAAAACAGGGATAACAAACATAGATAAAATACTATGCGACAATACAAAATCCGGATTTCTTATAGAAATAGCGGGTAAAAAAGGTTCAGGAAAAACTCAATTGAGTTTTTTGATTTGTGCGGTCAGTGGCATAAATAACAAGAAAATTATATATGCGGGTGCTTCAGGAAATTTCAGGCCAGAAAGAATAAAGTTAATGATGGACAAAATACTGATTGACAACAAAGAGAGTAAAACATACCTAAAAAATATTATTTATCAACGAATCTATGAGTTTGATGATCTTGCAAAACTGGTAAAGAAGATAAAAATAATAAATTTTGACATATTGATCCTTGACGACATAATACCTTTATTTTTACACAAATTCAAAGAGAACACCCGCTTAGAAGTAAGAAATCTCGTTAGAGAATTGTCAATGATAACACTGTCTAAAAAAATAATAGTTTTATTTACCAATATAGTGATTGAAAAAGTTAACAAAGATGGCAAGGGCACATTTTTGCATGAACTTTTTTTTCACGATATTGTGAGATATGTACATTTCAAATTCTTTTTAAAAATCCATCATAACAATAAACAAGTCATCGAATGCAAACTTATTCACCCGTATAATAAAAAAAACTCAAAAACCGATATAGATTTAGGCAAGTATTAACATAGTTTATATGATAATAGGTATTTTTATTGTTAAAAGTAGTATAGAAGAATTTAATAGATCATAATCGTGATAAAATCATAAGAAATCATTATGTATTCATTGATGATGTTATATAAATAGATTCTAATAACATGTACCATGACAATCAATACAGTAATATCAATAAAGTAGTTGTAATAGGGCTCGGTCAACTGGGCCTTCCTGTTG
>JADDOQ010000270.1 GCA_016782315.1 Nitrososphaeraceae archaeon | reverse complement strand
TAAAGAAATACATTAGAAACCTTCCTATTGCAAATAATGGGTGATGGCCTAACGTTCTCACGTTCTCATACTTGCACCAAATTCATAAAAATGGTGATTTTGACCTAATGGGCGTAAATGTTCAAATTTTGCGTCTTTAATTGCTGTGTAATCGTGTCCGCTTTTTTTAGCTGCCCTGAGAATTGCTGTTTCATAACCCATTTTTCGGGATATTTTTTAAAAGTCGAATTGAAGAATGAGTTTCTGACAAACCTGCCATATTCTCGGGGGAGGTTTTATTATCTGTGATGGTAGTTATAGGATTAATTCCTACTCGTCCTTTTGAGTAAAACTAAATTAGAGAAACAGATTAACATCTTGTATGCCAAAAAAAATTGATCGATCTTTTTTATGACGAAGATGATTGGATTTTAGAAATGGCCATAGTGTTTATCTGATATTTTTATTAACTTTTACTGATTTTATATTAATAACTTATAACTTTTTTATAGAGCAGTTGCCGTTTGGGATCGGTGACTATCTGAATCTTCCTGTCTTTGTTGTTCTGTTTGCTCTTTTGATTGTTCCAGTCGCAATTGTATTAGGTGCTTGGCATAGAAAACATCAATATTCTGTAGATAACGAAGTTTTACTTAGGCAGAACTGGATGTGGGCGTGACTAGTCAATATCAAATTAGATTGATAAAAGGAAAAACCAATCCAAAGGAAGATGAATATATAATAAATTATTTAAATGATATTCTGAAAAGGACAAATAAATGTGAATTGGTGGGACGGGATGTTAACAGTGTTATTCCAATACCGAAGGGGAAAAAATTGATATCGATAAAAATGGTTGATATCATGCTGTTATAGCGCATTTACTAATCTTCTCATTTTGTCAAAACTAATTTCAAAACCAAATCTTTTCTCTTCTTTTTTCATATTTTTATACATACTAAACAACAAGTTAAAGTGCTTAACTGTATTTAATTTGCCATCCATCTTCAATCGGATGATTTTGTATACGTCATAATAGTAACGAAACTTTTCTAACACGTTTTTTCTGTATAGCTCTTTATCAAATTTGTCTGCGTTATCTTTATTTTCTTCAATGACCTTTAAAAATATTTCGCAACATAGTAATGATGGGATAATGCCTTCTCCTAGCATTGGAAACACTGTACCTATAGACTCTCCTATTCCTATGATATTGTTATTATAGAATGGCTCCATTAACTTTGGTGGTGATAAACGTATCGGTCTACCGATCTTTTTTATTATTTTTGCGTTAGGGTAACGTTTAAAAAACTCTTTTATTCCATAATATTTTTTATCAATATCCCCTGCACCTACAAAACCCCTTCCATTGCTCAACGGAAAATACCAAAAATACCCTCTTGCTCCTTTATATCCAATAACATAAAATTCCGAGATATCTTGGATATTTTCCACTAAATATTCATAAGCTGGAATAATAAAATCACTTTTAGTTCTTGGCAATAATGCTCTGTGAAAACCTGTACAATCTAAAACATAATCGTATTTGCATGCAGGAAATGTTTCTAACTTGCAAACTGCTCCAAATTTTATATTTATATCTTTGAGTAAATCCGCTTCCCATTTTTTTTTATCGTATGTTACTAATCCATGTAATTCCAAAAATTCTTCTTTATTATTGGGGAGCTCCATTCTGAGTCTTTTTCCGACATGATGTATG
>JADDOQ010000139.1 GCA_016782315.1 Nitrososphaeraceae archaeon | reverse complement strand
TGTAAATATTGTGGAGGTCGTTCATGATAGACTTAGTTCTAACATACCAGCTGGAACTGCTGGAGTTTATTTGAGTCTGGAGTTTGAAAACAGAGATCAATCCGATTTATTGATTGATTTGTTTAAGAAGCAAAACATAAATTTCAAAATCATTAGCTAAATACATCTAAATTAAACCATTTGAAACTGACTCGCTCATGCTTACCAAATTTTGCATTCTACAAACCTAGAGATGTTTTTTATGATGCATAGCAATATTCCCTAAAACCCGCTCTATCTGCTGTTATTCCACCTATGCTTACTAAAATAAATTCATTTTCTGCGTTCAAAAACGCCTCATTAAACTTTTTAGTATTGCTGTGTAATTTTTCATAGTCGTTAATTGATATTTTGGTTCTCTTTCCTATTTCCTTATCCAAGTTCATTTTGTTTGATATTTCTTTGTATTTTTCCTGAAATACACCTGAAAACACCATGGCGCTACAACCGCTACCATAAGATCCAAACCCTACCCTTTTACTACAAAGATCCGTCCCTTTATTATATTCGAATTCTACCAGGCTTCTAAGGCCCATATACATTGATGCGGTGTAAAGGTTTCCAATTATCGCAGAAGCCTCCAATGATGAAGCCATTTTTTTGTCAAAAACTTCTCTATAATAAGGTGTTTTCATGAATTCCCTTCTAAACCTTTCATCTGCTTTCATAAATTCTGTGTCAGCCAGTAATGATTCAATGGTCCCTCTTGGATCCTTTGGGATGGGCTCATCCAATTTAATATATGCAGTCATGTCTCTCCATCGAGGTAGATGTCTCCATTCATGTCTTAATAAATAGGCTAAAGCTTTTTCACCCATTTTCCTATATGGTAGATGAACATTAATGTAGTCGATATGATCAGTAATGGATTCCCCTTCCTTGAGTTTTATGTAGCCTTGTTTTATTGCCTTTTCCTTATACGCTTCAAGTGCTTTTCTTACCTGGATTAGATAAAGTAAATTTGAATAAACCCCATTTACAAGAGGGGTTTCCTTTCCAAAAGGTCTATAGAAATCATATTCGTTTTTAATTATGGTTGATGTCACCTTTTCATCAAAGGCCAATAACCGAGGATTGTTTTTGATAAGCAAAGCTACAGCACCGGCTCCTTGAGTGTACTCCCCGGCTGAACCAATGTCGTATTTAGCAATATCACTTACGATGACTATTGCTGCTTTATCGCTATTTTCACCCGCCCTGATCCAATTTGCATTGTCATAGAGTGCATATGAGCCACTCACACACGCAAACTTGCATTCTATTCCGCCTGCGTGCTCTAAAGAATCCTCTCCGTAAACTTGTTCTAGCATTCCTATTACAAATGAATTCATAGCTTTTGACTCGTCTAAAGCTGATTCTGTTGCTACATAGATTCTACCTATATCTTGTGGGTTTAAATCGTTTTTTTTCATTACTCTCATACATGCATTTGCGGCCATGCATGCGGGATCTTGATTTGCATCTGCTAAGGCCATCTTTTTTATTCCAATCCCATATTCTAATTTTTGAGGATCGATGCCTCTTGCCTCAGCAAAGTCTTTGTAATCGATATAAAGTTTTGGAACATAGATAGCCAGGTCATCTATACCTACTGGCACAATTATGGATTTCATATCTATACGTTTATAAATCTATTTACGATACTGTTGAGTTTATCACTGTAAATGGCACAATTAGAGCTTGTTATTGGTAGTTTTATTTCGTGTATTATAGGATGACAATTTATGGAACTACTTTCTAAAACTCGGTGCCAAAATAATGTGAAATAATCAAATGTTTTTTTGGTACTTTTTTGCTCTAAATTGATATGACAAATCTAAATTTACAATAACTGTCCAACTAACTTCATTCATTTATTAATGAGAATATCTTTGGAGAAAACATGCTAGTAAATTTGTGGGTGTTTCCGTATGATCAATAGTATTTTATGATTTCGTAATTGTTGTTTCTTTCGGCTGGTGTGAACTTCATTGCTTTAATTGAATTTATTATGTTTCCAGCTAACAGTTCGGTGGAGCGGGCCCCTGTTGCACTAACTACCTCCTCTCCAATTAAAGTCCCACCAAAATCGTCTGAACCATGGAATATTGCTAGCTGCGCCATCCCGACACCATTTGTTAGCCAAGATGATTGTAAATGATCTATCAGGCCATGGAATATTATTCTAGATACGGATATCATTTTTAATAGTTCAAAACCTCCAAGAGGATACCTTACCAAACCTTTGTCTTGCATTTCTGTTTTATTTGGTTCAAAACTCCATGGTATGAATGCCATAAAGCCGTTTGTTTTTCTTTGTAAACTTAGGATTTTCATTAAATGTCTTGCTCTTTGTTCTATTGATTCTACTGTTCCATACATCATTGTAGCAGAAGATTTTATACCCAAAAGATGGGCTTCTTCCATTATCCTTAACCATGTATCACTTGATATCTTTAAAGGACTAATGATATCTTTTACTTCATCGTCTAGAATTTCAGCACCTGCACCTGGAAGGGAGGCTAAACCTGATTTTTTCAACCTCTGCAAAACTTCCTTAGTACTTGATCTGCTTACCTTTGAAATCATGTCTATTTCTGATGCGGATAATCCATGAATGGCTACATCGGGGCATTTCAGGCTTATTGTTCTAAAAATTTCCTCAAAATATTCGATATTTAATTTTGGGTTATGGCCACCCTGGAATAACACTTGTTTTATGTTAAAATTTGACTTTGCAAAGATTATTCTCTTTAATATTTCGTCCTGTGATACTGTGTATGACTCTTGGTGGTTTGGTGGTCTATAAAAGGCGCAAAATTTGCAGTTGGTAATACACACATTGGTATAATTAAGTATCAAATTATTGATGAAGGTTACGGTTTTTCCAAATTGAATTTCTCTAAGGTAGTTGCTTACTAATCCAAGATGTTGTATGTCCTTTGTCTCTAAAAGGCTAATCACATCATTGAGTTGTATGTCATTTTGTTTGATGATCTTATTTATTATGTTGAGAAGATCAGTGTTTTTTGAATAATTATCAATAAATTGGATATTTTGCAAAGAACAATTAATTTTAATCACGGTATAATTTATTCTTTGGTTTGGTGTTTTCTATAACCGCCATAAAAAGAAAAACCGTTTAAAAGCACTTATATTTTTTAAAGTATTCAGATTATTAATTGTCTAAAACTATTATCAAACCCACATCATCGCTAGAAAAAGTTCTCTCTGGTGAGGAATTAAATTTTAATGATGGATTGGAATTGATAAACGATGAAAACCTATTCCTACTGGGGGCAGCAGCAGATAGAATAAGAAAAGAATTGGTTGGCGATAACGTGAGTTTTGTTTCCTCTTACTATTTGAATTATACAAACATCTGTGTTGCAAGTTGTCAGCTATGTGCATTTTATAGAAGGGAAAAAGATGAGGATGCATATACACTGACTCCTAAACAAATCGTTCAAAGGGCAGAAATTGCAGTAAATGATTTAGGGGCTACAGAGTTGCATATAGTAGGAGGGTTTCATGCAAAGCTTGGTATTGAATATTATGAAAATATGTTTAGATCGATAAAACTAAATTTTCCAAAAGTCATAATTAAAGCATTAACACCCGCAGAAATATTCTTCATTTCTAAAGTAACCCGTAATTCCATAAAAGAGGTGCTTCAACGACTAAAAGATGCAGGATTAGATGCTCTTCCTGGTGGAGGCGCTGAAATTTTCAATAAACAAACCCGCGACAAAATTGTCCTAGGAAAATGCTCTGGAGATGAATGGTTAGATACTGTATACCAGGCCCATAAAATCGGTTTAAAAGGCAATTGTACAATGCTATTTGGGCACATTGAAAAACCTGAAGATATAGTAGATCATTTAATAAAATTAAGGGATCTAAATAAAAAAACTAAAGGTTTTACTACCTTTATTCCTTTGAAGTTTAGTTTGGAAAATACC
Organism: Nitrososphaeraceae archaeon; assembly: GCA_016782315.1. Lineage (GTDB taxonomy): Archaea > Thermoproteota > Nitrososphaeria > Nitrososphaerales > Nitrososphaeraceae > Nitrosocosmicus. The sequence continues at coordinate 1,918 of JADDOQ010000139.1, read as the reverse complement.
GAGTTAGAGAAACAGCATACTGTCATTTCAGAGAGTCCCTCTACTTATGACTTAAGAGTAATTGCGGTATCAAGACTGTTACTGTATAAGACATTAAAAAATGTTTCAGTCTATTGGGTGGCATTGGGAAAAAAATTAGCACAGGTGGCGCTTTGTTATGGTGGCAATGATTTGGTTGGAACAGCCTTTTCCGAAGAGATCTTTAAGGCTGCGGGTAAAGCAAACCATACCTCGGCAAATGAATTAAAGTTTTTAATCAACGAGATAGGTAGAAACCCAGTCCAAAGAGATACATTTTTTAATGTTATTAATTAACATATATATAAGAACATGAATAATTTTTCTTTTTCTGTATTGTTTTATTATTTTATACGGTATTTTGTTGATTTTTTTATAGTTAAAAACTCATATTTTGCTATTTATTTGTTGTCTATTATTGACCAATAAAAATAAAAGATCACCTTCTTTAGCCCCTAGAGAAGGACTTTACCTTTCTGCGCTAAGTGGCATCTCTTTATTTCTTATTTTTTATATATACTCCAGAAATACTGCTCCGGAAAATGCAGTATATATAAACCAGACACTTTACAATTTTGCCTTGTCGGTTTTTATTTCTTTTTTTGTTTTTATTTCTGTTTTCCTTATAGGCATAAAGAAGGCCTTTTTCCCAAGAAAAACCATTGAGTCAAATCCTTCAACATTGATGTATCATGTTCAATATGCCATTAGATCAAAAAAAAATAAAATGCTTTTTATTTTTATGACGATCATTTATTTTGTTTTTTTTGCTTTTCTGTCAAATATTTTTATTTTCTTTAATGCTGATGGCAGCGTATTTTCGTTATTTCCAAAAACATTGACTAATGACACACATTCCGCAAATTCTACCATACATGAAAATTCAAACAACGGTCATAAGGAAAATGATTCTCAAGGCCTGACAAATCATATTTATCCTAAATATAATCTAATAATTTGCTGCAATTCTATAGGTTATGTACCCATGTTAATACTATCAATCAACAGTACTTTTTCTATTCTCTTAATTCCAATCAATTTTCTTTTGGGTGTTGTTATTTCTATTTTAGTTGGTTTTAATATAACTTTTAATATTTATCTGATTAGGCAAATAAAAAAATTAAATCTGTCTAAAAGAAATTTTTTCAGCATATTTGGCATAACTTCGGGTTTGTTAATCGGTTGCCCCACCTGTGCTGGAAGTTTCTTTTACTCGTTAGCAGGATTTAGTTCCTTAATCACATTTTCGTTTTTAAGCGTATATCAAATAATATTTGTTTTTACAAGTATACCTTTGTTAGTGCTTTCGGTCATGTTTATGGCTAAGTTATTGCAGAAAAAATATTTGGAGTCTTGCAAAATAAAATAGAAACAAAGGAGGGATTATTCCTTGTCTATAAATTCATCCGGTTTTGGAGGCTCTGGGTTCAATCCTTTTCTTTTTCTTATATCTGCAACTATAGTCTTAAAAACTGACTGAGGTATAGGTTGCCATGTTTTAAAATAAGTGCTCCACATAGCTTTACCAGCTGTACCACCTCTCATTAATTCTGAAAGATCAAAAGTTTCAGAGGCTGGGACCTCACCTAGCATGATTGCAATTATTCCTTTTTGATCCACATTTAACAATTTGCCTCTTTTACTTGAAAGTATTCCGGCCACTGTGCCAATTTGTTCCTGGGGACACTTTACCTCTATGCCTAATATCGGTTCTAGTAATACTGGGTCGGCCATTAGCATGCAGCCAAGCAGGGCTCTTCTTGTGGCAGGCATCAATTGCGCAAGTCCCCTGTGTGCTGGGTCTTCATGGGGTACAAAGTGATGCAGAACAAAACGCAGTCCTCTCACAGATTCTTGAGCTATTGGTCCAGAATGTATAACGTCATCAAAACCAGACTTT
>JADDOQ010000138.1 GCA_016782315.1 Nitrososphaeraceae archaeon | reverse complement strand
ACCTGAACATTATGTGCAATATGATACAATGCATCTATTTTGGTGCCTTGTCCAATTATTGTGTCTGATAAATAGCATCTTGCAATAGAACAATTGGCAAAAATCTCTACATCATCTTTTATAATTGCCGTGCCAAAATGCGGAAATATTGAGTTTCAGGTCTTTCTCGTTTCTCTCAAAGGCAAATCCATCTTCATTTATAATACTATGATACTGCCACGCATCGCTTCAAATCTATTATATATAACAAATTTCTATTTTACTAGCATTAGTGGTAAAGGGAAAGGATAGTAATTCTAATAGATCACCGAGTGAAAACAACAGCCATATACACAATAAGGGTAATGGCAAAGGAAATCAAAATGTCCCGTTTGAATCTGTTTCTTTGCTAAAAGAAAAACATAGGGAAAAAACTAGGGTTGCCCTGACCTCTATCATAGCTTCTGTTAGCCTTACTGTATCTAAATTTATTATAGCTATTGCAACGGGTAGTCTTGGAATTTTATCTGAAGCATTGCATTCAGGTCTGGATGTAATTGCAGCCATTATGACTCTTTATGCGATAAGGATGGCTATGAGGCCACCGGATTTGGAACACCACTATGGATATGCAAAGTTTGAAAGTTTGACTAGCCTTGGGGAGACGATTCTCTTATTTGTAGTTGCAGGATGGATATTCTATGAGGGCATAGAGCGAATATTTTTTGTTCATAGTGGACCTCAAATCACTGTATTTTCATTTGCAATCATGATTGTTTCCATAGTGATAAATTTTAACCGTTCCAGGGCACTATACAGGATAGCCCGCAAATACGGAAGCCAAGCGCTAGAAGCCGATGCATTGCATTTTAAGGCTGACATGCTAACCTCCGGAGTAGTACTTGTGGGTTTAGCTATTGTCTATTTATTTGGTATTCCAAATGCAGATTCCTATGCTGCCATCACAGTAGCGGGTGTAATTGTTTATACCTCCTTAGGTTTAGGGAGAAGAACATTGGATGTGCTTTTAGATAAGGCCCCAAAAGGCATCCAGGGACAAATACTTGAATCTGTAACCGGATTTGAAGGTGTAAAAAATGCTCATAGTGTACGTGTAAGAAAGGTGGGTTCTGAAACTTTTGTTGATCTGCATATTGAAGTGCCAAGGATTTTTACTCATGACAAAGCCCATAGAATAGCGACCAATGTCGAGAATAAAATTAAGGATGAGATATTGCCAGATTCTGACGTTGTGGTTCATGTTGATGCAGTTGAGGATGACGTGACTGAAACAATAAAGGACAAAATAAGGCTGATAGCCACAAATTATCCTGCTGTAAAAAACATCCATTCCATTTATCTTTCTACATCTGCCCAGCATGATTCTGCTGCAAATTCAATTCAGAAGGAAGCGGTTATGGTGGGAGGTGACGGCAACATAAACCCGTCTATATCATCTTCATTATCGTTGCATCTTTACCTTGATGTTCAAATTGATAGTAAATTGGATTTAAAAACGGCCCATGATATTGTTGATGATTTTGAAAGAAAAATACAGAAAGAAATCCCAAGCATAAAAACCATAACCATACATATCGAAACTGAGGTGGATATCGAGACATCCATTGGCAAGGAGGGGAAAACAGATCAAACATTTTTAGATAAAATAAAAAGCATTGCATTGTCTGTAAAAGGTGTTTCTGACTGCAAAGACGTTGCTTTGGTGTTTGCAGGAAATGAAATCCACATCACTTTGACCATAAAGTTAAATCATTCATTTGTCAAAATGGAAAATAACGGTAACAATGATAATGTGCATAAAGACCAAATCTCACGGGGTGATGGATTATCTGTAGTGACCGCACACCAAATAGCGACTGATATCCAAAACCTTATTCTAAAAAATACGGCCGCCTCAAGAGTAATAATTCATACAGAGCCTGATTGATATTCCTAAAAAAATAGCGACTATTTTTGATTATATGTTAAACATTGAAGATCATGTTTTGGTTTACAGCCAAAATAAAGATGCTCAATGACAAAATCTTTTAAAAAGGCTTTAAGCGACAATAAAGTACAAGTAAAGCAATTGAAGTTCCCTTCTCGTTTAAGAATGTCATATTATAATCTAAAAACAATTGCTTCTTTGTTTTAAGTCAATCGATTATCTATGCCTGGTTATCAAACATTATGATCAAACCATTTTTTTAGGTTTTGGACAGACAAACGGGTTACAGAGACCTGTCTTCAAATGATGTCTATACCGTAGTTTGAATTATGATGTTAGGATATGGGTAATGTGTTTTTGTTTTTTGATATTTAATTAATTTATTAATTTAAATATATTTGACATATACTTTATTATATTGTGAAAATGACTTTTGAAGATCACAGTAAAAACCCAAATAACAATAACAATAATAACTTAAAGATAAAACCTGCAGACCTAAAGAAAAAGATAGACGATGGGGAGGACATCTATATTCTGGATGTGAGGGATCCTCAGGAACACAAAACTTGGAAGGTGTTCTACGATAGGTATGATGATACTCCTTTGATCCCAGTAGATAGTTTATTGTCATCTGATTCATTGAAAAACATTCCAAAAGATAAAGAGGTTGTAACCTTTTGCGCTAGGGGGAACAGATCCATGAGTGCGGCTCAAATGCTCTCTGCTAGGGGATACAATGTAAAGAGCATGGAAGGGGGTTTATCTGGCTGGAATACGGTTTATGACATCGCCCAAATCATTGACATCGGTTCTCCTTCTCCTGGATCGTCATTGACATCGCCATCTCCTTTGATGGTGTGGCAGATAAGGCGAGTATCCCGTGGATGCATGAGCTATATTATAGCAAATCTTGCTGATAAAAAGGCCGCAGTCATAGACTCAACATGTGAAATTGATGATTATGTTAGCACGATTGTAAATGAAAACAACCTAAAAATTATCGGGATACTTGATACGCATTTACATGCAGATCATCTTTCTGGTAGCACAAAATTGGCAAAAAAATACGAGTGTGATGTGTATGTTAGCTCTTTGGAGCCGTATGAATTAAACGATTTCCCTAATGCCGATGGATTAAACTTCAAATCACTCAAAGATGGCGATAAAATAAGGATTGGCAATGAAGTTGTCTTGGATGCCATTCACACTCCGGGACACACAAATGGCAGTGTGTGTTTTAAACTTCAGACTGATGAACCTCAAGAAATAGGGTATGGCGATGATGGTATGCAGAAAAAAAACGGAAATCCCAATTCCAGTAAAATCTATTTATTTACCGGAGATACGCTATTTGTGGATGGGGTTGGAAGGCCCGACCTACACAATAAAGCTGAAGAGTTTACACGCCATCTTTATGATAGTTACCATCAAAAGATATTGAGACTGCCTGAAGAAACTATAATTTTGCCTTCCCATTTCAGTGAGAGGTTTGAGCATGGCAAACCAGTCTACAGGACATTAAAATCTGTCAAAGAAAACATGAGCATAGTATCTGATACTGTATCTGAGGACAAGTTTATCGAATCCATATTAAGCAGCATCCCATCTCAACAACCGATGAACTATGAAAAAATAGTATCAATAAACAAAGGCATGGTCCCATGCAACCTGGTAGGACAAAGTGATCTTGAGTCAGGCCCAAATTCTTGTGGCATAAGAGCCTAGTGTCTGTTTGCTTTAACTGAACTTTCTTTCTCTTTTTTTTGATTTTGGTAAGGTAGTTGTTCAGCTTTTGGACTGAAAAAAATTATCGCCAATAAAAATCCTATTTTGTATATGCCCTGATTAGCAATAAAAAAATTTTTTTTGTTTTTTTCAATTTCCTTCTCTTTTCTTGTTTGTATTTAAAAAATTTTTTATATGCTGGACATATCTGCAAACATGTTCTTTGACAAAAGAGGAAATATCATTCTGCCTTGAAGTTTGGGGTACAGATTACAACAAAATCAAAGATGCCTGCATGTTGGCAGAAAATTTGGGTTATTATGGGTTCTTTTATGGTGAATCCTTAGCGGACCTTGATTTGGATTGCTGGACAGTTATATCTGCCCTGTCATCTTTGACCACAAAAATAAAATTGGGACCTGTTATCACATATTTGCTACCGCAATACAGGAGCATTGCATTGATTGCTAAACAGGCAATCACCCTTCAAGAAATATCTGGGGGCAGACTTGAGCTTAGGACCGGTGCTGGAGCGACACTTCAGTATGCCACCCAATGGTGGTATCCATATGGAATAGATTATCCTGAAAAAGGAAAAAGGGTTTCAATATTGAATGAGGGCATCCATGTTTTAAAAATGCTACTAGAAAACAATGGTTCCGTATCTCCTATACCGTCATCTGTAAGTTTCAAAGGTGATTACTTCAGAATAAATGGAGCTAGTTTTAAAAAACCTGAAAAAAAAATTCCCATAACCGTTGCTGCAAAGAAAAACCAAATGATGCGGATAGCTGCGAAATATGCTGACATTTGGGAATCATCATACCTTTCACCTACGCAGTTTTCTTCTTTAAATACTAATTTTGAGCGTCTTGTCACGGCTCTTAAGGAAGGCGACGATAAATACCATCATAGAAAAATATTAAGATCAATTGAACTTGATGTTTTAATTGCAGAATCTGAAAGCGAACTTGAATATAAAAAGAGAATTTTTGCGATGGAAAGGGGACCTGCGATATACAACCAGATTATAAACAATGGTCTTGTTGGGACGCCTGACAATATTTCAAAAAGGGTCAAAGAGTACATCGAAGCGGGGATAAATCAATTCTTTCTTGCATTTCAGGATCCATTTGATTTTAAGGCATTGGAACTGTTTATGCATTCTGTAAAAGGTGGTGTTGGTGAATCAAAGTATTGTTAACTTATTCGGGATGTTGACCATAAGACAGGGGAAAATTTTTGTCATAAGGTGGAATGGGTTCTTTCACCAATGGCATCTACATGCCAATGGTAACACTGGCCATTGCCTCTATAGTTGGTGATGCATAGGGCATTACCATTCATGTGGCTGATGTTAGCATTATGAAATATAATATTGTATTAGAATCTGTAATATCCATATTATGAGAAAAATTATGGGGCCAAAGGGACCTGATCCCTATGGTCAGGGGTTTCAATCATCTTTTGTACATTGATTTAGTTTATTTCATCTTTTAATATGGGATATTCAAAACCACGTAGATAGCAATGTACTGAGTGGGGTTTGCGGCAAAAATGGCATGTAACTTCTCATAACTAAAGTAATAGTTTTGATTCATTAATTTGGTTAACTAGTATAATAGCTTAATTTAGGATTAGGGGTTAGATTATCTCAATTTTTAAAAGTTGTCTAATCAAAAAACCCTACTTAAAATAATTAACATGATGAGGTCTGGATTATATTGCTAACGAAACAATCTCGGATTTATTTTGATTCATTTGTTAAGTTGACCAAAAGTAAACCATCTTTAGACATCTACATAGAATTGGAGATTTAGTATCTATTCTTATTATCAGTAATCATTGGTGAATATTAAGGGATCGGGCCCGATGGGCTTGGTGACGATATCGGTCCTTTAGAATGGATTCTATTATCTTTTATAATAATGTTGAATTTAAATATTGTGGATTCATTATATATTACTAAAATATAGTTATTTCAACTTTATCAGACACTATTTTTTTTATAATTTTGTTGGAGTAATGTTAATAAAAAAGGGTTGAATGAACAACAAAATATTGGCCATGGCATGTTCCTTTTCCCTGAACTGATTGCTGTAACAATCGGCTCGTTCCCTTTTGCAGGCAATATTTGAGTTACATGGTATGATACGAATCGTAAATATCTGTGTTTGTTAAGTTAATCCTGCCATATTTTTCTGGATGATTATTAAA
>JADDOQ010000137.1:4318-5913 GCA_016782315.1 Nitrososphaeraceae archaeon | reverse complement strand
TGTTAAGGATAATGAGATAATGGTAAAGAATATTGACACTGATAACGTTAGAATAACCTATAAGACATCAGGAATCCTTCAGAAAGAAAACAAAGATTGGATTCTCTCTGTTAATTCAACTACGGGTTTTATGGTTATGTTGCCCATTGATGCAACAATTAACTTTTTGGAGCGATCTCCTTCCTCACTGCGATTAGTTGGATCACAGCATTTGCTAACATTTGGACCCGATACAGCAAAGATAAGATATTCGATAAACGAATTTCAGCAACAATAATCACAAAAAATTCGGAAAGACACTATGAAAAACTTAGTAGCGTAAAAACATGTTAGAACTAGTCTGGATCAATAAAATACGAAACCTAATCACTAAGTATAAAAAGAATTGTACATTATCCCTTCACAATCTATATAAACTACAAATGAAAATATTAGACATTTAGCATAATGCTTAAGGCAATTATCACCTTTATTGTATTCACAATTTCGTTTTCCTTATCTATACATCAAATAAATAATATGGCATTTTCAGTAATCGAGCAACAAGTTGTTTCCTATAACGGAATAGGTAACTTTGCATGTAGTGATGGAAAACAATTCAAAAACGGAAACCTGTCATTTACTGGTTTTCGAAACAACCCTGGGCAGTTGTATGGATCCTTTGAAATATATTTCAAAGATGCAAATAACTCCACTTTGGCCCAAGGGGGTGTTTTGGATAGGGGCAACATTGACCCTAAAGGTTTTAGTATAGAGGGCTTGGTGATGTCTGACACATTATGCAATAACATTGCGCCAAAACCAATTACAATCAATGGCGATTGTGAAAAAGTTTCTGTAGCAAACATAAAAATACAAAAAGATCAAGCAGGAAGTTTTACTGGAACGGTTGTCTGTCCTATTGAAAAAGAGCCGGGTGCTCCAGTAGCTGACGCATCGGGACCTTCAGAAGTTATAGGGGGACAGGAGGTGGTGCTGGACGCAAGCAATAGTTATGATCCGGATAGGGATGGATTGACCTTTAGTTGGAGGCAGATTGGTGGGCCTGACGTGGAATCTTTTGGTACAAATGGGCAAAGATCCTCATTCGTAACTCCTGCTGTCGAAGAAACGTCCATATTGGATTTTGAGATTGTGGTGACAGACATAAATGGTATAACCGATGTTGACACCTTTAGCATGGTGCTTTTACCAAAAGAATCTACTCCAGTAGCTGACGCATCGGGACCTTCAGAAGTTATAGGGGGACAGGAGGTGGTGCTGGACGCAAGCAATAGTTATGATCCGGATAGGGATGGATTGACCTTTAGTTGGAGGCAGATTGGTGGGCCTGACGTGGAATTGTCTTACCCTGATCAGAAAACAGCTCAATTTAATGCTCCAGTAATGGAACAAAATTTCTCTTTAATATTTGAGGCAACAGTAACGGATGTTAAAGGTGAACATGATGAGGACGATGTACAAATATTCGTTAGAAATTTCCTCAAACAGCCTTTAACCAATGCTACTGCCGATAACGATACAATTCCAATAATCCCGCCAGTTGATCTTCCTATCACCAATGACACTAATGGAAACATCACCCGATCAATAGA
>JADDOQ010000137.1:0-4207 GCA_016782315.1 Nitrososphaeraceae archaeon | reverse complement strand
ACGAGCAACCGCCTGACGAGCAACCGCCTGACGAGCAACCGCCTGACGAGCAACCGCCTGACGACGACGTGGAGTCTATCAGCGAAGAAATACAGTTCTCCTTATAATGATAAATAAACCAATTCCAAATTCTTATTTGCATTGCATGTTGACAATGTGTTTATTATTCTTGTTTTAGAAATGAATCAGACTTGAGGATTATTCTTCGCTTTTGCTATCCCGAGTGTCTGTTTCTTACTAAAATCCATATTACAATTGTAATGTCCTGTTGGACAGGATGTGTCTCTAGTTATGTTTATTTATTCAACAATGAAATTAGATGGAGGGAAAGTCTCTGCAGTTATTAATTGTTGTAGGTGTACTTATATGCATCTTTATTGGTTGTTGCTGTAATTTCGCCATTGTAACGGCTACAACGGATGAAAAACATACCGCGGATATGGCCATTATTGATCTTTCCTCTGATGGTGATGCAAAGATACAACATCCCGTAACACTTAACCCTCGCAATCAATCTACCGCCATAGATTTATTCGGTAGGTCTTCTAATGCGGTAGTTAAGGATCACGAAGGAAGTTTAATAAAATCATACTTGAAAGAAAACCTAAGGGAAGTGGATATAGATTCTTCAGGAATCTTGAGTGCTACATTGTATTATAACACATCAGACTTGACAAAAAAATATGGGAGGGAATGGATCTTTAGCTTGCTTTCGCCTATGCGTGTCTCTTTGATATTGCCTGTAGATTCACAAATAAGCAGTTGGGGTCCACAAAATCCATTAATAATAACACAGGATCAAAAGAGAAACATAATTGCCTTTGATCCCGGAAATACAACAGTTAAATACGCCATAATTGAGCAACCACCAACAAAAGATGAAGCCATAATCTCCATCGATTCTGCACAAGTTGTTATTCAAGAGACTAAAGACAAAAACCCACTTATTATATTGAATGATGCTGAAAGGACATTGCAACAGGCAATCGCTGCAAAAGATAAAAAGCAATATCAAAAAGCAATAGAACTAGGGACTTTTGCGAAAGCTTTGCTTTCTAATGTTACAAAGGAATATGACATTGCCCAATCGGAAATCATGAAAGCCGATCTCCTTGTAACAGAAAACATCACGGATGGCTCAGCAGAAGTGTATAAAGCATTACTAACAAACGCAAAAGATGAATTCACAAATGGGAACTATACAAAATCAAAAGAATATGTACAAGAATTATTCAAAAAATACGAATCTGCAAGTCTAGAGCCTGGCGAAAAGAGCCTTTGGATAAACAATGGGGTTAATCTCCTCCTAATACTTTCTTTGATTATTGGAGGATCTGTAGCCCTAATGATGTATTATTTTAACAAAAGGAAAAGTCTATCGATTTTTAAAATAACAAAAGGAAACGGGATGGCACAAAAAAAATCGCAACATCCACCAACAACAAAAGATCAAAACAATGATAACAACGTAAACCCAAACACAACAGATAAAGATCACAAACTATCCTTAAAAGATTCAGTTTCTTCAGATATTGCATTAGCCGATTCCCATAACCAGTATAATAAAAAGGACAATGCAATCAACACTGTGCCTCTTTTAGATGCCATAGAAAAAACAATACGCGAAAGACCTCACCTAAAACCGGAGGACAAACAGGTACTAAGGTTTCTGGCAGAAAAAGAAGGAACTGTTTTTGAAAGTGAAATAAGGAAGAAGTTTATACTCCCCAAAACAACGCTTTGGAGATTAGTAAAAAGACTTGAGCGGGAGGATTTAGTTGAAGTGCAAAAAGCAGGGACACAAAACCTAATCAAATTAAGATGTGATCATCTTAATGATGAGCAAAGTGGTTAGACTAACCTATTGTAGTAATAAAGTAACAATTAATTGATTTATGGTATTATTTCACTCCATAACTTTGGTTAATTTAGCAATGGATAAAAGTGAAATATCATTTGTTAACCATATCAATCAATAGTCTTTTTCTGTTGGCGAAAAAGATTATGGAACAGCCGTTTCACCATCGTTTCAGCATTTCCCTAATCTATCAGCAATATCTTTAATATTGTGATGTTAAAAAAAAATATATTGAAAAAGGATGCAAAAATCGTTTTTGTATTCATATCCGCAATGGCCTTGATGATGCATGCAGCAATTGCTGGCATGGTCGCAAATGACTACGATTATTTTTTGAAAAAGTCATTTGCCCAAGAAGAAGAGGAAGAGGTACTACAACAAACGGAAACGGCAGTAGAGGAAGAAGAAGCAGCAGGTCAGGTTACAGATGACCAAACAAACTCAATTGCCACACCGGCTGACGAAAGCGAAACCAGTGCATTACAGGAGGGCACACAAAACGATGAATTGCCGGATGCAGAACCATCAGTTCAATGCAACGAGGGCGAGGTTCTTTTAGACGGCATATGTGTTAGTGAAACACCACTGCCACAACCACCAACAGAAATGCCCACACCAACACCTATTGAAGAACCAGTTGACAACGGTACAGGTGCAACAGAAAACGAAACTGAAACTGAAACTGGCGCAGATGACAATATGGGCAATATAGTTGAGGAGGATATCGACATCATTAACACCGACAACAACAACAGCACAGACACCAACAACAACAACAGCACAGACACCGACAACAACAACTCAACCCAAACACCGCTGCCCCGCAACAACTACACTCAGGTAGATATTCCGCAAAACAACACAAACAGCACATCAACACCATTAAACAATCCACCTGTGGCAATAGCCACCGTAAGCAAACAAAGTGTCTGTGAGGGTGAGAGGGTTATCCTGGATGCCTCAAACAGCCATGATCCGGATGATGGAGACAGCATAGTGTCCTATTCATGGTCTGTGGAGGAAACAGATGACGAAGATTTGTTCCCAAGAATAATCAACCGTGATTCCGTTAAAACCGCGGTGGAGACAAGAAACACCCTGAATTCGGCAGCAGGAAGTGTCGGTATAGAGCTAAAAGTGAAAGACAAAAACGGCACCATGTCCAACGACTTTGTTTCTTTCAGGATAGAAAAATGCCCACCTGGCGGCAATGATGACAACAACAACAACAACAACAACAATACCCAGGGTCAGCAAAAAGCAACAACAAAGACAACAACAATTGAGGCCACGGCGGAATGTGGCATTATATCTGAGACAATAAACTTGGCAGGCCAATTGGCACCAAAGGGAATCAGGATAATAGGGTTCTTTGACCAATGCCAATTGGACATGGCTTCACTGTTGCTTAACATTCCAAACGACAAGGACCTGAAGTTGATAGCGGGGTCAATTGACTTTCAGAACGCGCCGCAGGCAAGGGACAACAATGACGCGGTATTTGTGGATATGGTGAAGATGCGAGAGTTGTCTTCCACCCAGGGTCTATACAAAACATCAATTGAAGACCCACTGGTTGGCAAAGATTTGGTAACCAAACAACCAAAGGAGCTGTCAAACATCAACACAATTGTGCTATGGAATGATGACGCAAAAGAAGCAATAAGCTTTGGCAGCGGCAGTGCAGTTGGGATGTCCATAAGCTTTGAAAAGTAAACAGACCGGCTCAATACCATTCCCCTTATTTTTTATATGGTTTGGCACGTTTTTGATTTTTAAATCTCCTGTATCCAATATCATAACAATAACAGTTTGCTTTGAAATATCTAAATTAGCGTTTTAAATAAAACATGCCGGTTTTATTTATTCAGGGTCAATATGGTGAATTAACTGTTATAGTACAATAAAATCGAAGATTGAGAAATAAGCAAAAGTATTGATGTATTGTTTAAAAATAAAGACAATAACCATTGCGACTTTTAGTTCTGCTTAAATGATGTTTGTGCCTGTTTAGTTATTTTGTACTTAAACCATATAAATAAAGTCCTCTATACATAACATAAGGAATAAAGTATTGTTTTTGAAACCTGCCTCAACTTCTTTGCATATTGTTCTTCTTGTCCTTGTATTTATTGCAGGGATTGCAACCATGTCATTAGAATTTGCTGCGAGCAGATTGCTGACACCTGTTTTTGGAAGTTCCATATATACTTGGGGAAGTTTAATTGGTGTCGTCTTGGTCGGCCTAAGCATGGGATACCATGTCGGCGGAAGGCTGGCAGACAAAAATCCTGATTTTGAGAAATTCTGCTCAATACTGTTCTCATCCGGATTGTATATTGTCTTTAT
>JADDOQ010000269.1:1539-1739 GCA_016782315.1 Nitrososphaeraceae archaeon | reverse complement strand
CCTCTATTGACCTGTTGATTTGGTCTTTGGTTTGGTCAAGTGAACTGTTTACTGATTGAGTAAAATCATTAGAATTTTGGCTGCTGTTGTTTTGGCTGCTGTTGTTTTGGCTGCTGTTGTTTTGGCTGCTGTTGTTTTGGCTGCTGTTCGTATTGATATTAGTATCATAGGTATATGTTGTGTTGTCTGAATTATTGGTT
>JADDOQ010000269.1:0-1526 GCA_016782315.1 Nitrososphaeraceae archaeon | reverse complement strand
CTGAATTATCAGATTTAATTGACATTACTATACATTGTCTAACATGCTATATAAGTATTGGTATTTTATGGAATTTAAAACCGTCAAATTCCTTTAAGTTGAATCTTTGTTGCTGTTGTTTAGTTGTTCTTTATTTTTTTGCCTAGTTCTTGAATCGCTGTTGAATCATGGTATTTCCAGATTCGCATAATTGATTAGATCCCTTTGTAAATTTTGTTGCGGCTTTTTCCGGCATTTTATGCGGTCAGTCTATTAGCACACTTTGAATCATTTTTTCGCAATGTTCATCTGTCCAAACCCCAACACCCTGTAATCTGCCTTCCCATTTTTATTCTGTTTTACCTACACACACATTTGTTAATGCATTAAAATATGCTTTTCCGTAGCAGCGGCATTTGGGAATAATTTCCGCGAATATAATTGCTTTAATATGCCGTTAAAGAATATGTCGGTCTACACCAAAAAACAACATAAAAAACTACATATGTATCAATTAAAAAATGCACTAACAGGGATAGCGGTTAAGAAAAGGTTGTAACATGGATAAAAAAACTCCATCTTTATAAAGAAACCCGATAGCAATGTTGGATGTTATGGTCCTAAATGAAAAGGAAAAAGAGACGTTGGTTACTGGCTTGCTGAAAAAAGGCCATAAAACAAGGGAAATTTCAAAGATGGCCAATGTTTCAAATACCACCATTAAGAAAATAAGACAAAAAACTACAAATAATGCCATAGAAGAGAAAAACGAGCCAAAGTATAAACCATTGTCTATTTCATCCCAATATTTCAAACTATTTTTAGAGGGCAAACCTATTGTCAAGGTGGCCATTGGGCTTGACTTGCCAACAGACAATATTTTGAAAATTCATTCTGATTATTTGACTTTACAAAACAGACAGGATTTTGTATCCATATAGGATGAAGATGGAAACAACCTAAAGGGATTTTTAGAGATACTCCGTCACTTAAAGGAAAATCGCATTAGTATAAAGGATGTTAAAGATATTGTTGATATTAAAAAAGAGATAAGTGATTTAAAGATGGAAAGGGACAAACTAGATGTGGATAATTTCAATGCAGAAGAGACTTTAAAATATTTTCATGAGAAAATAAACAAATTCCAAAATAAACGTTATTAATAAAACCATTAAATTATTTTTAAATAAATTAAAATGTCTAGAAATGTTATGAATAAAGTTAAAATCAAATAAAGTCAATGGATTTTCTGTTATTATAAATTCAAGAAATATGTTTATTTTTGAATACTCTCTGAGTTTCCTTTGACCTTAAACCAAAACAGAAATTTTCAAAAGGGTGAATTTGAATATAATGATTTGTGACGATATCAGCCATAAATATACTATTTATATACACTTAGAGGTATAAATACATGCAAATTTGATGCGGGTTCGGTGGGATTAGGTTCCTTGAGGTATAAGGGTTCGGATGATTCTTTTGGCCCTGAAGGTATTGGATCTCCGTGGAGAGAAGAGACATAGGTGTTACATAAATGGCAAAAAAAT